>CAZTDH010000119.1:0-6655 GCA_964612615.1 uncultured Paludibacter sp. | reverse complement strand
GACTTCCCCTTACCCACCCTATATATTTAGCAATTGCCTGTTTTATAATGTGTCCGGATTCTCTGGACAAACCAATCCAACCACAACTAACTGTGCGTCTGATAGAACATTGTCGAACATTAGCATAAAAACCATTGCGGCTACCGATTTTGTGGATGCTGCCAATGCTACAGTGGCAAACAGGGATTACCGATTATCAGCCACTTCGCTTGCACTTAATGCAGGAACAACAATAGCTGCCTGCAGTCCAGACATTGCCGGAGTTATCCGTCAGCAGGGAAGTGCCTATGATATAGGCGCTTATGAACTTCCCTATTTCAATACAACCATTACTTTTAATGCAAATGGAGCTATAAATAGTTACTCTACCGGTGATGTTGATGCAAAACCACAGGGAACACAATTGACATTTACAATCACTCCCAACTCCGGTTACAAAATAACTTCGGCACTTTATAATGGAAGTGATATTACTGGTTCGTTGGTAAATAATGTTTATACAGCACCAGCCATAATAGCTACTGCAACCTTGGCTGTTCAGTTTGATTTGGCCACAGGATTATCAAAACCACAATCAGCTTTCCAATGCTACTCGGCCAATAACAGCATTGAATTGCGTAATGTTACAATTGGTGAAGAAATGACGGTTTATGCCATGACAGGTTCTAAAATCAAATCGGGCAAAATCAGCACTAGCAATATGTCAATAGCTGTGCCTCGGGGAATTTATATGGTGAAAGTGGGCAGTAAGGTTCAAAAAGTAGCTGTTCAATAATCAGCTTTTAAAATCTTACAACTTTCCCAAGGTTTAAAAACTTTGGGAAAGTTGAATAATAAAAAAGAACAAATCAATTAATCTTTAAAATTTTACTATCATGAAAAAACTTTTTACTTTAATGCTTAGTATAGCATTATTTACAGGTTCTTCTGCCTTTGCAGCCAAAACCTATCTGGTACAATTAGGAACATCTGGTGCGGTCTCTTGGCGTGCAGCAGGAGTAGGCGATACTATCGTTGATTTATCGGTAGTTGGTGCGGCAGGAGCATCGGTTACCCTAAACCAGTGGTTGGACGATAAACGGTTCGCAAAACCCGTATTCTCGGCACATCAGTTTGCCTCGGGCGACCAAATCTGGTTGGCTGCAGGTACTTACAATATCAACGGTCGCGATAGCTTGCTTGCAGGAGTAAGTATGTACGGCGGTTTTGCCGGCACAGAATATGCCATTACGGAACGTGCGAAAGCATCCCCTTTGGCTTGGGATTTTACCAATGCTTCCATTATTGATGGTTCAGGCACTTATATCGGAATTATGACAACTTATAGTGGAACGCTTGCTTCGGTAATTGACGGTATTACTTTTCAGAATTGTACCAACAGCAACCGAAATGGCTCTGGTGGCGGGGCAAAAATTACAGGTGCCAAAACAATTATGCAAAACTGTATAGTTACTGGTTGTAAAAGTGTGGGAAGTCTTACAACAGGAGCCAGTGCCGGTGTTTCGGTATTATCCAAGGGAACATTGAAAGACTCGTATATTCATCATAATACAGGTCCCTTGACCAGCGGTGGTGTAACTGTATATGGCGATACCTGTGTGGTTTCAGGTTGTAAAATTGATTATAATACAAGTGGCAGTACAGGAAACGGATCAGGAGGAGGATTGTATCTCTATAGTAAAACTAGCGGTGTGAAAATCTTAAATTGCAGTTTCTCGAACAACAGCGCTACAGCTGGTAGTGGAGGTTGCATATCATGTTATATTACAGCCACGAATGCCAGCCCAATAACTATCAGTAATTGTACTTTTACAGGTAATACTACAGTAGGCAGTGGTGGGGCAATGTTATTGTCTTCGGGAGCAACAAATGTATTTAATATTTCGGGTTGTACCTTTACATCAAACTCTTCCACTACTACTACTGCTAACAGCTCTTACGGAGGCGGTGCATTAAATTTGAGCACTTCTGCTTTTAATATAGACAACTGTACTTTTAAAGGCAATAACACAACCAATGATTCGGGTGGTGCAATAAACATTCCGACTACTTCATCCTGTCTGATTACTAATTCTAAATTTATTGGCAATACTGCCGGAACTGTTGTTAGCACCCAAGGTTCAGCTATTTACAGTAAAACAAATTATACAGCCAATAATTGTTTGTTTGCCGGAAATATCGGTTCTACTCTAATTTCTTTTTATCAATCAACATCTGCAAGTTCATTTAATAATTGCACCTTTGCCAATAATTTAACTAGCACAGGAACTTCCACGAGTATTGGGTTATTGGCTTTGACCCCTAAATACGCTTTTACCAACTGCTTGTTTAATAAAATATCTAATGCTTTTACAGGTACAACTGCTCCATTAATCACCAATTGTGGTTTTGAAACAACAATTCCAGCCGTTGGAGTCAACTGTGTAACCGATATTACCGATGCTTCGTTTAAGGATTATGCCAACGGTAATTACAGCCTTGGTGAATACTCTCCTGCTATTGATGCCGGATTGAATTTGGCAGACTCGGTTGGACACAAAAAAGTCACTACCGATATATTGGGCTGTGCTCGTCCAGTAGGAGCTGGATACGATATGGGTTGTTACGAATTGGGCGGGGTTCCTTCTACTGCCGTTTTCACTCCACGTCAGGACATTATTGGTTTTTCGGTGTTGAAAAGCGGTATTGTTTCCAAATTTGCTGGTGTAGTTCAGGTTTATTCCATCACAGGCAAAATGCATAAAAAAGGCTTGGTGTCTGAAGGCGAGCAAATTACGCTACAATCAGGCGTTTATATAGTTCGGCTATACACTACAAATGGAATTATTTCGCAAAAAATAGTGCTGTAAAAGGCAGATGAGTAATTGAATCATAGTTACTAAAATATCGGTGAATCGACAGAAAATCAGCATGTTGTTTTTGAAATAGGTTCAATGGTTCAAGCAAGTTTCAGTTGTTTAGTTCACTCGAAACATTGTTAGTCGCAAAGTGGTTGATAATTCCACTTTGTTACTAATAATCAAAAAACGAAGTGCTTTTTTTCAAATACTGAGAAATAAAAATCATAAACATACCAAATTAATCAATAAAACAATTATTTATCATGAAAAAAGCAATTATTATCGCATTCGTTGTATTGTCAGGCTTCACGACCTTTGCACAGAGTTACACATTAAAAAACGGTGGTTTTGAAAACGGTAATTTAATTAAAGGCTCCAAAAATGCAGTTGAAGGAAATGACTGGTATTGGCAAGCCGACCAGAATAAAGTTCCTGGAAGTGCTATTGAATTAAGCTCTACCGAAAAAAACAAGGGGAAAAATTCTTTGAAAATAACTGCCACAGGAGAAATCCTTGCACGTTTTAATGTGGCAATAACCAAAAAGTTGGGGATTGTATCAAAGCTGACTTATACCTTGACGTTCTGGGCAAAATCAAATGCTGATGTAAAACTGAATTGCAACTACGATGGGTTTATCATCAAAGAAGGTACAGCGGTAAAAGCTAGTGCCCCTGGCGACGGAATAAAAATACTAGGTACCAATAAATGGGAAAAATACACGGTTCAGTTGAAAGGAAAATTATTTTCAGGTGGTGGTACCTGGGATCTAACTCAACCGATTAATTTTAATTTGGGTCTTGAAAAACAAACTTTGTCGGATAATTTAGAATTTTATATTGACGATTTAGAATTGTTGGATTAAGATTTTTTGTTTACTTCTGTATCGGGTAGGACTGCAAATGCAGCTACCCGATATTTTTTTATTGCAGTAAATACACTACCTAAGAATCATCTCAAGCCACATTAGTATATGCAAATGAAAAAAATCGCCCTCATTATATTAGCCCTACTTCCATCTTTATGGTCTTCCCCCTTACATTCGTATCAAACTTTATAATTCCATTTTGTATTACGGAAATTTGGAAACCTCACGTCCCAATGTGGGATGTAAACTTAAAAAAAACAATACTGAATATCAATTGTAGGAATTTCACTTTAGACCTGCCACAAGGTGAATTGTGCGGAAAACCAATAACAATTAAAATATAAAAATACTTGAAATGAGCAACTAACTATAAAATAAAAATGAACGCATGAAAAAGAATTTAATAAGTACACTGATTATTCTGTTGATGTCAGCAAATTTAGTGGCTCAAGAAACTCCTTCCAAAGAGTATCAAGCTCGTTATCAAGAAGTAATGAAACAAACACAATGGTGGCGCGAAGCCCGCTTTGGTATGTTTATCCATTTTGGGGCTTACGCAGTTCCCAGCAGAGGCGAATGGGTAAAATCGAACGAACGACTGACTACCGAAGTATATCAAAAATATGTGGATGCCTTTAATCCGATTGATTTTGATGCCAAAAAATGGGCAAAAGCTGCCAAAGCCGCCGGAATGAAATATGCTGTTTTGACGGCAAAACATCACGATGGTTTCTGTTTGTTCGACAGCAAACTAACTGATTATAAACTCAGCAAACAATTTGGAGGACGCGATGTGGTGCGTGAATTTCTGGACGCTTTCCGTGCCGAAGGATTGAAAGTAGGCTTGTATTATTCCATTATCGACTGGTATCACCGCGATTATCCGAATGTTGGAAATCATCCGCAAAGAGGTGATTCTGTATATGCCAAACGAAAATTTAATTGGGATAATTACCTGAAATACATGCATGGACAAGTGGAAGAACTGACCAAAAATTACGGAAAACTCGATATTATGTGGTTCGATTATTCATTTCCGGGATATTACGGCGAAAAATGGAAAGCGAAGGAATTGGTGAAAATGATTCGTGCCAATCAACCATCCATTATACTGGATAACAGGTTAGAAGAAAATATCGGTGTGGTAGGCGACAAAAGAACAATTAGTGAATTAGGCGACTTCGACACGCCCGAACAAGGCATCCCCGAAGCAGCTTTGGTGGATAAATACAACAACCCTATTCCGTGGGAAACTTGCCTGACCATGAATGGCGCATGGGGTTATAGCGAGCAGGACAAAAACTGGAAATCGCCCGAGCTGATAATTCATAGTTTAGTTAACTGTGTGAGCAAAAACGGCAATATGCTGTTGAATGTAGGTCCTGACCCCCGTGGAAATTTCCCTGCAGAATGTGTGAATATCCTCACCGAAGTGGGCAAATGGATGGACAAAAACGGAGAAAGCATTTATGGTGCCGGTGCCGGTTCGCTCAAAAGACAGGATTGGGGACGTTATACCCAGAAAGGAAATTCAATTTATGCACATTGGTTGTATCCGGTTTTGGGTGATATAAATGCAAAAGGCATTGATTCAAAATCAGTTAAAGACGTATTTATGTTGAATTCGGGAGCTGAACTGGAAACTTTTAAAACTCGGCTTGGCAACAAGGAAGCGGATAATCTTTTTATCAAGGTTAGTAAATCGCCACAGAAACCTGATTTACTGGATGCGGTGATTAAAATTGAAATGAAAAATTCTAATTTGCAAAAGTAAAATCTCAAATAAAACATAAAACTGGAAAGCATTATGAATAAGAATCTTAAATTACCATTTCTTATCAGTCTGTTTATTATTGTTTTATCTGTAAAAGCAGAATTAAAAGTAGCATCAGTATTGGGAAATAATATGGTTTTGCAACGCAATACGGAAGTTAAGATATGGGGTAAAGCAACTCCCGCGAAAAGTTTGAAGATTACAACGGGCTGGAATAATGGAGTCGTTGCCGCTGTTGCCGATGAAAAAGGAAATTGGATGACAAAGCTAAAAACCACCGAAGCAGGCGGACCTTATACCATTAAAATTGAAATGGGAAAGGAGAAAATAGAACTGAACAACATTCTGTTGGGCGAAGTGTGGCTTTGCAGTGGACAGTCGAACATGGAAATGCCGGTGTTGGGATTTCCATATCAACCGGTACTGGGGTCGAACGATGCATTGCTTGACGCAGATAATCCAAATCTTCGACTTTTTACTGTAAAAAAAGCTCCCATGTCAACTCCTCAGGATACCTGTAACGGAAAATGGGAAGTATCCAATGCCGAAAGTGTAGGTAAATTCAGTGCCGTAGGATATTTCTATGCCAAACTTTTACAGCAGAAATTAAAAGTTCCAGTCGGAATAATTTGTTCGAGCGTTGGCGGAACCCGCATCGAAGCATGGATGAATAATAAAACGCTGGCCAATTTTCCTGAACCGTTGAAGCAATCCAGTCTGGAAACCAGAGAGCAAAACCGCCCATCGCATTTATATTACGGAATGATACAACCAATTATAAATTACAATATTAAAGGAGTAATTTGGTATCAAGCTGAATCAAACAGAAATAATTTCAAAGATTATGCAGCATTGTTTACAGCTATGGTTGCCAGTTGGCGGAGTGATTTCGGTATTGGAAATTTTCCGTTTTATTATGTGCAAATTGCGCCCTATTCCTATGGCGATAGCAAGGGGCTTCAAACGGCATATTTGCGTGAACAGCAGCTCAAAGCCATGACCACAATTCCAAATTCGGGCATGGTGTGTACCCTCGATATTGGCAGCGAAGGCTGGATTCACCCTGCCGAAAAGCAAACTGTCAGTAAACGATTGGCCTGTTGGGCATTGTCAGAAACCTATAATTTTAAAGGCATTGCGTATAAATCTCCGACTTATAAGAATCTGGAAATAAA
>CAZTDH010000118.1:0-6728 GCA_964612615.1 uncultured Paludibacter sp. | reverse complement strand
ATCTGAATTTAGCTGTCTTCAGCCTTACATTCTCCGGAATGAACTGTTGCAAACCGGTACCTATAGACCAGAACCAGCCCAGAAAACCACCCAAACAGATCAGAATTATTAGCATCATTATACTAATACTCGCCATCGAATTACCTCCAAACAGTAAAGGCATTGTTACTATCTCTGTTATAAACGGAAGTCCGCATAACAACATGAAAATCTGCCAGTGTTTGGCTTTTAGAAATAGTTGGGTCATAATTTCTTATTTTAATGGATTTTTATTAGAACAGGCTATGGGCGTGTTCTCTTAATCATTTATTTCTGTTTCTTCCTCACTTCAAGCCTTGCTTTGGTCATACGTTCACTTATTCCGCCTTCGTCCAGAAATTCACGCTCTAGTTTCTTTAGCTGTTGTGCCAGCAGGTAAATGGTGACATTAGTCAGGCTATACAGCACATTAGCCGCAACTTCCGGATTGTCACTTTCAATGCCTTTTTGGAAGGTTTCATAAGTCTGATTAGGTGTGTGGTGTTTTTTGGTCAGTTCAGCATAAAAGGGATGCTTTTTATCCCAAAAAGTAAGCCTGCGAACGTTGATAAAATTGAGATAATCCTTCCTAAGTTCATCCAGCGATGCTCTGGCAACATTGGTCAGAAAAATCTCTGTCTTTTTGGATGTGCCGGAGGCCATGCTCCCTTCCAGAATATTTTGCTGTCCCGACCTCGCAGCCTGAACCATTTGGTCGTAAGTGCGGTCGAACTTACTAACCCATTTCTCACAAAACCGGTTTGTTCCCAGAAAGATAATGTCTGCTTTCTGATAGGTTATAAGGTTTTCATAACCTCCATGCTTTGGAATAAAACCATCTTCATTGTACTGTTTGTCCATGGCTAAACGTTTTTTGTTTTTTTTTATTTTTGGCGACTTTGGGGACACTCACGACCGCTTTGCAACGCTCAACCTTGTCGAAAAGGTCGCCAGTGTCCCCCGATGAAACTAAATTGTCTCTGCAACACACATTAATTCTGCTAAACTCACCACAAAAGGCATTCCTGCCGTTTCATAAACATTTTTATTTTCCTCTTTAATCTTTTTATAGGCTTCAAGTTCCTTGAATTTCCACGCAACTCTACCAAAATCAGCTGAATCAGCTTTTTCAATTTCCACCACCAGATAATAGTCTTTCAGATTTCCAATAACCGGATAATCCATCTTTTCCAACTGTGTTTTTGAATACACTTTTGGACCTTTACTTACAATTCGGTAAATAGTCGTTGCTGTTTCTTCTCCTTTTTCACGTAGAAGCAAGTACTTCGCATTTACTACCGAGCCTTCTAATGCAAGTGAACCGGCATCATCATCCATTCTGAAATTGTATTTCCCATTATCAACGTACCATTCCGACCGCTGTTTACTTCTTGAATACCCCACCAGTACATAGGTTTCATCGGGTATCAGTTTTTTGCCATCAATATATTCGGGTATGGGTGAGTTAAGCACCTGATTATCTGTTTTGGGATTCAGGTGAATATCATACACTTTCGAAGCCGTATGCTCACGTTGTGAGGCTCTGTCAATAAAATTATTCGTTACTTTCAGAATGAAATTTTTCAGGGCTTCTTTTTCTTTTTCACTTTTATCCGGTTTAATTACAAAAGCACCCAGGCCCGGTATCAATTCATGAAATCCTCTGAACGGCTCATTTTTTCCTTTGCCGGGATATAAAACATACGCACCACCCGTACGCCTGATAGCATCTTTGTAGGCATGCATTTTCATTAAATCCTGATTTTTGAAAGTGCCTTTTTTATTCTCTTCCTGCTCTTCCTGAATTAAATCTTCATTCTCCTCGCTGTCAGGTTCTTCCGACTTAATGGTGGTAATCAGCTCATAGAAGTTACTTACTTTGTACTTGGCGTCGAAGTGGATATGGGTGATTTGTTCTGTTTCCTCGGCTAATTTCTGACTGCTTATTTCGGCAGGCCAGATAGTGAGCGTATAGTCGGGGCGGAGAGTAGTGGTATAGCTTCCACCATGCGGATAACTTCTGCCACCGCCAAAGGAGCGGTTGTACGAAAACTGAATATGCAACCGGCGTGCAGGCGATTCATACACCCCTTTCATGGCAATGGCTGTTCCCTGTTTCAAATTCAGGCTGATACCGTTTTTGTCAAGCCCGATAAGTTGTTGAATTTCTTTGGGTTGAATGCTGTACACTTCGCTCAGAATATCCAGTAAAGCAAAGAATAACCAGTATTCATACAGGGTAGCTATATCTTTTTTTCCGGTTTCGTACACATTGTCACCACCATGCCAAACCAGTTTAGCAGCGAGGTCAAACTTCATCCACGCACTCAGCACTTCGCGGTAACCGCTTTTGCGTTGCAGCACCGGGCTATTCAGTTTAAGCGAGTCGGGACGGGAAATGTCTTTAAAGAACGACTGGTTCAGCAGGTTCGATAATTTATCCGACAAGGCTTTCGCTTCAGTGTGCGAACGCTCATAGTCCTGAAACTTCACAGTACAGCGTTCGCAAAACAACATAAACTCCTGAAGAGCATGTTTTATAAAACGGTTTTCGGGTGTATCGGTCGATTCCGTTTTCCGAATAGTTTCAATGCTAAGTGGTACGGATGTAATTTTGTAAAGTGTATTCAGAAAGTGATCTGAAGCTAAAGCTGTACGGTTGGGGCGCGAAACCAGCTGCTGAACATCGCTACGGCAGAATTTCCGCAAATTACGGATATCCCTGCTGTGAGTCTCCGTATCCCATTTGGTAGTGGGCGACGATATTATCTTCTGGATTGCTTCTTCAAATTCGCGGGAGTCAATCAGCGATTTCACAAACGAGAAACGCTGATAAAGAGTTCGGCTGTCACATTCAAAGTCGGGTTCTATTAGTTGTGTTACCGGCGAGTCAATCTGCATAATCAGTTCGGCACAACGCTCGGTAATGCTTTCAAGCATATTGCGGTAATCCTCGCGGTAAGATTCCAATTTTACCGACTGTACTTCCAATGCTATTTTTCCGACACTTTCCGACAGGTCGTTCCGGTAAACGTCCAGCGTAAGTGTTCCCACATAAATATTGGGTGCAATGGTACCTAAATGCGGCTTGCGGGGATGTGGCTGAATATAGTCTGATTTTCGGAAGTAAAATTCGTCGCTGCTTAACTCGTATTCATAAAAACAGCCCTCTTTCAGCTGATATCGTGCTTCAGAAAACAACATAGCATCTTCGCAGTCGAAAAGCGTGTTATCTTCCCGTGCATCAAGTATCAGTTCCAGACCAGTACGGATATGGTCAAGGTTTATTTTCAGAGGGTTTAAAGCCATGGTTTATGCTTCGGCGTAACTGGCATAGCCATTTTCGAGCGCATTGCGGTACATGCGGCAGATTTTCTCAAACGACAAACGGTATTTTATATTCGCATCGTTCTCAAAATCAACCGAATCGAATTTTTCCAGGTAATCTTCTTTTACCTTTTCAGGTTTTACAAGACAAAAACCACCCAGCACCGGCAGAATTTTAGTCAGTTTATTGCGCGAACCATGTACTTTAGGCAACAATTTCTGCATTACTGCTGCATCAATCACTTCATCCACGCCCCATGCAGGTTCAACGGTCGAAGCCACGGCTGCAAACCGTATTATCTCCGAAGCACTGCGGTAGCCAAATTCTGCTCCGCTCTTTTTCAGCTCGGTAAAGAAATTCAGCAAGGCTGTATTAATTGCCTCTGTTTCGGCTGTTGCAAGTGTTTTATCGGTGGCAATCCGTACAAAATCTGCTCCCATACCTGCTCCCTGTGCTTTGAGTGCATCCATTTTGAGGGGTTGGTAATTAGTGAGGTAACTCTTCATTTCGGTATCGGTAACACGGAATTCAATCACACTGGCACGGTCAAGCACTTTGGGGCTGAACATATAGGTGGTTTCGTCGATATTCACTGTTCCTACCATAAACAGGTTCTTTGGTAATGCTAATTTAGCAGGAACATCGCCCCACTGCTCATCCGCATGAAGTAACACTTCTTCGCCCGACTCCATTGCACTCAGAAAATCGGCAAAATATCGCTCCACATGGCTCAGGTTCATTTCGTCGAGTATCAGAAAGAAAGGTTTATCAGGGTTTCCGTTTGCGGCAATAATTAAATCCAGCACACCGCTATCGGGTTTTACATAAGTTTCGGGCTGTAAGGCATTAGGAAAACCAAGCAAAGGCTCACGGTTAGTCCAGTCGGCTCCTACAGGTACAATTTTATACTGCGTTTCGTTAGCACACAGCCACATAGCAAAGGCCTGCGCCAGCTTGGTTTTTCCCGAACCAGATAAGCCGGTAAGGATTACAAAGGGCTTGGTGAGAATAGATGAGATAAACCTCAAGATTGTAAATTCATTAAATTTTAAACCTGATTGAGAAATACTTCCTATTAAATTTTCATATTTGAAATCTTCTTTTGTATCTTCCATAGCTCCCATTAAGCGTTGATAGTATAACTCAAATGAAGGATGATCAGACTTATAACTACTAATATCTGTTAGAGTTTTTTGAACCAATTTAGAATCCAAAATCCAATAACCATTTTTTTTCCAATCAACTTTTCTGCAATTTTTATATGTTTCTCTATTATTGTCATAAAAATAATCTGATATGACTTCACCATAACCTAATAATTCATTCGACCCTTTTTTTACGATTACAATATCTCCCACAGACATTACATCTTTAAATTCATAATTAGCAATGGCGTCATTCTTTTTTGATAATGTTGTTTTCTCCAACTCCTGTAATGCAGATTCTATTTCCTTTTTGTTTTTATAATTTGCAAGGTCACCTAAATAATCCCAACCAATTGCCATAATACCAAGGGAATAAAACTCACTCCACATTCTAGCTTTTTCACCTGGCGCATAAATCCAATACCTTTTATTGTCTCTTTTCTGAGAAAGTTTAATTATTTGATTATATTCCTCTTCTGTAGCAAAAAAGTTTGTTCCTTGATTTCCAACTTTAAGGTTTTTGAGTTCCTTGATTTTGCTAATTTGAGATTTAGTTATTGGATTGTTACAAAAGTTATAAATCACATCTATTTTTACTCTATCAGAATTTTCATTTTTTTCATCTTTTAGATAATATTTTAATTCAATATCCTCATCGACGCCATTATAAACATCTGATTTCACTTCACATAAAGCATAACATCCAGATTTAGTTCCAGTTAACCATAAAATTACTCGATCTCCTTTCTTTATTTTATCTTTGTGAGCCTTAACTGTCCATGTCTTTAATTCATCATTATTTATTGCTGGAATAAGATCAAAATAAGCTGAATTTCCTTGAAAAACCCAATAATTAATATCCTCAGATTTGTTTTTCACAAAACTTATGTTCTGATAGATTTTAATTAATTCATTAATGTCATTTTCAATTGTAATTTCATCGATTTCCTCATTTGTATTATAAACCTTAAAAACATAAGAATTCCCATACTTTAATGGGTGACTAAGATTGTTTTGTTCAAAGTAGGATTTAATTGAAGTTAAGTTTGAAGCATTATCCCAATTAGTTTTAGGTGGTTTTGTCTCTGAAATACCATAGGCTAGAAACAATAAATTATAATCTCTATAATACAATAAAACCGGATAAATGCCATCTTTTACTTTCTGATTATACCCAAGAAAAGCAATCCAAGGTATTGCAGTAGCACGTCCAATTCCAAAACTAATTTCCACACTTAGGTCATTGTAAGTTATTTTATTGTTTTGAATAAAGATTTTTGCTTCATCAGTAGTACCTTCGCCCGTTTTCTGAATATTTGCTACTGAAAGAAATTCTTTTAAATTAATCATAATATTAAGTGTATTATTTATTTTTCAAATATCATATCCATATGGTACTGTAAAAATTCTTTTTTAGGAAGATATTTTTGTGGCAAAATCATTTTGAAATTCTCTAATGCTTGAAAGTATCTTGGGTAATAATTTGCAGTTGATTTTTGTTTTAAATATGAAGAAAGAACGACTTCATATTTTTCATTAATGCCTATAATTCCTTTATCGTAAGCCCTATCATATAAAGCTGATAAACAAATACCATTCTCAGGATTTAATCTTTCTGTTTCGTTATGAGACCATGGAATTATATGACTTGCAAAAAGCAAATCAGAAATATCAATACCAGATATAGCACATTTTCCAGAATAATTTGATAATACTATTCTTCTAAATACATTTTGATTTACCCTGGTTTTTACTTCTCTAAGTTTGGTTTCACCTTTCAAATCTTTCAAATCATTCAGAATTTCATCATATTTGGCTTCAATAGTGTTTTGTTCTTTTTCAGCCAAAATCTTTTCACTTTCAAAAAGCAAGTTATCTCTATTGTCTATAAATTCATTCCATATAGGTTGACATATAGAAATACCACCAGTTAAACCTTTTACACCTCTTTCTTGATGGAATGGATCTAAACTTGCAAAATTGCCAAGCCTCATTGCGACTGCACTAGGAGTACGATTTATGATTTTTGCCATATAGATTACATCAGGATTATTATGATGCATTTTCCCAAATGGCAATCGAAGATATAAAGCAAAAACAAGTATCAATTCATCTTTTGACCAATTCTTTCTTTCCATAGTCATTGACTTTAAATCATAATTTTCAAACTCCAAAACTACTCATTCTTTTTCACATTTACAATATCTATCAATTCATTTTTTGCTGTAGTTTGCAAA
>CAZTDH010000117.1:0-6765 GCA_964612615.1 uncultured Paludibacter sp. | reverse complement strand
GTTGTCCACTGTCTCATTTCTTTATGTTTTTAAAATATCCTTTATAATTTTCTGTGTTCAAATCGCTGTCGGTATATATTTCCAACACTGTAGTTTTGTTTGAACTTAATAGATTTTCAATGCTATTGCTGAGGTTATCCGTTTTATCGCAAGCCATATAATTCAATCCGTAAGCCTCTACTAACGATTTTATCTTTACATGATGCGGTGTGGTGAAAAAATCTAAACTTTTTTCCATCAGTTCTTTATCACCAATAAAGCGAAAAATATTTCCGCCGTTATTATTCATCACGATAATTTTCAGGTTTTTGCCGATATAATTGTTCCAAAGTGCATTGGAATCGTAGATAAACGACAAATCACCCGTCAGAAAAACAACGGGTTGCTGCGAACTGTAAGCGTAACCAGCTGCTGTTGACATGCTACCATCGATACCCGAAGTGCCACGGTTACAAATGTAGGTCAGGTCTTTGCGGGCAGGGAAAAGTTGTGTCCAGCGCACCGAAGTGCTGTTGGCCAGATGGAGCACTGTTCTGGCAGGTGTTTGTTTCAGCAGCTCAACCGTTACACTCATATCCGACAAAGGTTTGTTGTTCACAAAACTATCGTGAAGCGCAGAAATTTTACTCATTTCCAATTGATAAAGAGCTGCAAAATCACTTTCAGTTTGTCCGAATGGCATTGCTGAAAGTACATTGCTTGCCAAACCGGGAACAATGCTTGTCAGGCTTTTATAGGTATCCACGTATGGCATCGACGATTCAATTTGCCATTGCTTAGCAGGTTGGTGACCGCGCAGGAAGATTTTCAATTGCTTGCAAATCACCGAATGACCGATGGTTATCAGTAAATCGGGAGCGAGATTTTCAGCTACATCCTTTGAATTTACTCTCGAATACAAGGATTCCAATTGAGTTATAATATTTCCCCCGCTTATATTCGATAGATTTTCTGCTAACACCACCACATCCGGTTCATCTGCTAATTTCTCAGCTAGCATATTCAAAGCCTCATTTTTTGGAAAAACTCCGAACACTACCAGCTTCCTTTTATGTTTCAGCCAACTGTTTTGCAAAGTTTTTAAACTTTCGGAATCCAAAACAGGTTTGGTGTTTAGTGTTTTGATAATCTTCGGATGGCTGTGTGATTCGGGCAATGCGGTATAAATTGGTTCACGCATCGGTACATTAATCTGCACCGGACCTTGCGGGTACGAAATTGCCGTATCGACGGCCTGTGAAACTTGTCGGTCGGAGAAATCCAAGTCGGCTGACACCACAGTTTCAACCGGCAAATCAAAACTGGCTTTTACGTAGTTGGCATAAATATTGTTTTGACGAAGCGTCTGCCCATCGGCCTGATCAATCATTTCAGCAGGGCGGTCGGCAGTGAAAACGAGCAATGGCAGATTTTGATAATAAGCTTCTGCTATGGCCGGTGCAAAGTTCAGTACAGCGGTTCCCGAAGTACAAACCAACGCTACCGCTTCGCCGCTATATTGCGCCATTCCAAGCGCGAAATAAGCTGCTGAACGTTCGTCTGTAATGCTCAGACATTCTATTTCTGGCTGAGCTGTAAATGCAAATATCAGCGGCGCATTTCTTGAACCGGGTGCAATCACGACTTTCTTGACGCCATGACGGGCGCAGATTTCGGGTATATTTTTAATTCCTTGTCTAAAATGAGTCATTATATAATTTTATATCAAACTTCCAACGTTTTAAACTTTGGAAAAGTTAGTAGTTAACTACGAATTCATCACATTCATCATCGTCAACATTTTGTTATCCGTTTCAGTCCATTCATTTTCGGCAACAGATGAAGCGGTAATTCCAGCGCCACTATATAAAACAAAGTGTTTTTCAAACAATTGCAGGCAACGAAGGTTTACAAATATATTGGTTTTATCGTTGATATTTATAGGGCCGAGGTAGCCGGTATAATAACTCCGATCATGCTGTTCGTTTGCCAGGATAAATTCACGGGCTTCAGTTTTGGGCAATCCACCAACAGAAGGTGTTGGGTGCAATGCTTTTAAAAGATCGCCAAATTTATTAAGCAAGCTTGTTTCAGAAAACTCAAAAGCCGTTTTCAGATGAATGAGATTAGCCGCCTGATAATTTGTTGGACCGGTTTTGCTGTAATTATTTATGCCTAATGATTGCAAGGTATTCTCAACAAATTCGGTCACAATTCCCTGTTCTTCAAGCTCTTTTTCAGCCCATTGGTACGATTCAAGTGGCTTTTTGGTGGCAATTTGTGTACCTGCCAGCGAAACTGTTCTGACGGTTTCATCTTCCACTACCAACAATGGTTCGGGTGTAGCACCAATCCAACAGCCAACTTCGGGTAATTGAAGTAGATAAACCATGGCATGAGGATATTTCTCACATAATTTCAGAAAAAATGCTTCTGGTTCAAAGCCATCAGGCAATTGCTCCAGCCGCACTTTCGAAAGTACCACTTTATGAAATTCGTTTGCCTTAATCGCTTCTACCGCTTTGTTTACATTGCCTATAAATTCATCGGTCGAAGTAGTTTGAATCGTATTTTTAGCTTGTTTCAATTCAATGAAGCTTTTGTTTTCAGCTAGTTTCTGAATATAATTATCATCAATCTCGTTGGAGAAAAATACGCAATCAGGTTTCAGGAAAAAGCTGCAATGTTCTGCCGATTCGCTAAACGGGGCTATTACAAAACCGACTTTGCTTTCCAGCTCGCTTAGGGAATCCAACTTTTTGGGCAATGAATGATGCAGAACAAGCGTGATGATTTCCGTTTCGAGCGGTAAACGATACGATACAAAAGGAATATTTTGTTTCAATAAAACTTGTTGAAGTTTTCTAAGTTGCTGATTTAAATCGGTTTTCGGATTCATTTCTTTAATGGAACAATGCGGTTTGTAAGGCGGCAAAGTGAAATCAGTTTGCCGGTTTTATCTTCCACACGTATTTCCCACACATGTTGTGTTTTACCACGATGAACGAGTGTACCAATGCCAAAAACCTCATTTTCGTTTGTGGTTGCCACATGACTGCCGCTTATTTCAACACCCAGAACGGCAAATTGTTTCGGATCAACCAGAGTTAGAGAACCGGCACTGCCTACCGATTCGGCCAAAGCCATGGTAGCACCGCCATGCAGTCGTTTCATCGGTTGAAAAGTGCGACTGTCAACCGGCATTTTGGCCACAATTCGACCGTCAGATACCTCAGTATACACAATGCCAAGATGTTCCATCAAGGTGTCTTTACATAATTTATTGAGTAGTTCGCAGTCCATATTCTTTGATTTTACAAGATTGCAAAGATAATAAATAATCTTCCCTTCTGTCAGTTTTGAGCTTTCAAATTTTCAAATTGAATTTATTTCTGTAGAATTCAATCCTACCTGACAATTTAAAAAAGAAAGTTGTAACTGTCAGATTATTAATTGTCTGTATTTAATTTATCCAACAAAACTGTTTTTTACAATATTAGGAACAATATTTGTTTAATCCTGGCTTTTTAGTTACGTAAGATTCTTTTAAATAATCAAAATAACTTGTAAATAGCCGAACTCCGTAGAAATAAAGACTTTATTCTGCCAATGAACTGTAATTTTAGACTTCTTTTATGGAAATATGAAAAGAAAATTCTAATTTTGCACTTCGTCGGTTCGGTTAAAAATAAGTTTTTCGAAATCCTTTAAGCAAATCATAAGCATATGAGCATTACGAAAGGCAATGGATTGAAAACAATCGGGATTTTTAATGATAGTTTTCCGCCAATAATGGATGGGGTTTCACTCACAACAAAGAATTATGCCTATTGGCTTCATCAGAAAAATTATCCTGTTTGTGTTATAACTCCCAAATCACCCGATTACTTTGATAATGAGCCGTATCCAATTTACAGATACACATCTATTCCTATATTAATGCGGAAACCATATCGGTTTGGAATGCCTGATATCGATTTGTCATACAAAAGGGAAATAAATAAAATTTCTTTCGGATTGGTGCACGCTCATTGTCCGTTTAGTTCAGGGAAAGAGGCCTTGAGAATTGCACATAAGCAAAAAGTACCATTAGTTGCCACGTTTCATTCTAAATACAAGTCTGATTTTGAACAGTCACTTCGAAGTAAATATATAGCACGTTTGATGACAAACGAAGTCATTCGTTTTTACGAAAATGCCGATGAAGTGTGGATTCCACAGGCTTCAGTAGAAGAAACAATTCGTGAATATGGTTTCAAAGGTAAAGTCATTGTGGTGGATAACGGTAACGATTTTGCAACCAATGAACCTATTGCGCCAATTAAAAATGCTGCACGTAAAGAATTAAATCTTCCGGATAATCAGGTAATTCTTCTATTTGTCGGACAGCATATATGGGAAAAAAATACTCGGTTGATTGTGGAGTCGCTGGCACAAATTAAAAATGTGCCATTTAAAATGTATTTTATAGGAGTGGGTTATGCTGCTTCAGACTTAAAGCAGTTAGTTATAGAGTTAGGATTGAATGATAAGGTTGAGTTTTTGGGGATGATTACCGAACGTGATACCCTTAAACTGTATTATGCAGCTGCTGACTTGTTCCTTTTTCCATCTATTTATGATAATGCTCCACTGGTAGTTCGTGAGGCAGGTGCACTGCATACCCCTTCAGTATTGGTTTCCGGCTCATCGTCGGCAGAAAATATAGTAGATGGATTTAATGGTTTTTTGACTGAAAATTCGGCTGAATCATTTTCGGCAAAATTGCGGGAATTAATAAATTCCCCCGAAAAAATTAAAAGTGCAGGATTAAATGCTTCACAAACTATTGCTCGCTCCTGGGAAAGCGTGAGTGAAGAAGTGCTTGACCGCTACAATCACTTAATGTTAAGGGAATGGAAGAACTAATTCACCCAACCGAAATAAAAGTCTCAAAACCATTTAAAACCTATCAGGTTCTGATTCCTGTTTTGCTTGGTTTATTTGTTATAGGTTGGCTTTTTCTCGACGAATTTGATCCGGCTGTCTTCTTATCGTTTGACTTTACTTTTGTCAGTGCATTATTCATTTTATTGGCATTTGCACTAATGTTAACACGCGACTTTGGAATGATGTGGCGTTTTAGATTGCTGACAGATAATGATTTATCATGGAAACAGGCTTTTCATATCAATGTATTGAGTGAATTTACATCGGCTGTAACACCGGCAGTTGTGGGTGGTTCAAGTTTGGTGGTGATTTTTCTGATTAAAGAAGGTATCAATGCAGGACGCAGTACAACTATTATGTTTGTCAATTTACTGTTAGATGAATTGTTCTTTTTGGTAGTTTGTCCCTTGGTGTTTTTGTTTATCCCTTTGAAAGAATTATTTAATTCGTCATCGGTCATTGTCTCAACTTTTGCTGTAGTTTTTACAAGTCTGTATTTCACGCGCTTAGTTTGGACTAGCATTATGTTTATTGGTATTTTCAAGCGCCCTAACTGGATTCGTCAAATGTTGTTGACACTTTTTAAACTGCCGGTTTTGCGCCGTTGGTATTCCAAAGTTGATTTGCTAACTAATAATTTGGTTCAAGCGTCGGACGATATTGGCAATCGTTCCTATTGGTTTTGGATTCAGGCTTTTGGTACGACTTTACTGACATGGTCGGCGAGGTTTTTGGTTGTAAATGCTGTTTTTATGGCATTCAATCCACAAAATATCAATCACTTGATAGTTTTTGCGCGCCAAATGGTTCTATGGATTTATATGGTAATAAGTCCTACACCCGGTGGAAGTGGAGTAACTGAATATGCTTTTAAAGAATATTACAGCGATGTTTTTGCGTCGGCCAGTGCCATTATTTTTGTTACACTTGTTTGGAGAATAATTAGTTACTATTTATATTTGCTGTTGGGTATTTTGGTTATTCCAAACTGGATAAAAAAGTCATTTGGTAAAACCGCCTTAGAATCTAATCAAATTACAATAGTCTAATTTTTAATTGAATAATTCCTTTTTTTTGATATGATAAAAAAAATATTTCTTACAATTTCAGTTGCACTTTCGTTGAATGTAGGATTTGCATGTACCAACTTTTTGGTTGGTAAAGCTGCCTCACTCGATGGTTCAACGCTTATTTCGTACAATGCCGATTCATATTTTTTATTTGGTGCATTATATCATTATCCTGCAGCTACTTATCCTGCCGGAACAATGCTTGATATTCACGATTGGGATTCCGGAAAATTTCTTGGAAAAATAAAACAGGTTGAAAAAACTTATTCTGTAATCGGAAATATGAATGAGCACCAACTCAGTATTGGTGAAACAACCTTTGGTGGTCGCGAAGAATTGGTTGATACGACCGCAATAATGGATTATGGAAGTTTGATTTATATCACACTTCAACGTGCCAAAACAGCTCGGGAGGCCATAAAAGTTATGACTGATTTGGTCGCGGAATATGGTTATTACAGCGAAGGAGAATCTTTCTCAATTGCGGATCCGAATGAGGTTTGGATTTTGGAAATGGTTGGAAAAGGTGCTCATAATAAAGGTGCTGTTTGGGTGGCCGAACGTATTCCTGACGATTGTATTTCGGCGCATGCCAATCAGGCACGCATTACCACTTTTCCTTACGACGATAAAAATGTTTGCATGTATTCAGAGGATGTAATTGCTTTTGCACGTGAGAAAGGTTATTTCAAAGGCAAAAATAAAGATTTCAGTTTTTCTGACACCTATGCGCCGCTCGATTATGTGGCTTTACGTGCTTGCGAAGCCCGTGTGTGGGCTTTTTTCA
>CAZTDH010000116.1:0-6819 GCA_964612615.1 uncultured Paludibacter sp. | reverse complement strand
AGCCACTCACCCAAACTTCCAAACTTCGCTTTAGCGGGTGCAAATATAACAAAGAGTTTTCGATTATCAAAACCGTTTTTCTGAAATTTGCAATTTACAATTTACAATTTACAATTTAATACTTGAGAATCTGATGTTTAAAACAGAAAATTGAAATTAAACATTTTGATTCTTTGTTTTCATTTAATTTTCTCAAAACAAATCCGTATTTTTGTCGCTTTAATTTATAACAACAAATCCCTGACGTATGACAGCTAAGAAAAAGAAAAAAAAGACATCTAAAATTGGTAAATGGATAGTTCTGATACTGATTGCCATTTTTCTGTATGTTGCCTATATTTTGTTTGCCCCCAATGTATTCACCAATTCCGGTGAAAAGACTTATCTGTGCATTCCCGAAAATAGCTCGTATGCTGAAGTAGTTCAATTATTGGAAAAAGATGCTAATGTGCTCAATGTGTCAGCATTTAAGCAGGTTTCGTCCATGTTGCATTATGGCGAAAGAATTCGTGCCGGTCGGTATGAGCTTAAAAGCAGCATGAATAACTTTCAGTTGGTGCGGTTGTTGCGTAGCGGCAGGCAGGCGCCTGTGCGATTGACATTCAATAATATTCGTACCAAAGAGCAATTGGCAGCGCGTTTGAGTATGCAGTTAATGGCCGATTCGGTAAGTATTCTCAAATTGCTCAATGATTCGGAATTTTTGGCTAACTATAATCTTAATCCCAATACATCTGTTTCGCTTTTTATACCTAATACCTACGAAGTTTTCTGGAATCTGAATGCTGTTCAGCTCTTCGAAAGGATGAATAAGGAATATAACAAATTCTGGACTGACGAACGCAAAGCGAAAGCTGCTGCTATTCCTCTTTCACCAACCGAGGTTTGTACACTGGCTTCGATTGTGGAGGAAGAAACAAACAATAAAACAGATCGCCCTAAAGTAGCAGGATTATATATCAATCGCCTGAAAAAAGGTATGGCATTACAAGCTGACCCAACTTTGAAATTTGCTGTGGGTGATTTTAGTCTGAAACGCATCGGCATCAAACAGATTCTGTTTATCTCACCTTATAACACGTACCGGAATCGTGGTTTGCCACCCGGACCAATTCGTGTAGCTTCCGAAAAAGGAATTGATGCCGTTTTGAATTATGCACATCACAACTATATTTATATGTGTGCTTCGGAAACGCTGAACGGTGAGCACAAGTTTGCTTCCGATTGGGCAGAACATTTGGCAAATGCAAAGAAATATCAGCAAAAACTGAATGATTTGAATATACATTAAACAAGAAACTCTGCATAATGCAGAGTTTCTTGTTTAAATTAATTTGCCAAATACCTTTGAAGATACGAGTAATGTATTAATCATCTAAACCTTTGCCACTAAGAATTTGTGGTATGTACTTTTCAACTCTTGATTCGCGGGTTTTGGATTGTTTCGGTTGTGAGAAATAATAGAGGTATGCCCGTTGTCTTCCTGGTGTCAATGCTTCAAAAGCTGTTTTTAAGACGGGTAATTCATCCAGTTTCTGTTGAAATTCTTCCGGAACGTTGTATTCTGTAGTTTTTTTAAACTCTACTTTTAAACCGGCTTTTTCCACTTCAATGGCTTCATAAATATACGCTTTCAGGATAGGTTCCAGCTCAACTATTTGACTAATACTGCTGAACCGGATCTGGCGTCCCGCCTGTACATTTTCAGTTTGCTGAATCAGTAAACCATGTTCATCGTGCATCAGAGCACCTTTGAAAAACAGAAATGCACAATAATCTTTAAATGCATGTATTAAAACTACATTGTTATTCTGTAAGGTGTAACACGGACAACCCCACTTCAATTCTTCGCTCAGTTGGCAGTCGAGAGCAATCATTCTTAATTTATCAAGTTCTTCCTGCCACTTCTCGGCTTTATTAAAATAAAAATCTACCTTAGGATTCATTTATATCAATGTTTTAGAGTATTATTATATCTAACGAGATAAGAATTAAATTGTTTATCGTTCAATTAAATTCCGAAAAAAAATCGGAACAATTATTATTTTTAGTTTGTTATTTGTTCATTTGATGTGTTATATTTGCGAAGTATTATTTACGAATAACCAATGACTCTGAAAAACTATTTTCCCGTTACTATTTTGCTGTTGATACTGAATTGCTTTTTCACCGGCGTGAAGGCTCAGAATATCATTAAAGGGATAGTGACAGATTCGATTAGTAATGAGCCTCTTCCGTTTGTTTCTGTTACGTTGAAAGGCACTACCCTTGGAATAATGACCGATAACCGGGGGCGGTTCTCAATCGCTGCTCCGTCAAGTCAATATATGCTGAGCGCTTCTTCTATTGCTTATCGCGAAAAATTCGTTTCGATAACCAATCAAAAATTAAGTTCAGTGAAGATTCAGCTTATTCGTAAATCTTATTCGATGTCGGAAGTGGTGATAAAACGACGAAACCTCCGTTACCACAAGAAGGGCAATCCTGCCGTGGAATTTGTGCGCAGGGTGATTGACTCTAAAAACCACTCCAATCCACTCAACAAACCTTATTATCAGTTCAACCATAAGGAACAGATTACGGTTGCACTTAATAATTTTAAGAAAGAAAAAAACAAGACTTTGTTGAATAAGTATGGTTTTTTAGCGAATTATACCGATACTTCGGAATTGTCGGGCAAACCGATTCTACCCATTTCGGGCAAAGAAATGATGGAAAGATACGTTTATCAAAAATCACCACATTTGGAAAAACGGATTATTCTAGACAGAAAGAGTTCGGGCATTGATGATTTTCTTTACGAAGACGGCGTTGATCAGTTTTTGAAAGAGGCTTTCAGGGATGTGGATATTTACGACAACGATATTTATCTGTTTCTCAAGCCTTTTATAAGTCCGCTTTCGATAGGTGGTCCCGATTTTTATAAGTATTATCTGCTCGATACAGTCCAGATTGCGGGTACAAAATGTATGGATTTGGGTTTTGTACCTTTCTCGCCTGAGTCATCAGGATTTGTCGGTCATTTATATATCACGCTTGATTCCACCAACTTTGTAAAAAAAACAGTTCTGAATCTACCCAAAGATATCAACCTGAATTTTATTCAGAGTCTGTCTATTGTTCAGGAATTCAACCGTGCTTCGGATGGTACACGTTTATTGATGAAGGATAATCTTGCGATTGAGTTTTCGCTTTTCCCCAAGTCGGACGGCTTCTATGCCAGGCGAAGCAATACTTATAGTAATCATTCATTCGATTCTACAACTGATAGCACCGGTTTTAGCGCGGCAACCAGCCATAAATCTGCTGAATCGGTAAATAACGATCGCTCCGATACTGTTCCTTCCGGGGTCAAATCGATGGAGAAAATGCTGAAACAGTTGCGCAACGATCCGTTCTTTAATATTACCGAAAAAATCACTTCGGCAGTACTGACAGGATATATACAATCATCGTCGGTGGATAATAAATTCACTTTTGGTCCCATGTACAGCACTGCCAGTATGAATACGGTGGAAGGGTTGCGGCTGCGTTTGGGAGGGCTAACCACACCAAAACTAAATGACCGGTGGTTTGGGAGTGGTTATCTGGCTTATGGATTGATCGACGCGAAGATAAAGGGACTAGCTCAACTGGAATATTCATTTATCAAAAAAGATAAACAGGCAAATGAGTTTCCGGTTAATTCGGTGCGGGCATCGTATTACTATGATTTAAACCGGCTCGGGCAGACTTATTTATACACAACAGCTGATAATCTACTACTTTCATTTAAAAGGCTGCCCGACGATAAGGTTACTTACCTCCGAAAAATGGAATTGAGCTACAACCGTGAGTTTTACTCGCACTTCTCGGTTGGAATTGACTTACGCTACCGAACTGAATTTGCTACGCCATATATTCAATTTGTTGACAATACTTCGGGTCAATCATTGTATGCCTATTCTACCACCGAAGTCCAACTCAGATTACGCTATGCTCCGGGTGAGAAATTCTATCAAAGCATTGGTCGACGTCGCACGTTCAAGCGCGATGTGCCTGTTTTTACATTGTCGCATACGTTGGCAATTCGGAATCTGTTGAACTCTGATTATGATTACAGTCATACCGAATTTGGTTTCCAGCAACGGTTCTGGCTTTCGTCTTTGGGCAATGTAAATGTGATTCTCAAAGCCGGAAAAGTATGGACTAAAGCTCCGTTTCCGCTTCTGATTATACCAAGCGCCAACATGACTTACACAACACAATCTGAATCATTTGCAATGATGAACGCACTGGAGTTTGTTACTGACCAGTATGTGTCGTGGGATACGAATTGGAATCTGAACGGATTGATTATGAATCAGATACCATTACTCAAAACATTAAAGTTACGCGAAATAATTACGTTTCGTGGATTTTATGGAAGTCTGAGCAATCAGAATAATCCGGAACTGAGCAATAATTTATATAAATTACCACCCGGAACAGTTTCTATGGGAAATGAGCCTTATATGGAAGCGGGATTTGGAATATTGAATATATTCAAATTCCTGCGGCTGGATTATATCTGGCGCTTAAATCCTCCTAATCGCCCTAATATCGAGAAAAGCGGATTACGCTTTAATCTGGATTTCTATTTCTGATACCAAAATACAGGAATGTATAGCGTATTTGTTGATACTTAGAAAACCACCTTCACCGTTTTTGCAGCAGTTTTTAGCAGATAGCATTGCCCTTTTTGAGCTGGAAAAGTTATTGTATTTCCATTGGAGATAACTGAATAAAGTTGTTTTCCATTCATGTAATAAATCCTCAGTTTCTCACCCGCAGATAATCCTTCAACAATAATACAGTCCTTATTGCTGTATACTTTTACTCCATCTTCCTTTAGGTTTGCAACAGCCGTAAAGTTGCTTTCAGACATCAATGTAAAGTCTTTCCAGTTGGCTGAAATCTGATAGGCAATAAGTGAACCGGTAGGAACTAATAACTGACAAGTAGTTTTGTTTACCAAACCAAAAACATAGGCATCGATGGTTGGTGGAACAGGATTTACAACAGAAATTTTTTGCAGGTTGGTACAGCTGTAAAATGCAGAACTTCCAATAGTGCTGACATTTTTTGGAATTAGAATTTCTGTTAGTCCTGCGCAGTATTCAAATGCATATGCCCCAATTGTAGTAACAGTTGCCGGTATTATAATCGAAGTCAGGTTTGTGCAACCGTCAAAAGCCGAATAGTTTACGCTTATCACCGAAGATGGAATTACATACTGACCTGTTTTACCTGCCGGACAAATTTTTACTGAATCCAAACCGTGGCTAAACAATACGCCATCGGCAGAAGCAAATTTTGTATTTGCAACATCTACATTAAGTGCTGTCAGATTAGTACAACCATAAAAAGCATAATCGCCAATACTAGTTAGTGATGCTGGAATATTTATACTCCCGGTTAATCCGGTACAGTAATAAAAGGCATACGTGCCAATTGTTTTCACGTTCGCAGGTAAGGTGTAACTTCCGCTTTTAGCTGCCGGACAAACCAACAAGGTATCCTGAGCTTTATTAAACAAAACACCGTTATTCGACAGGTATTTTGTGTTTGCGGCATTCACTTCGTAGGCAGAAATGGCATTACAGCCGTAAAATGCATAACTTCCAATCAGATTTACCGAAGCAGGAATGACCAAACTACCGGTCAGAGCACTGCAATTGTAAAATGCATAACTACCTATGGCTTTCACGCTTGAAGGAACAGTAAAGGCACCGGTTTTTGCTCCGGGACATATATGGAGCGTGTCCTGATTCTTGCTGTACAGTGCATCGTTGTTCGACGATACCTTCGGATTCAAGGCATCCACCTGAAAGGATGTGAGTTTATTGCATTCAAAAAAAGCATACGAACCAATATATGTCGTTGTTTTAGGTATTGTCACAATACCGTTCAGTCCGCTGCAACCGTAAAATGCTCCATCCGAAACTGTTACAACCGATGCAGGTAGAGTTATACCGCCTGTCAGTCCGGTACAATAATAAAATGCGTAACTGTCGATTGTTTTAACCGACGAAGGAATCGTCAATGAGCCGGTCAATCCGCTGCAATAATCGAATGCCGATGCACCAATATAGGTAACAGTTGATGGAATTGAAAGTATTCCTGTTTTGGCACTCGGACAGATAAAGAGTGAATCCTGTTTTTTGTTGAAAAGTATGCCATTGTTCGAGGAGTATCGTGTATTGGCAGCATCTACCGAATAAGCTGATAAGCCTGTACACCCATAAAGTGCATAACTACCAATGGATGTAACTGTAGCAGGCAATGTAAATGTTCCGGTTAGTCCGTAACAATAATAAAATGCCGACCCACCAATCGATTTTAATGTGATAGGCAGTTTTATGGAGGCTAATGTTGATTTATAGGTAATGGTATTAGCATTATAAAAAGCACAAAGTGGAAGTTCGTTGGCTGGATAAGTTAATGATACCCCTGAATAAGTTCCTGCTGTGCCGGTATAAGCTTTGATTGAAGCTGTGCTGAGATCTACACTGGATAAAACCGACAGATTATCGCGCATAAAAACAAAATCACGTGCATCGATACTTCCCGTTACTGTAAGAGTTGTAATGCTTGCAGTTTCTGCTGATGTAATCAATGTACTTAATGTACCGGCAGCAGTTACATTGACCGTTTTTGTTTGCCCCCAAATATTAAAGGTCAAAACACAAAGCATTAGTAAAAGGCTTATTCTCTTCATAAAGTTTTTGTCAGTTAAAATGGTCAGACTAAAAATGTTTTGTCAACAAATGCCTGAAAATTTTCTTTGTATTGATCGCC
>CAZTDH010000115.1:0-6861 GCA_964612615.1 uncultured Paludibacter sp. | reverse complement strand
TTTTATATCATTACAACTGTTATTCTCAACAAATTTATCTCGTTTTTTTATACAACTTATTTTTTAATATCCAAATACGGTATTTCCACTTTCACACAGGTTCCTTCTCCTGGTTTACAGCTTATCGTGAGTTTCCCCTGAAGCACATGAACTCTTTGCTTCATATCTGTTATGCCAAAAGCATCTTTATATGCATTTTTGGTCTTGTCAAAACCAATTCCATTATCCACAATTTCCATTACAAAATTTTGTTCGTGCAAATAGAGTGAAACCACTACCGAAGTGGCATTGGCATGTTGTGCTACGTTTGACAATGATTCCTGCAGAATTCGGTATAAAGCAACTTTTTGCTGTTCCTTAAACTCAACATTAAATAAAGTCGTTTCTACTTTACAATTTATCTTGTTAATAATCTCAAATTCAATACTGAATAATTTTGCAGTTTCAATAAAACCAAGCAACTCTAAATCGTTGGACTTAAGTTCATTCATAATCTTCCGAACGGTTCTAATTGTCTCATCTACAACCCCTACCAATTCGTTAAAATTATCAATAATCTCCTGCGACCGATTATTTTCGCTTAAAAACAGTATCTTTTTCTTCCAAATTCCCATATCAATTTTCAAAGCAATGAGAATCTGACCTATTTTATCATGTATTTCGTTTGATAACATCGTTCTTTCTTCCTCACGAATTATGAGCAAGTGAGCTGCAAATTTTGATAACTGTTCTTGCGATTCTTTCAGGTGGGTATTCAACTCCAGAAGCTCCCGGCTTTGTTGGTGCAGTTTCAAATGGGTTTGCACCCGGGCAATAACTTCTTCAGCATTAAATGGTTTTGTAATATAATCAACACCACCGCAGGTTAATGCCTTAACAATGTCTCTACTGTCGGTTAATGAACTTATAAATATCACAGGTATATCAGCTAAATTTCGATTATCTTTCAAGCGTCGACAAACCTCATACCCATCAATTCCCGGCATCATTATGTCTAGCAAAACAAGATCCGGCTTCTCTTGTTCCGAAACTTTTAATGCTGAAACACCATTGGTAACAGAAGAAATTTTAAAGCCATTTCGTTTTAGAATTTCACCCAACACTATCAGATTGTATTCGTCATCATCAACAATAAGAACACTTGCATTTTTAACTGAAGGACTAATCATAGTATGTTTATTTTTTCGTGTAATTTATCACCCTCTATTGTATAAAAAATCAAAAATGAATTGCAGTGGATCAGCAGCAACATTGTAAATCTTTTAGCAGAAATTTTAATATATAATCGGTTTTCTAAAGTTCATAAAAATACGACCGCTATACAAAGATATAAAATAGTTCTTCAAAAAAGGCATATACTACCCTGTTTTTTTACAGTCAGAAAAAAAATCTAAAAGTGCTACACAAAACATTGATTTAATGTATTTTATACTACAATTATTACGATTTTATTATGTATTTTTTTGTATTTTACACTACATACGGTCACATGTTTGTAATCACTTTGCATTGCAAAAGAACTTCATGACATACTAAATTCAATGTAGCTTTGTACTACCTCTGTTCTTCTTAGCTGCTAATACTGTATATCCTCCGATGACCCTCCGATGATCCTCCGATGTAACAAAGTGATAATTCAGTCCCAACACTGTGATTGTTCTGTGATTTATTTATCCTATATTTGCAGCTTATTAACTATAAACTAATTTCATGGCTCGTTTTACATCTTCTACTTTTGGCAAAATTTCCGGCAAGCACGGTACAGCAATAGCAGCCGTTCGCAAAGATGGTTTGTGTATTTTAAAAGAGTATCGGATAGCCGATAATCCGAACACGGTTGGACAAAAAAATCAGCGGGGCAAATTTGGTTTTGTAATGAAACAGCTAAATTGCATGCGTCCGGTTTTCACCCTCACTTTTGGAGGTCAATATGGCATTAATAAAGCAGTTGCTTCTGCTATGAAAGTTGCTGTTTCAGGAGAGTTTCCTGATTTCGAAATGGATTACAGTAAATTAGTAATTTCAAATGGTGGATTAATAGGTGTAACTAAGCCTTACCTTAAACACATAAATCCAACTTGCATAAAGATTGGTTGGAATACTGAAACTTTGACTGAATCTTCCTTAAGTGATTACATTAATCTATTGATTCTGAACCCTGTTACTAAAATGGCTATCCATAAACAACAAATTGCGCTCCGGTCAGACGAAAGTATTGAAATTCAACTACCCGACAGCTGGAGTGTGAATGAACTTCATTGCTGGCTATATCTTACTTCGCCAAATGGAACATCTTTTTCTACAAGTCAATACATTCAATAAACCAGAACTGACATAAGAATTAAAATGATTATCAGTAAAGTGTACAGTTGTAAGGTACTTCTCAATTGCGGGATTGACCTCGTCCAGTGAGCCGAAAAACAAGTGAAAATGACGTAGAAAACTTTTCTGTTTGAGTTTCGACGTATTTCGGCGAAACGAGTTTAAAAGTTTTCAGTCATTAAGCGTGAGTTTTTAGAGTGAAGTGGGCAAACACTTTTTTCCGCTTTTCCCTCTCCATTTGGAGAGGGTGGCCGAAGGCAGGGTGAGGTCTCTTGAACTTTTTTGCTTCGTTTTTTGGTTCAAGCCAAAAAATGAAGTGGGGTTTGGGGCGAAGCCCCAATTAGTAATTTGATTTTTCTCCAAATGCAATACGAGTTTATTTTAATACTACATTACTGATTCTATGAACCATTTCACTTGTCAACTCGTTTTGTAATTCGTATCTTTGCAAGTTCTAAAATAAAATCGTTTTGACAACAAATTCCGACATACAACCCCTCGACGCTACAGAGTATGTAGAAGTGATTGGCGCAAGGGTTCACAATCTCAAAAACATAGATGTTTCCATACCACGCGACGCTCTGACGGTAATTACCGGCCTAAGCGGTAGCGGAAAATCATCACTCGCCTTCGATACTATTTTTGCCGAAGGACAACGCCGCTATATAGAAACTTTTTCTGCCTACGCCCGTAGTTTTCTGGGCAATATGGAGCGTCCCGATGTGGATAAAATCACCGGGCTGAGTCCTGTAATCTCCATTGAGCAAAAAACCACTAATAAAAATCCGCGCTCAACCGTAGGGACCACCACCGAAATTTACGACTTTCTGCGTCTGCTTTATGCACGTGCCGGTGAAGCTTTTTCGTATGTAACGGGTGAAAAAATGGTGAAATACTCTGAAGATCAGATTGTAGATTTGATTTTGAAAGACTACGAAGGAAAGAAGACATTCTTGCTTGCGCCGCTTGTACGAGGTCGAAAGGGGCATTACAAGGAATTGTTTGAGCAAATACGCAAAAAAGGCTATCTGCATGTTCGTATCGACGGCGAAGTGCGTGAAGCAACACACGGGCTGAAGTTAGACCGCTACAAAAACCACGACATTGAGGTGGTGATTGATAAATTGCTGGTTGCCGAAAAAGACCGTGCACGCCTGAAACAGTCCATGCAAAAAGCCATGCAACAAGGCAACGGCATTGTGATGATACTTGAGAAAGATACCGACGAAGCCCGCTATTTCAGTAAAATGTTGATGTGTCCAACCAGCGGTATTTCGTACGACGAACCGGCTCCTCATAACTTCTCATTTAATTCACCGCATGGTGCGTGTCATCATTGTAAAGGACTCGGCTATGTCAACAAAATTGACATGGATAAAATCATTCCTGATAAGAGCCTGAATATCTACAACGGAGCAATTGCACCACTCGGAAAACACAAACAAACTACCATTTTCTGGCAGGTGGAAGCCATTCTGGAAAAATACGATTGCACCCTGAAAACGCCTGTTACATCGATACCCGATGAAGCCATGGATGAAATCATGAATGGGACAGAGGAACGCTTACATATAAAAAATCAATCCATTGGCACTAATTATTTTCTGAGTTATGATGGGATTCTGAAATATATCGAAATGCAGACTGAAACAGGTGCTTCGGCTACTGAGCAAAAATGGGCTAATCAGTATTCTAAATCAATCGTTTGCCCTGATTGTAATGGCGCTAAACTGCGTAAAGAATCACTGCATTTCCGCATTCACGATAAGAATATTGCTGAACTGTCGGCAATGGACATTTCGAATCTATCTGAATGGCTAAACTCTGTAGAACCGCATTTATCGGAAAAACAAAAAACCATTGCATCTGAAATTCTGAAAGAAATCCGCACCCGACTTCAGTTCTTGCTGGATGTGGGATTGAATTATCTGTCGCTCAACCGTAGTTCGCAATCGCTTTCGGGTGGCGAAAGTCAGCGTATTCGGCTGGCAACGCAAATCGGTTCGCAACTTGTAAACGTACTTTATATTCTCGACGAGCCAAGTATTGGTCTGCACCAGCGCGACAATGAACGCTTGATTCGCTCATTGAAACAATTGCGCGACACAGGCAATTCTGTGATTGTTGTGGAACACGACAAAGACATGATGATGGCTGCCGATTACGTGGTGGATTTGGGACCGCACGCCGGAAGACACGGTGGCGAAGTTGTTTTTGCCGGAACACCGCAGCAAATGTTACAAGCTGACACGCTTACTTCGGCATATCTGAATGGCAAAAAAAGGATTGAAATACCCACAACACTTCGCCCAGGAAATGGACATAACATTACCATAAAAGGAGCAAAGGGAAACAACCTGAAAAATATAAATGTAAGCTTTCCGCTCGGAAAAATGATTTGTGTGACCGGTGTTTCGGGTAGCGGAAAATCAACGCTGATAAATGAAACACTGCAACCCATTCTGAGTCAGGAATTTTACCGTTCATTACAGGATCCATTGCCTTACGATAGCATTGAAGGACTTGAACATATTGATAAAGTAGTGGAAGTGGATCAGTCACCGATTGGTCGTACACCTCGTTCAAATCCGGCTACTTACACCGGTGTTTTTTCGGATATCCGTAATGTTTATGTAACCTTGCCCGAAGCCAAAATTCGTGGTTATAAACCCGGGCGGTTCTCGTTCAATACTGCCGGTGGTCGTTGCGAAGTATGTGGTGGAAATGGCTATAAAACCATTGAGATGAATTTTCTGCCCGACGTGTATGTTCCCTGCGAAAGTTGCGACGGCAAGCGTTACAACAAGGAAACACTGGAAGTGCGGTTCAAGGGAAAATCAATTGCCGATGTACTGAATATGACTATCGATCAGGCGGTTGACTTTTTCGAAAATCAACCTTCTATCCTGAATAAAATAAAAACTATGCAGGATGTGGGACTGGGATATATCAAACTTGGACAGTCGAGTACAACACTTTCGGGGGGTGAAAGTCAGCGCGTAAAACTGGCAACCGAACTATCCAAACGCGACACAGGACAAACGCTTTATATCCTCGACGAGCCAACAACCGGACTGCATTTTGAAGATATCCGTGTGTTACTTGGCGTATTGAATCGGCTTGTTGACAAAGGAAATACGGTGATTATTATTGAACATAACATGGATGTTATCAAAGTAGCTGATCATATTATTGACATAGGTCCGGAAGGCGGTGCGGCAGGTGGAAAAGTAATTTGTACCGGAACTCCTCAGGAAGTTGCTAAACATAAAACCAGTGAAACCGGACGGTTTCTGAAGCTGGAGTTAAACAATTAAAATTCCACCCCAGGGCGCTAAGTCGCCAAAGCTATCATTATTAGCGTCTTTGCGACTTTGCGTGACACAAAAAAATAAACTACTTTTGTACAGCATAAAATAAAAAAATCATGTCTGAAAACGCTAAAAAGAAAGTACTTTTCATCGACCGCGATGGAACAATTATTGTCGAACCGCCCGTAACATTTCAGGTTGACACACTGGAACAAATGGAATTCCTGCCCGGAGTGATACGCAACCTGAACTTTATTCGTCAGAAACTTGATTTTGAATGGGCATTGGTAACCAATCAGGATGGACTTGGAACACCTGCAAATCCACAGGAAAACTTTGATATTATTCAGGCTAAATTTCTTCAAACACTGGCTAACGAGGACATTACTTTCGACAAAATATTTATCGATAAATCCTATCCTGAAGACAACCTGCCTACCCGCAAACCGGGAACAGCCATGCTTACTGAATACTTTACTGAGGCTTATGATTTGGCCGGCTCATTCGTAATCGGCGACCGCTACACAGATGTTGAACTGGCAAAAAACCTGGGTTGCAAAGCCATCTTTATCAGCAACGACACCTGGATTCTGAAAGAAAAAGGACTGACAGAGTATTGTGCGTTGCAAACAACCAATTGGAATGCTATTACAGAATTTCTGTTTGCAGGAGAGCGTACCGCTACGGTTAAACGTACTACCAAAGAAACAGACATATTCATTGAACTGAATCTGGACGGCTCAGGAAAATGCAGCATTGATACCGGTCTGAAATTTTTCGACCACATGCTGGAACAGATAGGCAAACATTCCGGTTCTGACCTGACTATCAAAGTAAAAGGAGACCTGGAAGTAGATGAACACCACACCATCGAAGATACTGCTATTGCATTGGGTGAAGCATTTGGCAAAGCGTTAGGGAATAAACGTGGCATTGAGCGTTATGGCTTTTATCTGCCAATGGACGATTGCTTGTGTTCTGTAGCGCTGGACTTTGGTGGTCGTGCCTGGATCGTTTTTGATGCTGAATTTAAACGAGAATATATCGGTGATTTACCAACCGAAATGATTTACCATTTCTTCAAATCATTGAGCGATTCCGCCCGTATGAACCTGAACATTAAAGCTGAAGGTGACAATGAACACCACAAACTGGAAGGCATTTTTAAAGCATTGGCTAAGTCGATAAAAATGGCAGTGAAGCGCGATATTTATCAGTACGAATTGCC
>CAZTDH010000114.1:0-6880 GCA_964612615.1 uncultured Paludibacter sp. | reverse complement strand
AATGTAAATACTTATTCGTACAGTGTAGATGGTGGAACAAGCTGGATTAAAACAGGACTGAATGTGAATGGAAAAGGATTAGGAACTGATACAATTGCCACAATTCCGGCTACCGGATTCGCTACTGAATCAATCACAATTACAGATCCTGCTGCTGAAAACAATGCAAATCTAAAATTCAGAATATGGTTTTCTGACCCAAAAAATACTGCCGGAAACAACCGAATAGATAATATTACTGTTGAAGGAGATATTTTAGCAGTTGTAAACAGTCCTGTTGTAAATGAAGTAAGCATGTATCCAAATCCATGTACGACAGGTGTTGTAAATTTTGGTTCAATGGTAAACTTGGAAGTATTTAATTTGGTTGGAAAACAAATCAAAGCTCTTGCAAAAACTACAACATTAAATACTGAAGATTTAGCCAAAGGGATTTACACCGTACGAATTAATAGTGTTTCAACTCAAAAACTCATTATTGAATAAAGAAATTAATCTAAAATAATAAAAGAAGGATAGTTTCGACTATCCTTTTTGTTATTTATCAATTCCAAATTACTTAATTTATGAAAAAGAATATTCTATTTCTTCTGTTTTTGGTTGTAATGACATCGATCCATGCCCAAAATACTTCTGGCACTTTAACTGTAACAGCTACCACATTTACGGCAAGTGGAACTTATGCACCAAAAAACATTGTGGCTATGTGGATTCAGGATAGTTCCGGTAAGTTTGTAAAAACGATGTTAATACTTGGCTCCACACGTAAGGCACATCTTACAAACTGGGTAACTGCTACCCCTGTAGGAAATTCAATAGATGCAATTACCGGAGCTACTCAAACTTCACATGGAACACGCACATGCACCTGGAATGGTACTGATGTTTCAAAAGTACTTGTTGCTGATGGTACTTACACCGTTAAAATGGAAATGACTGAAAGTAATTCAGGAACGAAATTAGGTACTTTTACTTTTGATAAGGGTCCAAATGAAGTAACCCTTACACCGGCCAATATTCAAAGTTTCATGAATATCTCCATTAAATGGGTTCCTACTCTTTCAGGAATTGAAGATGTGAAACTGGCGAAATTGTACGCAGTATATCCAAACCCTACTGCTTCATCGATATTTGTGAGTGGCACCGATATAAACGAAATAGAGATACTTTCACTTACTGGTAAAAGTATTTTGAAAACAAAAGAGCAATCTATTAATTTAAGTTCATTGGTAAAAGGCACTTATATGGTTCAAATCTCATCGAAACTGGGGACAGTTATTAAAAAGATTATCAAAGAATAGATAGCTTAATCCATACTTTTTATACAAGCTTGTAATAAAACATTAATCCCATAGAAATGTATATGCAATAAAAACACTGTAATTTTGCTTTTGAATTAGTCATTTAGTTTCTGAATCCGATGGTATTATTGATTTTGTTTCAAAGTGTGGTGCGGGGTTCAAAACAATAATACAGTAGGACAGAAACTTTTCTAGAATTTTAGGTTTAGTTTTTTAAGGGAAAGGATAGGTTAGTACTATCCTTTCTTGATTATTAATGTAAAAGTCATGGATAAACAAACATACAACTCAAAGAAATTTTTACTACCCGAAAGTCACCGCAGCATGTCGTGCTTTCATGCTAAAGTAATGGAAGATGGCATTCTAAAATTGACTATTCACGATTGTAAACGATCCATTCAGTTGAAAAATGACTTGAATAATCATGAAGAAATACAGGAAGCAATTGAGAAACTCAGAAATTTGGCTGATGGGGTTAATTCGCTGTTGGCATTTGTGATGGAGAATTATGAAACAACATCCTCTTTTGATTGATTTCATTGCTTGATATTCGGCGTTGGACTTTCATTTTGATGATTTCAATCTGTTTCTCAGTTTGGTCATAACCAACTTTAACCAAACTATCAATGTTGGAGAAATCAAACATGGACTTCTTTTTTAAATCGAAATTCAGCACCATCCCCAATGAGTCAGGAATACTGTAATTTGTATTGTTTGCAATCATATTTTGAAGTTGCATTAATATATCATTCGGGTCGGCTGGGGGAGGGTTATAGGCTACTACACTGCCTATCAGAAAACCCGGATCAAAAGATTGTTGCATGATATCTACCGGAAAATTATTATAAATGCCCCCATCGAAAAGTAGCCGGTTATCCACTTTCGTTGCTTCAAAAATAAAAGGAAATGTCATGGATGCACGTATGGCTGTAGCTAAATCACCATGAGAAAAAACGAAAGATTCTTTGTGATAAACATCCGAAGCTACGCATCGGAAAGGAACAAAGAGACTGTCGAAATTCCCTCCCGAACGTTTTGTGGCTTGTCCGGTTATTCTTTCTAATCCCTTTTGTATTTTTTGTGGTTGAATAATATGGGTTGGTATAAAAAACTTCTTTGGAAATCTAATCTCAAACCTTTTCAATTTTCTAAAATCGGAAGATTTGAAAAACTGAATCATTTCGTCGGGCGAATATCCCGAAGCATACAAACCACCAATAAAAGCTCCAATCGACGTTCCTGTAATATAATCTATAGGTATGTTGTTCTTCTCTAAAGCCTTAATCATGCCAATATGTGCAATGCCCGGCGCACCACCACCACTCAAAATCAACCCGACTTTTTGTGCATCAACTTGTTGTCCTAAAAGTAAAAGAAGGACAATTATGATACTGAAATTTTTCAAATGTCAATCGTCAATTGTAAATGAATAAATCGTAAATATTCTTATTCTTCAAAACAATATCCCTTACCAATTTTTGTAACAATATGATTGCTGTAATTCCCAATCTTTTGTCTGATTCGGGTGATATTCACATCGATCGTTCTTCCAAGTACAAAAGCCTCTTCCGACCAAATTAGTTTGAGTAAGTCCTCACGGCTAAATATCCGGTTCTTGTTCTCGAGGAAAAGTTTCATGATTTCAAATTCCTTCTTAGTGAATGGAACTGTTTCACCTTCAACTTTCACCTGCATTTTTGACAAATTAAGTTTTAGTTGTTCATATTCCAATAATTCGATATTCTCATTTTTTCGTACTTCAGCTCGTCGTATAATCACTTTAATTCGTGCTGCAAGTTCTCTGATATAGAATGGTTTTAAAAGAAAATCGTCAGCGCCCACACTGAAAGCGGTTATCATTTCATTTTCGCCGGGTTTTGATGACAAAAAAATGACGGAAAGTGAAGCGGTATTAGGATTGTTGCGAATGTCGTGAACCAGTTTAAATCCCGATACATCCTTTAGTTGAGTCTCAAGGATGACCAGATCGTATTGATGGAGTTTCAAATCTACGATGTTCTTTACATCCTGACAGGTTTCAACATAATATCCTTCACTTTTAAGATTTGACTGTAAATATCCACAAAAATCTTTGTCGGGGTCTATTATCAGAATGCGGTATTTGTTCATTTTCAATTAATTAAATATCGAAACAAAATTAGAATTCCAATATTACAAACGTATGTAAACGGTGTTACAAATTGGTGAGATAATTGATATTGTATAATTTACATAATGAATCAGATAAAAGAGTGTTGTTAAATATTTTGATGCATAGGAAAGCAAATAAAGTCATCATATAAAAATTATATTCAATCATTCATTCTTTATAAAATCTTTATAACAAAGCATATATCTTTGTAGCATAAAGGTTCACCTGATAAATTTACTCAAAAATCAATGCTATGGACTCAAAGCAAACCATTCTGATAATAGATGATGAAATTCAGATACGCAGGCTACTTGAAATTAATCTGACAGCAAACGGGTATCGGGCAGTTGAGGCAGAGACAGCAAAGGAAGGCTGTCTGTTAGCTGCTTCGGTCAATCCAATCCTTATTATTCTCGATTTGGGCTTACCTGATATGGATGGATTGGAAGTATTGAAGAAACTACGTGATTGGTATACCGGACCTATCATTATTCTTTCGGTTCGAAACTCGGAAGAAGACATTGTGCGGGCATTGGATAATGGTGCTAATGATTATTTGACCAAACCGTTTCGTACACGTGAGTTACTGGCCAGAATACGTGTAGCCACACATCAGGTTATTCGTCAACAGGAAGCATCTATGGTCTTTGATAATCTGACCATTGACTTAGGAAAACACGTAGCTACCAAGAATGGTGAAATCATTAAACTAACCACCACTGAGTTCTCTTTATTGGCCTTGATGGCTAAAAACGAAGGACGGGTACTCACTCACGTGTATATTCTTCAGGAGATCTGGGGCTATGGCTATACAGAACAAACTCAATATCTGCGGGTTTTCATAGCGCAGCTTCGCAAAAAGATAGAAGACAATCCAACTAAGCCAAAGTTGCTTATTACCGAATCAGGAATTGGATACAGATTTAGCGGAGAATAAAAAATCCGCAATTTTCACAAGGATAATTGCGGATTTCGGGAAACACAACAATTTACAGAAAATTTTTCAAAGTCTAATTAGATTAAAGGGTTTGTTTCTTTGGTATTCTCAATGTAAAAACAGCTCCGCCACTTACTCCATTGGTTGCAGATACAGTTCCATTATGTGCTTCTATGAACCCTTTTACAATGGACAAACCAAGTCCGGTGCCACCGGCTTTTGCATCTTTTCCACGATAGAATTTATCAAAAGCAGATGATAATTCATCTTCAGGGAATCCAGAACCCTGATCTATTACTTTGATAAATAAATTATCATCAGTAACTTCAATTTTTAGTTCAATCACACTTCCTTTTGGCGAATGCTGTGTGGCGTTCAGAATCAGGTTGTGCAGCACTTGTTCCATCAATCCGAAATCGACATAAATCAAAGGAAGATCGTCAGGAATATCAATTTTAAACGTAAACGATTCAAGTTCATTTTGAAGCGATTCTGAAACCGAATTCACTAAATCATGTGCATCGCACCAATCGGGGTGAGGCGTAATTCTTCCTGATTCAAGTCGCGACATATTCAGTAAGTTCTCAACCAAACGGTTCAGACGTATAGATGCTGTATTGATTTCCGAATAAAGTTCCTGTTGAATTTGTTCTGGTAGTTGTTGCTCCAGCAAGGTTTCCGACGAACCCATAATGGCGGCAATCGGGATACGAAGCTCGTGTGAAATGGAATTGAACAATGTTTTATACAATTTTTCCGATTCACTGATCATATACGTTTTGCGGGTGGCATTGCGCAACAGCTCCCGTTCGTACTTACCAATAATTTGCGAGAGTGACGATTCCCAAAATTGTTCTTCACCGTGCGTAAATACCTTAGTCTGTTTTACTACTATTACGCCCAAGGTACTGCTACTGCCTATCAATGGATAATATGTGTATTCATTTGAAGGCAGTGTATTGGTGAATTTTCCGGCTTTCAGAGAATTTTTTTCTACCCAGTTGATGATACTCATTTCGTTTTCGGTGAGTTGAATGATGGAATTTTCAATCGGCATTACTATAAGTTGATTCAATTCATTTTTGACAACAATACTGCATTCCAACTTGAAATAGCGATTAATAAAATCGTAAGCAATCTTAATTACATCATCTAAACCTGAAACTGAGTTCATGTCCTTGGTTAGCTGATACAGTGCATTGGTGCGTTCTTCGCGTATGCGTATCTTTTTCTCCTGACGGCGAACCCGTGAAGTTAATGTGCCATTTACCAGTGCCACGATGAAAAACATAACCAACAGCAGGATATCGAGCGGCTTCTGAATAAGGAACGTGAATTGTGGAGGTATAAAGAAATAGTCCCAGATTAATGCACTCGCCGTGGCAGCAAACATTACAGGTCCTGTGCCGTAAAATAATGCCAGCAACGATACCATAAAGAGCAGGATGACCGAAACAACCTGATAGCCCACAATATCTCTGACTAAGTAACTCAACACCGAAGTCAGAACCACAATCAGCGAAACAGTCAGGTACTGCCGACTGTGCGATGTGAAGGGTGGAATTACTGTTTTGATATTAAAATTATCCTCAACCGGAGTGTCAGATCCAAGGATATATACATCAATATTTCCACTGTATTTGATTAACCGGTTTACAAAATTACCCAGTTTTAATAGTGATTTCACACTACTTAACCGTGACTTACCTACAATAATATGTGTGATGTTTTCTTTTTGGGCATAAGTCACAATGGCTTTTACCAGGTCGTCATTGGTTACAATACGCACTTTAAATCCCAGTTCTTTGGCAAGAGCAATGTTGGCATCCAATTGCTCTTGGTCACGTGCTGTTAAGCGTTGGGTAGTTTCTACATAAAGTGCTTCCACATTGGCACCCATAGTATATGCCAGGTTCTTTGCCCATTTCAGCAAACCTTGCGAAGATGGGCTGACACCAATAGCCACCAGAAAATGCAAACCCGATTTCCATGGACCTCGGATGCGTTTGTCCTGCATATAATCGTGCAACTGGTTATCCACCCGGTCGGCAACAATGCGCAAGGACATTTCGCGCAAAGCAGTGATGTTTCCCTTGCGGAAAAAGTTATTTACCGCTTCTTTCGAGCGTTCGGGCGTGTAGACTTTCCCATCGGAAAGGCGTTGAAGCAGTTCGTCGGGCGTAATATCAACGAGTTCAATATCATCGGAATTTTCAAAAATAAAGTCAGGCAAAGTTTCGCGAATAATAACACCGGTGATTTGTGCCACCGTGTCGGTGCGACTTTCCAGATGCTGCACATTGAGCGTGGTGAAAACATTAATTCCATTTTCCAACAGTTCCTGCACATCCTGATACCGTTTGTTATGGCGACTGCCGGGCGCATTGGTGTGTGCTAATTCATCCACCAACACAATTTGAGGATGGCGGGCTATAATGGCGTCTAAATCCATCTCCTCAACGGAAGTGGATTTATACTCAATGGCTTTGC
>CAZTDH010000113.1:0-6886 GCA_964612615.1 uncultured Paludibacter sp. | reverse complement strand
TATGGATAGACCTTATCTTTGGAGTGCTTTTGTACATTGGCTGTCGGTTCATCTCGCCCGACGATGCCATCAGTATCACCATCTCGTATTGCGGTTTGTGGTTAGGATTCTACCTGTATTTTCTATTCCCGAAACGAAAGAATATATATACAATTTTGGCACTTTGGCTGCTCATTTTCAGTGGGTTTCTGGTTTACAATTCATTGGTAATCAGTAATAAAAAGAAACTGGATAAATATAAAATTCTGGCTCAGAATATTTATATAAACGGAAGCTCCGAAAATGATCAAATGGCGGATATTTTACTGGAAGAACTGGATGTGAAAATCAGTAGGGATAAGAAAATTTCTAAATTATTATTGAAAAGAGATTCGGTTCAAACCACTAACGATTACCTGAATAAAACCTATTTGCGTGGCTTTTGGAACAAGTACGACATGAGATTGAATGTGGTGGTTGCCCATTCGCACACATCCAATGAATATGCTGATTTCATTTTAAAATCGGGAAACCGGATTAAGAAAACGCATTTTTACAGTGTGACGGCCAACGAAAATAACATGACCTACATTGGCCAGTTTCATGCCAATGCAAAGGAAGTTGATTCACTTTATTTTTTCATGGAATTTTATCCAAGACGGAATTTTAAAAGCTACAGTTTCCCTAATTTGCTGATTGCAACGACTGCTAATATTCAGTCACAGCTGAATATTTCGATTGCTAAATATGAGCGAGCCAGATTAGTGTTTTCTTCCGGGAGAGTGGAGTTTCCGGCTGATACAAGATGGATTCATGCCAGTAATGCCGACTTTTTTAAAACCATTTACAACGGCAGAAAACATTTTGTGTATAAGCCCAATTCGAACACCTTTATCGTTATTGCTGAACAGGATTTCTTTGAACCATTCTCACATTTCCTTTATTTTCTTTATACCTTTTTGGCGTATTTTGCTGTTTGCAGCCTACTGATTTGGATTTACTTACTTGCCAGGCAGAAATGGAATTACCGACTCGGACTGACTGCTAAATTTCAGTTCACATTTATTGCTTTGCTGATTGTGAGTTTTATCGGTATATTTTTCGTTTCGGTGAATTTTATTGAAGAAAAATACCGCGAGCAACAAATTGCTAATCTGGAAAGCAAAAAAAACTACATTCAGAAGGCATTGCAGGATTTATATTACTGGAATCAGGACTTGAATGTACAAAATTCGCAGGCACTGAATTTTGATTTGCAGGATCTTTCGTACATTTATCACACCGATATTCATGTATATGACAATCATGGTGAGTTGATTGGCAGCTCTCAGCCTATTATTTTCAACAAAAATCTGATCAGTACACGCATTCCGCCAACACCTTTTTTCAAACCAAATTCCAATTTTAATCAATATGAACATATCGGAAAGCTGAATTATCTGAGCGGATATACCGATTTTGTCAATGGTGATTATGCTCAAATCGGATTCATTTCTATTCCGCAGTTTTTCAGTCAGGACGAAATTAAAAACGAGATTGAAAGCTTCCTATCGGTGATTATTCATATTTATTTAATCATCATTGTACTGGCCGTTTTGCTTAGTTTATTTATCGGAAAACAACTTTCGGCACCGCTTAATATGCTGGAGAACAAACTGAAGGAAATGCGTTTAGGCAGACGGAATGAGAAAATTGATTACTCACTGAACGACGAAATAGGGCAACTGGTAATTCAGTATAATCGCACGGTGGATGAGCTGGAACAAAGTGCGCGCTTACTGGCACAATCGGAACGTGAATCGGCATGGAAATCGATGGCACGACAGGTAGCTCACGAAATAAACAATCCGCTGACACCGATGAAACTGACCATTCAGCAACTTCAACGTACAAAAAAACTTGACGAGAAGCAATTTGACGAATATTTTGCAAAATCATCTACTATGCTTATTGAGCAAATTGATAACCTGTCGCGTATTGCCGGCACGTTTTCCGATTTTGCCCGAATGCCTGAAGCAAACTTCGAGCGAATTGACATTGCCGGAAAGTTGTATTCGGTTGTACAGCTTTTTGTCAACAACAACGAGCATGTTCAAATTGATTACCAGGGTGTAGAAAAGGGTGTTTTTGTATTTGCCGATCCCGAACAAATGGTTCAGGTGTTCAATAATCTGATGAAAAATGCCATACAATCTATTCCCGACAACCGTGAAGGAGTGATTTCAGTCATGCTGAAACAAGCTGCCCACCGAATCTTTATTGAAATAACCGACAATGGTATTGGTATTGAAAGTGCGTTACACGAAAAACTATTTACACCCAATTTTACTACCAAATCTACCGGAATGGGACTTGGATTGGCAATAACTAAAAACATTATTGAACTCACGGGTGGAACAATTCGATTTGAATCAGTCGAAAACAAAGGAACTACGTTTTATATTCAATTACCAAAGGCGGATTGAGTATTATAATCATATCAATATTCGACGTGTGAGTAATTAAGGTATTTTGCACAAAAAAATCATACAGACTTTTATCTATCATGAAAAACCTTCAGTCAAAAACAATTATTACAATAATAGGTATAACAATTATTCTGATAGCTATATTATTTAAACGACTTTACATAAAAAACTATTCATTGGAATCAACTTATAGCTTTTTGGCCGGAGTTGCAACTGTATTAATTGCCTATCTGATTTTTAAAATGGTTCTCAAAAACAGGAAATAGAAAATTCATCTTAACTAAATGGCATTTCTCCATTTTCATTTCCTCCTTTTCTAGTATCTTTGCAATACAATTTTAAAACGTATAAACAAACAGAATTATGACAAACGCAAGCAATTTAAAAGAGCAGGATCAGGTATTATCTGTCATTCATAAAAGTCAAAAGGGAATAACGTATATTGAGATTCACGAGGCATATTTCAGCGAGTTTGCTGTTCGTTTAGGCGACCAAACGCTTGAACCGATTATCGACCAACTGGAAAAGGACAAATATGTCACCCACAGACCAGTTCCGGGTGGCGATGCATCGTATTATACATTGCAAACTGCGAACGACTTTATTGCTACCGGAGGTTATCAGGGAAAAGCTGCCCGCGATAAAGATATGCTCGAACATGATCTCAGAATCAAAGAACTGGAGTTGGAGCTTGAAGTGAGTAAAAACAAAATCTTTGAACTGGAGAATAAAAAAACATATAAAGGTTTATACATCACCATTATTGCTGTATTATTTATTGGTTTGATTTCCACGGCAACTTACACCTACAAAATTTCGAGTAACAAGGGTGATACAACCGTATCGGACAGTCTGAAAATTAATTCAGCAAACCCCAATGCTGATCCTATCAAAGTATCAGACACTGAAGAGCATGCATCACAGCATAGTTCTGACTCCATCACTGTACCTGTCGATACAATTGTAGCTCAATAAAACCCCATTGTACTTAAATATGATTTCATTCAAAAGTCAGACTTTCTCCAGTCAGACTTTTGAATTTATATGATAATCCCACATTATATTTATATAAAATTGTTTGTCAATTTTAAAAATAATTTTTAACTTTGTACTTCTTTTTACAAAAACAAATAAATACAAATTACAAACACTCAAAAAGACTTAACATGAGAAAATTTTTCACACTTTCGCTTATCCTTTTTTCTTTAAATTCATTTGCTCAGGATTATTTTCCAATGGTGGTAGGGAATACGTGGATTTTAAATTATCTGGACTCAAATGGTTCGGTAACAGGAACGGATTCAACGGTAATTACCAGTAATTACAAACTGGATAATTTGAATATTTTTTTACTAAACCATATTACCGATTCATATATTGATTCATTGTATACTGATAATGATAATCACAATGACATCTATATCAGAATGGGTGGAGAATGGTCAAAAGTTTGGCAACATCAATATAAAGTTGGAGAAGGTTGGCCATTTTTTATCGACAGTGTTCATGTTGAATATAAAGGGAAAGTAACTGTGCCTGCCGGGAGTTTCGATTCCTGTTATTTTGTGACGTTTATGCCTCAAACAGGTTGGGTATTTGCTCCAAATGTTGGGATTGTTCAAGCCATTACAAATGGTACTGTAAGTTCCGAATTGATAAGATATAGAGTTGTTTTAGAAAAATCAGCAGGTTTAAATGAAGTTTTAAACAGCAATATAAGTGTTTATCCAAATCCTTCGAGCGACTATATTTCAATACCCGATATTGAAAACTCCCTGTACTTGGACATTTGCGATATAACCGGAAAAACCTATTTCTCCCAAAACAATCAATCTCAGTCGAAACAACGGATTAATATCAGTTCCTATCCTACCGGAATTTATTTTGGAAAAATGATTATGAACGATAATCGTATTGCTACTTTCAAATTTAGTAAGAAATAAAAGAAGCCTAATTTTTTTTCAAAAGCCTGACTATCACAAGTCAGGCTTTTTTTGTTCGATTAACTGAAAATAAATCAGATTTTATTATAATAAATTGCTTGGTAATTAGAAATATATTTTTAACTTTGTAGCGTTTTGTATTTATGTCTGCATTTCTATGCTTTTTGTCTAATTCAGGACTTGAAAAAACAAGCGTACTAGTACGAACGAACTTCCTGAAAGAAAAACCTTGCTTCGTACTAGTACGAACGTGCATTTTGAATTGAAAACCTTGCTTCGTACGAGTACGAAGGAACATTCTGAACCAAAAACCTTGCTTCGTACTAGTACGAACGAGCATTTTGAACTGAAAACCTTCGTTCGTACTTATACGACGATATAAATGAACAGAAAAAAGGATATTTTATCTCAAACACGTATAAATTCTTAATTATTTACTCTAAACAAATTTATTTTTATGTTGAAAATTTTAGATTGCCCGTTAAGTCGTCTTCAAAATGAAGAACATTACAAATTTCACACCGATGCAAATGGTTTAATTACCTTTTACACTGCTGCCACCTTGCTTATTGAGACTGAATATGATGCTTATTTCAAATCGTATACCGACGAAGGCGAAGCACTGAACTTTGTGCGCAAAAGCACCTATTCCGATTTGCTTCATGCCGATGACCTGAAACGTAACGAAACCATTGATGGCATGGGCGATGCCATTAATAGTGGATTGAAACACTACTCGCAAGCAGTGAGAGATGCTGCTACCCGCCTGAAAATACTCTGGAATACAAATGGCGACATTAAAGGCAAAAGCCAGCAAAACAAATCGGGAGCTATCACGAAACTTATTTCCGATTTAAAAGGAGTTTATAGTTCCGATATAGCCACACTGGGAATGAACGGTTGGGTGAGCGAACTGGAAAAGAATAATTCAGGACATGATGCCACTGAAAAAAATCGTTTCGACGAACAGGATTCAAAAACAAACCTTCGTATGAAAGAAGTGCGGGTTGATATTGACGCTAACTATCGTACCATTACTGAAAAAGTAAATGCGCTGATTATTGTAAACGGCGAAGCACCTTATGTCGATTTTGTGAATAAACTCAACCTACGTGTTGAATCCTACATAAACGCCCTTGCTATGCGCAAAGGAAAAGGACAAAAACCTGCTGAACCTAAGGCATAAATTAATTCAGAGCGCGGCCTAAGAGCTGCGCTCTGAAATTTTTCTTAAAAGATAATATGTATATTTGCAAAGAATATTATAATCACCTTAATACAAAATACTATGGCAATAATAAAAATTGAAGGAAAACCAATAGAAAAATTAATTGAAACTGTTAGTAAAGGTATTGGTGTATTATATGAGCCAAAACGAATTGTCAAAAAAGCAGATTCAGAAGCATATAGAATTGAAAAACTTGCAGAAGCGGAAGCAAAAGGATTTATTCTCAGAGCAGATGCAGAATTTGAAATAATTGAAAGACTTAAAGAAAGATTTGCCCATAAAGAAATAAATAGACAAATAAATTTAGAAAGTATAATTGAAAAGTCAACAAAACATTTAGGTGAAACTGTTTCTGACCAACCCGTTGACGAAGATTGGAGAACACGATTTTTTAATAAAGCTCAAGATGTATCAAATGAAGATATGCAAGAGATTTGGGGTAAGATATTAGCTGAAGAAGTAACTCAACCAGGGAAAATCAGTTTTAGAACTTTAGAAATTATTAGTAATATAAGCAAGACTGAAGCAATTTTATTTCAAAATGCATGCAAAATTGCTATAGACTATGGCGGAATATTAAAATTTGATTCTGAGAATGCATTCGAAAAATATGGAGTTAATTATGATACACTTTTAATTTTAAGAGCAGCAGGTCTTATATTCGAAAGTGACACTCTAAATATAACAATTGGCTATATCGAAAAAATAGGAGGTGCAATTTTACTTTATGGTGGTAAAATGTTACTATGCAAAAAACAAAATTCTACTGAGTATAAATTTAATCAAGTAAAATTCACTCCTGCAGGAATAGAGTTAATGAGTATCTTGAATATTGAAAAGGACATGATTTATATTGATGATTTTATAAAAGCAAAGAAAAAAGAAAATATGGAAATTAGTTTTATATAGAATTATTCAACACAAACATTAATAGGATGACCTCAACCCTCATCCTATTGTTGTTTTAATGAAATCACCTCACCCCATTTTCCAATTCCCCCTTTCTTTGTATCTTTGCACTCTCTGAATTATTAATCATTCATTGTTAATTATTAATTATAAAATGGCCGACGATAAAAAAGTAATTTTCTCAATGGTGGGAGTCAGCAAGACCTTTCCGCCTCAAAAAAAAGTATTGAACAACATTTACCTTTCGTTTTTCTACGGAGCAAAAATCGGTATTATCGGTTTGAATGGTTCCGGTAAATCCACACTGTTGAAAATCATTGCCGGAGTCGAAAAAAGTTTTGATGGCGAAGTGGTTTTCT
>CAZTDH010000112.1:2978-6892 GCA_964612615.1 uncultured Paludibacter sp. | reverse complement strand
AGAGTTGGCAGCGCTGTCGGACAGAGTGATTGAAATGAAAGATGGGAAGATAATTTCCAATTAATTAAATCTCAATTTCCAATGAAGATAATTGTAAATCAGATAATTAAGAATTGAAATGTACTCCCGCCGGGAATCGAACCCGGATCTAGTGTTTAGGAAACACTTGTTCTATCCATTGAACTACAGGAGCATTTTGGGAGCACAAATTTAGTTTTTTTTGTCGATATATAAAAATACCTCAACAAGAGATTGAGTTTATGAAGATAAAAATCTGATTTAATTGTTTGATTATAAGGTGTAATTTTGATAAATTAGATTGTCCAAATTAATTTTTTCAACACGCGTCTTTTTTAAACATTGTACATAGAGCTGATTTCCCCACTTCGGTAATATGACTTATTATTCTAATCTGTAAGAGTAATGTTATTGACAATTTAAAAACTATTTTGATTATCACTACTTTTTATTCAATAGAAATATCTTCAAAAAACTATAAATTTGGATTGAAAACACTTTAAAAAATGACATTTTTAGTGTACAATCTGACATACTATCAATTAATTACCAAAAAAGTGCAATCTCTACATTGCAATTTTAGAATAATGCTGTATCTTTGCATCGTTTTTCAGCCTAAAGCCTGATTCCTTCTCCAAAAATACCAAAACATTATATATCTTTACAAAATGGATTTATTAGAAAAAATCATGGCTCGTGCTAAGGCTAATCCACAACGAATCGTGTTACCCGAAGGCACTGAAATCCGCACACTCAAAGCGGCTGACATTATTTTGAATGACAAAGCTGCCAAGCTTATCCTGATTGGAAATACAGCTGAAATAAACCGCATTGCTGCTGAAAACAATTTATTCAACATTTGCGAAGCAACCATTCTTGATCCAGAAACGGATGCTAAAATGCCTGTTTATGCCAATTTGCTTTTCGAACTTCGCAAAAGTAAAGGTATGACTGCTGAAGAAGCTGCAAAGTTGGCTAAAGATCCATTATATCTTGGATGCCTTTTGATTAAAAACGGTGATGCCGACGGTGAATTGGCAGGTGCACAAAATACGACCGGAAATGTACTCCGTCCGGCATTTCAGATTGTAAAAACATTACCCGGTATTAAAGTCGTTTCCGGAGCTATCCTGATGTTTACACCTGCTACACAATACGGTGAAAACGGCTTGTTGGTATTTGCCGATTGTGCTGTAAATCCAAATCCAACCGCCGAAGAACTGGCTCAAATTGCTGTTTGTACAGCAGATACGGCTCGCATCATTTGCGGTTACGAGCCACGTGTGGCTATGTTGAGCTTCTCGTCGAAAGGAAGTGCGAAGCATGAACTAGTGGATAAAGTGGTAGAAGCTACTCGTATAGCCAAAGAAATGGCACCTGAGTTGATGATTGATGGTGAGTTACAGGCTGATGCAGCATTAGTTCCTGCCATTGGACAAAGTAAAGCTCCGGGAAGCAAAATTGCCGGACATGCTAATGTGCTGGTTTTCCCCGATTTACAAGCCGGAAATATTGGCTACAAAATGGTGGAACGTTTCTCTGGCGCACAAGCTGTAGGTCCTATTCTTCAGGGAATGGCTGCACCGATAAATGATCTTTCGCGCGGTTGTTCGGTCGATGATATCGTAAAAATGATTACAATAACAGCAAATCAGGCAATGAAATAACAATCAACAGCAAGCTGTAAGCAGCAAGCAGTGAGTATCGTATTCTTACTGCTTACCACTTACCGCTTACTGCTAAATTTAAAAATATGGCAGAAGAAATTATTGAAGCGATTGAACGCTACGGACTTAGCAAGCGTAACCGGAAACGAACTTTGTTTTCGCGTATCGGTGTGGTGGGTTGCGGAAAAGAAGGGAGCGTAATTGCCACCACGGCAGCTTTGAATGGCATGGAAGTGGTTTTTCTGGAACCGAATGAAGAAGGCATTAAAAATGCTTACGCTCGGATTGAAGAAAAACTGGACAAAAAAATTTCCAACTGGGGATTGACAGAAAACGAGAAAAAAGCTATTCTCAGTCGCATAACCGGAACTTGTGCTTATGAAGATTTCAGTGGTTGCGATTTTGTAATTGAAGCTATCCGTTATCACGATAATACCGGAGAAAGACGAATTGTACAGCGTAAAGAAGTTTTCAAGGAACTGGAACGGGTTTTATCACCCACAGCCATTATTGCCTCGAACGTAACTACTGTTATTGTTACCGATTTAGCTTCGGAACTTGAACATCCGGAGCGTTGCATTGGGTTACATTTTCTGTCGAATGTTCCTGATTCACAAATTATTGAAATAGTTCCGGGATTGAATACCACCACCGAAACTTACGAAAAAGTATGCAAATTTGCCAAGCTGATTAAACATGATTTTATTCCTGTAATGGAATCTTCGGGGCTGGTAAGTGTTCGTTTGTTTTTAATTCAATTAAACGAGGCATGCGGAATACTTTTAGAAGGAATTTCAAGTGTGGAAGATATAGATAAAGTGTTGACAGTTGGCTTTGGTCACCGTCAGGGCGTTTTCCGTACTGCCGACCAAATGGGAATTGAAAAAATTGTTCGACTGCTTGAAAATTTGTGGGACGAATACGGCAGTTTGAAGTACAAACCATCACCTATTTTGCTGAGGCTTTTCCGTGCAAAACATTTCGGAGTGAGCACAAACAGAGGATTTTACAGCTATGATGATTTTGGTAATATAATAAAATAAGGAGGAACAGAAACATGAATATTTTAGTTTTGAACTGCGGAAGTTCGTCTGTAAAATACAAATTGCTCGACATGGAGAGCAACGAAGAACTGGGAGCCGGTGGCGTTGAAAAAATCGGGATGAAAGGTTCTTTTTTGAAACACGTTCGTCGCGATGGTCAGAAAGTTATTCTGAAAGGTGAAATCCTGGAACATCAGCTTGCTATTGAATACATTTTAGGGGTTTTGACAAGCGAGAAACACGGTGCTATTAAATCGTTAGAAGAAATTAATGCCGTGGGTCACCGTGTGGTTCATGGAGGTGAAAAATTTAATTCCAGTGTATTGATTACCGATGAGGTTATTCAGAAAATTGTGGAATGTATCGATATTGCACCTTTACACAATCCGCCCAATCTGGCCGGTATTTATGCTATCAACGAGCTTCTGCCCGAAGTTCCACAGGTTGCGGTTTTCGATACGGCATTCCACCAAACTATGCCTGATTACGCATATATGTACGGAATTCCATACTCGCTCTACACTAAATACGGTATTCGTCGATACGGTTTTCATGGAACCAGTCATCGTTACGTTTCAAAACGTGCCTGTGAATTCCTGGGAATCGATTACAAAGACACCAAAATGATTACCGCCCATATTGGTAATGGTGCATCGGTTTGTGCCATTGAAAACGGAAAATCAGTTGATACTTCAATGGGCTTTACACCGGTTGAAGGATTGATGATGGGAACCCGCTCAGGCGATATTGATTTAGGAGTTGTTACGTTCCTGATGGAAAAAGAAATGATTGGTTCGGCTTATGTTTCCACTCTTTTCAACAAACACAGTGGTGTGTTGGGAGTTTCGGGTATATCATCCGATATGCGCGACATTGAAAATGCTATTAAAGATGGTAATGAACGCGCCCGACTGGCTTTGGAAATGTATGAATATCGGATTAAGAAATATATAGGATCATACACTGCTGCTTTAAATGGTATTGATGTGCTTGTATTTACCGGTGGTGTAGGCGAAAATCAAACCGGAACGCGTCAAAAAGTGTGCGAAAGTTTAGCTTTTATGGGTGTTGAAATCGACAAAGAACTAAATGCAACTTCTCGTGGAAAGGAAGTATTGCTGAGCACAGCAAATTCGAAAGTAAAAGTAGTGGTTATTCCTACCGATGAGGAATTTATGATTGCTGC
>CAZTDH010000112.1:0-2878 GCA_964612615.1 uncultured Paludibacter sp. | reverse complement strand
ATTCGAAAGTAAAAGTAGTGGTTATTCCTACCGATGAGGAATTTATGATTGCTGCAGATACACTCGAAATTATTGAAAAACAATAGATTTGTTATGATAAAAAAGCGTTGTTCTGTTTTCAGAGCAACGTTTTTTTGTTCTGAAATACCCTCTGAATTTTAGAACTTAACGGAAACTGTTGCACGGAAAGAGCGTCCCGGCATTGGAAACCAACGAACAATTTCGTAGTTAGAATTCAGCAAATTAAGCACTTCCAAATTGGCATGAATCAAATAATGCTTCAATTTAAAATCTCTCTTGACTGAAATACTGTGATCGGCATAAGCAGGAAGTCGGTTTTCGGCATAGTTTTGGTTCACAGCATAGCGTTTCCCCGACCACAAAAGCGAATAGGAAACGTTTATCCACGGTGTTTCAACTCCAATTTTTCCTGAACCCGAAACTCGCGGTGTATAAGGAATCTGATTATTGTAATCACGTGCTGTGGGGTCGGTTACAATCAATGCCCGCTGATAGCTATAATTAGTCCCTAGAATAATCCCGATATTCTTCCATGGCTGAAATGTTGTTTCGGCAGTCAGGTCTATTCCGTCAATAGCTACTTTTCCGTAATTCAGAATCGTCCAGAAAAAAGTGTCTTTATTTGGATAAGCTACAATTTTGTCAGTCACATCGTTATGATAAATGTCAGCAGTAACAGCAACCAAGGGTAAGCATTTTTCGATTGATTTGGAATAAGTTAAGCCAAGATTAAACTGATTTGTTTTCTCCGGTTTCAAATCGCGGTTGCCAACCTGCGAATAATACAAATCGTTGAACGAAGGCAAGCGGAAAATATTCTTGTAAAACACCCGAACACGAAAATCTTCATGCTCAAATGGCTTTACCGATAGGCTAATATAAGGCGATAGCTGAGGAGAATTATTGATTACAGTGCCGGTTTTTACCGTTTCTTTTACTACTGTTGAAAGCAAACTGGCTGTTGCCAACATCTGATTAGTAACATATTTTGCAGCTACTGCCGAAAGCGACGAATAACGCGTAGGAAAAGCAAAATTGGTTATATCAGCTGATAAAGCGGAAATTGAACCATCGGTAGAAGCTGAAAATGAAAAATTCTCAAAAGCTCTGAAAAGAATGGAAGCTGACCCATAATATTCAGTTTGAAGATAACTGTTTTCTAATTTCCCTTGTGAATTTTGGTAAGTTGGGTCTAAATAGTGCAAATAACCGCTATTGAATTTGGCATTAGTTTGAAATACCCATTTTCGGGAAAACTCTTTTTCGTAATGCGCTTGTGTGAAGAAAGTATGGTCCCAAATTCGTTGTTTAGAGGAATTTTCGGCATTATATAAAATGGTTGGACCGGGCAATCCACGTTCCGATTGGTAGAAATATCCTTTTAAATATCCTGTTTCATTCTCAGAAAAATTGGCATACAATGTTCCTTCCAGTCGAAGGTTTTGCACATCGGTATTTTGGCGAATTTCGTTGGAAATGGTTGAGCCATTTTGAAGTGTATACGGATAGTTACCATCGGCCGAAACCCATTCAGCGCCGAAAGAAGTTGTGAGTGTTTTGCTGATTTTTCCTTCCAGCAACAAAGCCGGATTGAGTAAGCCAAATGAACCTGTTTTCAGGGAAACTTTGCCGTTTATGTTTTTTGAAAAAACAAAGACAGGAACTAAAGTCTTTATATTCAGCACAGAGGCCGAAGCAAAAAGTCTTGCCGGTTGAAAGATATTATCGCTTTGTCCACTGCTGAGCGAAAGCAAATCCACATTTTCAAGCGAGAACCGTCCCAAATCAATTTGGCCTGTCTGACAATCGGTTAAGGTGATGCCATCGTAACTCACAGCCGTGTGATTTCCGCCCAGACTTCGCACCGAAACGGTTTTCAAACCACCAATTCCGCCATAATCCTTCACCGTTACACCCGAAAAATACTTCACCGCATCCGATACCTGAAGCACATTCAGTTGTTCGATGTTTTTAGCCGAAAGGATTTGAAGCGGTACAGTAGATCGAACTTCCGAATTCAGGTATTTTTCGGTAACGGTAACCTCCTGAATAGGATGAATTTTCGTGGAATCCGGTTTGTTGGTTTCTTCTGCATAAGCAATGCCCGTGCACCAAAATAAAAGTGGCAGGCAAGAAATAAAATGTCGAAATGAAACCGTTGACATACAATCTATTTGATAAAAAATTTATCTAATAGCTTGCAAGAAAAGAAAAATCAACAATGCAATTGGCTGCATGATTGGTTTTTAGCTCTGTCCTCGAAAGCTTTAAAACTGGTATTACATGGCAGGTCTTCTGACTTACTTCCGTTTTTGAATGCCTTCCCGTTTCGTTTTTGGCGATACAGTGGCAAAAGTAGTATTCAAAACGTTTATCGAAGCTTACAGCAGCGGGACTGTTGCCGATTTTCACGGCATTCCCTTTTAATCACTTTCTGCGAAATGCAAATTATGAACCAATGTAAGCGCAAAGATACAGCTTTCAATTCATAATTTAGAATTCATAATTCAATATTATTGGTGAAATTTGATTCTGAAAACCATGAACATTTTCAAATTGACTCATTTTCAAATTGATTTTCGTACCTTTGTTGCCCTAAAAACGTTTCAAATTAAGTTGTTATGGCAAGTCTTGGAAAATGGATAGGCGGTGGATTAGGTTGGGCTTTCGGAGGGCCGATTGGCGCGCTTATCGGCTTTGCGGTTGGTTCTATGTTTGATAGTTCTTCAGTTAACGTCTCGACCAATACTATAGGTTCAAATCGTACCACAGAAGGAGATTTCAAAATGAGTTTGCTCGTTTTGATGGCATGTGTAATGAAAGCCGACGGGCGAATTATGAAAGCCGAGTTGGATGT
>CAZTDH010000111.1:0-6905 GCA_964612615.1 uncultured Paludibacter sp. | reverse complement strand
TACCAACTGTAAAGGACATTGATACAAATATAATTGTGAATGTGTCCGGTTCTACCATAAATGAGTACATCGAAACGGCTGAAAAGCTAAATTCTATCGAAAAAATACCTGCAATTGAATTAAACATCTCCTGTCCGAATGTAAAAGAGGGAGGAATGGCCTTTGGTACAAGCTGTTTGTCTGCTGCTCAGGTAGTTAAGGCCGTGCGAAGAGTCTATCAAAATGAATTAATCGTGAAACTTTCGCCAAACGTAACCGATATTTCGGAAATTGCACTGGCTGTTGAAGCTGAAGGGGCAGATTCTGTATCACTTATTAATACCTTACTTGGAATGGCTATTGATTCTGAAAAAAGAAAGCCGGTTCTTTCTACTATTACCGGTGGGCTTTCAGGTCCTGCCGTTAAGCCGATTGCACTTCGTATGGTTTGGCAAGTAGCAAATTCTGTAAAAATCCCGGTTATTGGAATGGGTGGTATTATGAATGCTGCCGATGCTATAGAATTTTTGTTGGCCGGTGCATCTGCCATTCAGATTGGTACTGCTAATTTTATCGATCCAACTGTTGCAATTAAAGTGATTGATGGAATAAACGAATATCTTGACCGACACGGCTTTCAGTCGATTACAGAAATAATCGGTGCGTTGGAGGTTTAAAACTTCTTACAGCCGGCAAACTAACAGTATTTTGTATGAAAAAGTCTGTTTTACTGCTTGCTTCCTTGTTTTTCTTTTGCAGTTTTATTCAAAACAGCAACTCAAATCCACTCGTCATACCTGATAACGAGACAGTATCCCTTATTTTTGTCGGTGATGTGATGGGGCATATTCCACAGGTTGATGCTGCTTACAATCCTCAAAATGATTCATATAATTACGATGTTTGCTTTAAATGGGTAAAACCGTATATCAAAAAAGCTGATTTTGCTGTTGCCAATCTGGAAGTTCCCATCGCAGGGAAGCCTTATAGCGGCTATCCCACTTTTTCATCCCCTGATGCTTTGCTTGATGCACTCAAAAATGCCGGTTTTGATGTACTCTTGACTGGTAATAACCATGTACTTGACCGTGGACAGTTCGGGATGGAACGAACTATCATGCAACTCCATAAACGGAAGTTTTTATTTGCAGGCAGTTATATCGACCAAACCCAACGTGACAGCCTTTATCCAATCATTCTTCATTCAAAAGGCCTTAAAATAGCAGTACTTAATTGTACATACGGAACAAACGGAAATGAAGTTCAGGAACCGGCATTGGTCAATTATATTGATACAGTGGAGATTATTAATGATCTAAACGAAGCAGATAAGCTAGGTGCTGATTTTAAAATTATGACTATTCATTGGGGGACTGAATATGAACTTCAGGCTAATGAACACCAACGAAAGCTTGCTCAATTCTTTGTGAATCATGGAATTAATCTGATTATAGGATCACATCCGCATGTGGTTCAAAATGCTGAAACGCTATATGGAAAAGATAATACTCCGGTTCCTGTATTTTATTCACTTGGCAATTTTATTTCCAATCAGCGACAAGCAAATTCCGATGGTGGAATTATGGTAAAGGTGGAGATAGGAGTGAAGTCTAAATCTGTTTTAAAAACGGCTTGTTTCCCCGTTTGGGTTTATAGAGGAATATTAAATGCTGAATATCAGTATCATTTAATTCCTACAACAGATTATATTCACAATCCGGCACACTTAAAACTGAATTCGACAGATAGCATTTCACTTCGTTATTTTGACTCTGAAACCCGAAAACGATTATCCAACTTTGAATTTTTAAAATAGCATTGTATATGACTGTTGAAGAAGTACTTACTGAATTAAAAAACCTTTCAAATCCGGCTCATTTTGCCCAGTTAGAAAGGTTTGGCATTGAAAATTCCAATGCATTGGGAATTAAAATTCCGGATTTACGACTTTTTGCTAAAAAGATTGGTAAAAATCATGAACTGGCGTTGGAATTATGGAAAACCGGAGTTCATGAAGCAAGGATTCTCGCGTCGTTTATAGACGATCCGAAACAAGTGAGTGAGAAGCAGTTTGATTCCTGGGTAAAAGATTTTGATTCATGGGATACTTGCGATCAGTGTTGCAGTCTACTTATCCGAACCCCTTTCGCAAAAGCTAAAATAAAAAGCTATTATTCTGCAAATGAAGAGTTTGTAAAGCGTACAGCCTTTGTATTGATATGTGCGTTGGTTATTTACGATAAAAAAGCTCCTAATGAGTCATTTTATCCTTATTTTGAAATCATAGAACGGGAGTCATGGGATGAACGTAATTTTGTAAGGAAAGCCGTGAACTGGGCACTGCGCCAGATTGGGAAGCGAAATGAAGTTTTACGCTTAAAAGCCATTGAATGTGCTGAACGAATTCAGCTACTGGATTCAAAATCAGCCCGCTGGATTGCAACTGATGCGCTCAGGGAATTAAGAAGCGAACATGTCATTACCCGGTTGAAAAACAAATAGAAAAGGGTGTTTCTCAGATGAGAAACACCCTTTTTGGTGTCATTATTAGAATGTAATTTTATTTTTATTTGTTGATTGACAACAAATTATCGTTTTTTAAATAATAATTTAGAAATACTAAATACTTTTTGTATTGTTCTTCTGACAAAATACATTTTGCATTATACAAATTGTATGTCATAACATTTTCTGCAAGTTTTTCGTTGTCGTTTTTTTCTGCCGTTTTTAATTCTTTAACCGTAGTTTGAAATACTTCTTTTAAGAAGCTAGCCTGATCATTATCAGCATTAATATACCCTACAAGACTGATAAATGCATCCTTGTTCGTTAATTTATGTAACGCTTTATAATCTTCGTCTTGATTTAACGCGAAAGAAGCAGTTGAGAATGACACCAACACCATAACTGAAAACAAAATCTTTTTCATAACCTAAAATTTTAAATTTATACTAATAAAAAATACAAAGAATTCCCTTACAGTTTATAAGTGGATTTCCTTGTATTAGATTTGTTTTATCAACTATTTCTAATTGACAGTGCAAAAATACATGTTTTAAAACATATAAATAGCATTTTTCGGGTTAATTCTTCAATTTTGGCTCTTTATTTAACATTAAATTTGTAAGTTATTTTTATTATATTAATTTAAAATACAGTTATTATATTGATATACAGTAAATTAAATTGATATTACATTTTTGTTACAAAAAGTGAGTTGAAATCCGGAATTTCAGAAAAAAACTCATATCGGGCAGTTTCGGCATTCACTTTACAGCAAAAATGCTCAATTCCGTTGCTTATAATAAATAAATCGACCTTTAATTTGGCATTATAAACGGCTACCTGATCAAAAGTTTGCTGATTTATGGGCACATTTGGTGCTTTAAACTCGATTATCATCACAGGTTTTGCTTCCCGGTTATATAAAATAGCATCACAACGTTTTTTCATTCCATTCATATTCAGTTGTTTTTCAACTGCTAATAGTGCCGCAGGATAGCCTTTTAATTCAATCAGAAAGCGAATAAAGTGCTGACGAACCCATTCTTCGGGAGTAAGCGAAACAAAACGTCTGCGCTGAGAATCAAAAATCAGATGCTTCTCATTCTGTTTTTTTATACGAAAATTATACTCAGGTAGATTTAATTGCCACATTTTTTGTATTTTTGTTTCCACTTATTTCGAAAAAAGTTGATTTCGATTCAAAACTGAATGCGAAGTTACTAAAACAATATATAATATCGATACGAATGAAAACAAAAAAAGAAATTGTAGAGAACTGGCTTCCACGATACACGAAGCGACCATTGGAAGATTTTACAGAATATATTTTGCTTACCAACTTCAATAATTACGTAGAACTCTTTGCAGAATGGTTTAATGTGCCGGTTTTAGGAAGGGATGGTAACATGCCAAATGCATCGGCCGATGGGATAACTATTATCAATTTTGGTATGGGAAGCCCTAATGCAGCCATAATAATGGATATTTTATCTGCTATTCATCCCAAAGCTGTGTTGTTTTTAGGCAAATGCGGTGGATTGAAAGATAAAAATAAAATGGGCGATTATATACTTCCAAGTGCAGCCATTCGTGGTGAAGGTACTTCAAACGATTATTTTCCACCTGAAATACCTGCCTTGCCGGCATTTAGTCTTCAACGTGCAGTTTCGTCAAATATCCGTGACTTTGGTAAAGATTACTGGACTGGAACTGTTTATACCACGAATCGCCGGGTGTGGGAACATGATGAAGATTTTAAAGCATATTTACGCTCAACTCACGCTTTAGCGGTTGATATGGAGACTGCAACTCTCTTTTCTGTTGGTTTTTACAATGGAATCCCAATTGGTGCATTGTTACTTGTGTCGGATATGCCTTTGCAGGAAGACGGAATTAAAACATCCGAAAGTGATAAGAAAGTAACGGCTAATTTTGTTGAGGAGCATATTAAAATTGGTGTAAAAGCACTTTCATCATTGATTCATAATAGTAAAACAGTCAAGCATTTACGTTTTGAATAGACCCCTAATCCCCTCAAGGGGACTTTAAAACATGGCAAAACAAGATTCCATTTCTCACGATCAAATACTGTCTGATTTACGACAAAAGCGATACGCTCCGGTTTACTTTTTAATGGGCGAAGAGCCTTATTACATTGATGTTATATCGGATTATATTCAGAAAAATGTGTTGGATGAGGCTGAGAAAGAGTTTGATTTAAGCATATTATATGGAAAAGAGGTTGATATAAACACTGTAATTAATGCTGCCAAGCGATACCCAATGATGGGCTCGCATCAGGTATTGATTATCAAGGAGGCCCAGTTGATTAAAGATTGGGATAACCTGGTTCACTATCTTTCCAATCCATTAAAATCCACAATATTAGTATTTTGTTATAAATACGGTACACCTGATAAACGAAAAAAGTGGTTTCAGGAAATCAATAAAGTTGCCGTTGTTCATGAATCAACAAAACTTCGTGATTATGAGGTTGGTTCGTGGATTTCGAAGTATTGCAAGTCCAAAAATGTGGCAATTGATGAAAAAGCAGTCGCCATGCTTTCTGAATTCCTGGGAACTGATTTGAGTAAGTTAGTCAATGAACTGGATAAACTGATTCTGACAAAACCAACTGAATCACATAGCATTACACCCGAATTGATAGAGAAAAATATTGGAATCAGCAAAGATTTCAACGTTTTTGAATTACAGGTGGCACTAGTAAACAAAGATGTTCTGAAAGCAAATCGCATTGTTCGTTATTTTGCAGATAATAAGAAAGCTAATCCAATGGTTCTGACACTTTCTCAGTTGTTTAAGTTCTTCAGCGATTTGATGATTTATCATTATTTATCGGATAAGAATCCATCAGCAGTTGCTTCGGAACTCAGGATAAACCCTTATTTTGTAAAAGATTACCAAAAAGCCGCTCAAAGCTTTGGTGCATGGAAAACCATGAGCATTATTTCCTGCATTCGTGAAACCGATGCCCGCTACAAAGGCATTGACAACCCCAGTACCGACGAAGGGGAATTGCTGAAAGAGCTGGTATTTAAGATACTGCATTAATACAGGAAGGCCCCAAACCCCTAAAGGGGCTTTAAAACTTTTTTGTTATCATCAACTTTATCAACTTACAACTTTACAAACTTTTTTCTAATGTCACTAATTCCTGCCAAATTTATCTCTCTGATTGCTTCTTCGCTTCAACTTACCGAAAAACAAGTCCGAAATGCCATTCAATTGCTGGATGAAGGTGCCACCATACCGTTTATCAGCCGTTATCGTAAAGAAATGACCGACGGCATGGATGAAGTGCAGTTGGGCGATACCAAAGAGCAATACGATAAACTGTGTGAACTGGCTAAACGTAAGCTGGCGGTGTTGAAATCCATTGAAGAACAGGATAAACTGACTGATGAGCTGAAGTCCAGAATTGATAATTGTTGGAATATAACCGAATTGGAAGACATTTACCTGCCATACAAGCCAAAACGTCGTACAAGGGCTGAAATTGCGCGTGAGAAGGGTTTAGAACCGCTTGCTAAGATGCTAATGAAACAGCAATCGAACGATGTGGAGCGCATGGCATTGCCGTTTGTCAAAGATAAAGTGGAAAATGTGGACGATGCTTTGGCCGGTGCGCGCGATATTATTGCAGAATGGATCAACGAAAGCGAAGCCGCACGTAATTCTATTCGAATGATTTTTGCGCGTGAAGCCATTATTTCGTCGAAGTTGATTAAAGGAAAAGACGAAGAAGCTCAGAAGTACAGGGATTATTTTGATATGACCGAAAAACTGGCCCGTTGTTCGTCACATCGCCTGTTAGCCATGCGAAGGGGTGAAGCAGAAGGCTTTTTACGGGTTAATATCTCGCCCGAAGATGAGCATTGTTTGGAAAAGTTAGACCGCATTTTCGTAAAAGGTGAAACTGAATCGGCTGAGCAAGTAGCTGATGCTGTGACTGATGCCTATAAACGATTGCTGAAACCAAGCATCGAAACCGAGTTTGCTTCCGAAAGTAAAGCCAAAGCCGACACCGAAGCCATTAGGGTATTTGCCGAGAACCTTCGTCAACTGCTTTTAGCACCACCCTTGGGACAAAAACGTGTGCTGGGCATTGATCCTGGCTTCCGAACGGGTTGTAAGATAGTTTGTCTGGATGCACAGGGAAACCTGCTGCACAATGAAACCATTTATCCCCATCCGCCTGTAAATGAGACTGCACAAGCCATGCGCAAGGTTCAAAAAATGGTGGAAGCCTATGACATTCAGGCTATTGCTATCGGCAATGGTACTGCAGGACGCGAAACAGAGCAGTTTATTCAAAATACGCGCTTCGACCGAGAAGTGAAACTGTTTGTGGTGAGTGAGAACGGTGCTTCCATTTATTCTGCCTCCAAAATTGCCCGTGA
>CAZTDH010000110.1:0-6941 GCA_964612615.1 uncultured Paludibacter sp. | reverse complement strand
TGGCCGAAGCCCTTCAGGAATTGTATCCGGGCATTAAATTCGGTATCGGGCCGGCAATCGAAAACGGTTTCTACTACGATGTGGACCCCGGAACTGCCGTGATTAAAGAAGGCGATCTGCCAACCATCGAAGCAAAGATGGTGGAACTGGCTGCCCGCAAAGAAGCCATTGTTCGTACCGATATAACCAAAGCTGATGCAATGGCTCGTTTTGAGGCAATTGGTGAAGTATATAAAACCGAAATGATTGAAGCGTTGGAAGACGGAACAATTACACTCTACACACAGGGTAATTTTACCGATCTTTGCCGTGGACCACACTTGCCAAATACCGGCGAAATCAAAGCTGTCAAGCTGTTGAGCGTAGCCGGAGCTTACTGGCGTGGTGACGAAAAGCGCAAGATGCTTACCCGTATCTATGGTATCACTTTTCCAAAAAAGAAAATGCTTGATGAATACCTGGTGCTATTGGAAGAAGCTAAAAAACGCGACCACCGCAAAATTGGTAAGGAACTGGAGTTATTTATGTTCTCCGAAATGGTGGGCAAGGGACTTCCGATGTGGTTGCCACGCGGAACAGCATTGCGCCTGCGTTTGGAAGACTTTTTGAAGAAAATTCAGCGTCGTTTCGATTACCAGCAGGTAATGACTCCGCATATTGGAAACAAACAATTGTATGTGACTTCCGGTCACTACGCCAAATACGGAAAAGATTCGTTCCAGCCAATTCACACGCCCGAAGAAGGTGAAGAATACCTGTTGAAACCGATGAATTGTCCGCACCACTGCGAGATTTATAAATTCAAACCTCGTTCGTACAAAGAACTACCGGTTCGTCTGGCTGAGTTTGGTACCGTTTATCGTTACGAACAAAGTGGTGAGTTACATGGTTTAACGCGTGTGCGTAGCTTTACACAAGACGATGCGCACATTTTCTGTCGCCCCGATCAGGTGAAGGATGAGTTCCTGAAAGTAATGGATATTATCTTTATTATTTTCAACGCGCTTGAGTTTGAAAACTTCGAAGCACAAATTTCATTGCGCGACCCGAACAATAAAGAAAAGTACATTGGTTCGGACGAAAACTGGGAAAAAGCTGAACGTTCCATTATTGAAGCTTGTGCTGAAAAAGGCTTGAAAGCTCGTGTTGAAACAGGTGAAGCAGCCTTTTACGGTCCAAAATTGGACTTTATGGTTCGCGATGCTATCGGTCGTAAATGGCAGTTGGGAACTATTCAGGTGGATTATAATCTGCCCGAACGCTTCGAACTGGAATACACCGGTGACGATAATCAGAAACACCGTCCGGTAATGATTCACCGTGCACCCTTTGGCTCCATGGAACGTTTCGTTGCGGTATTGATTGAGCATACAGCCGGTAAATTCCCGCTGTGGTTAACTCCCGATCAGGTGGTGGTGCTGCCAATCAGCGAGAAATTCAACGATTATGCTTTCGAAATTGCCAAGGAACTTAACTCACAAGATGTGCGCGTACAGGTTGACGACCGTAACGAGAAAATCGGTCGTAAAATACGTGATAATGAATTGAAACGCATTCCGTTTATGCTTATCGTGGGCGAAAAAGAAACCGAAAATGGCGAAGTATCCGTTCGTCGTCAGGGCGAAGGTGATAAAGGCACTATGAAAGTGGCTGATTTTGCCAAACTGGTGAACGATGAGGTAAATGCACTGGTGAGTAAATATTAATAATCCCCCAACCCCTTAAGGAGTATAAAAAATTAAACCCCACTGAGGCATAACCTGAGTGGGGTTTGTCGTGTTTTAATGTTTTTTATCATTATTTTTCATTGTAGTTTAATAATTATACATTTACTTTGCATTACAAAGTACTTTTATTTGCTCACAATGGAAAAACAATTAGAAGATTTAAAAGCAATACGCGAGATGATGGAAAAATCATCTAAATTTCTATCATTAAGTGGAAAATCCGGGATTGGTGCCGGCACATGTGCTACTATTGGTGCAACTGTAGCATATTTTTATATATTTCATCAACCCAGAACAGTGGCGGTTCAACTGCTAATACTTGATGCTGTCATAGTACTTTTCATTGCTGTTTCACTGGGAATTTACTTCTCTTATCAGAAATCAAAAAATAGAAATGAGAAGTTTGTGTCAAAAGTGCTGATTAAAATCCTATACAATCTTTTTCTCCCTTTGTTTGCTGGAGGTTTACTTTCAATAATTCTTATTCACCGTGACCAGATAGAAATTGTAGCAGGTTTAACGTTAATTTTCTATGGACTGGCTTTGATAAATACGTCAAAATATACTTATGAAGAAATACATTTTCTAGGTATTACCGAAATTATATTAGGATTTTTTGCTGTCATTTTTCTGAATTACGGTATCATATTTTGGACACTTGGATTTGGTATTTGTCATATTCTTTACGGAATTGTTATGTATTTTAAATATGATTTGAAAAACAAATGACAAACATAATTTCAAATCTTAATAAAGCATTCGATAGCCGCATTCGACTCGGAATAATGTCGGTATTGATGGTGAATGATGCGGTTGATTTCAATAACTTGAAAGAGTTACTTGAGCTTACTGACGGTAATTTGGCAAGTCATATAAAGGCTTTAGAATCTTTTAATTACATTGAATCAAAAAAACAATTCATTGGTAAGAAACCAAATACTAGCTATGTCATCACTGAACTTGGACAACAAAGTTTTAAACAACATCTCAATGCTCTTGAGAAATTAATAACATAATTTTTTTTACTATTTAGCTTTGAAAAACAAAGTACTTTTAATTATAATTTAATATTCAACATTATGGAAACAAAAAATCAAAAACAAAAATCGCAGTCAATTACTTTTAAGGGTATCATTATCGTTGTCTTGTCGTTACTATTACTTATCCCGAATTTGATGATTCAGAGTTTAATTACTGAAAGGCAAGAACGAAGTAAAGAAACAATTACGAAAATTAACTCTAAATGGAGTAATTCTCAAACTATTCTTGGTCCGGTTCTTACTATTCCTTATATGGCAAAAACTACAGATAAGGATAATAAAGAAATTATAGAAAGGAGATTGCTGAACATATCTCCTGAATTGCTACAAGCTAATGTTAAATTAAATCCCGAAATAAGACATTACGGTATTTACAAAAGTATATTATACCGGAGCGATATTCATTTTAGCGGGAATTTTTGCAAAGCAACAATAGATAAAATGAAAGATTTGAATCTTAACTGGGAGAATGCGTATGTGTCATTAGGTTTGTCTGATCTTAAAGGAGTTACTCAAAAAATTGATTTTAAGATAGATAACTCAATTTGTAATGCCGAAGCAAGTGAAGACTCTACCGAAACATTTAAAGGTAAAAGATTGGTTTTTAAACCAAAGGCAATTTTAAATGAAAGTAATTTGAATTTTAGCTGCAATTTGAGTCTGAACGGAAGTACTGAATTGAATTTTATTCCAATGGGTAAGATAACCAAAGTGCAAATTGAAGGAGATTGGAAATCGCCGGGTTTTGTAGGTATGTTCAGTCCGCAATATTCGATATCAGGAAAAGGTTTTAAAGCTGAATGGAATGTAATGCACTTCAACAGAAATATCCCTGAAATGTGGAATAATAAAACGCTAGAGTCAATTGATGAAACGGCATTTGGAGTAAGTTTGGTTGATACAGTTGATCATTACCAACAAAATATGCGCTCAGCAAAATATGCTTTAATGTTTATTGTCCTGACTTTCGTAGTGTTCTTTTTCGTAGAAATTCTTACCGGAAAACGAATCCATCCAATTCAATATCTTTTAGTTGGAATAGCATTGGTGTTATTTTATAGTTTATTGCTTTCTATTTCTGAACAAATGAATTTTGGAGTGGCATACTTGTTGGCAAGTGTTGCAACAATTGGATTAATTAGTTCGTATGCTTATAGTGTGTTTAAAAACAAATCGCAAACTGCAATTTTAAGTAGTGTTTTAATTTTGCTTTATCTGTTTTTGTATTTCATTCTGCAATTGGAGGATATTGCATTGCTCGTTGGAAGTATAGGTCTGTTCATTATTCTCGGAATTATAATGTATTTATCAAGAAAAATTAACTGGTATAAGAAGGAAGAACTGATTGAAGATAATCAGGTAAATGAGGAAAACTAAATAGAAAAAACGCGAATCAGGTGATGAACCGATTCGCGTTTTTTGTTTGCGTTAAAGTATTGGCAAATCAACCAGAAATACAACTTTATACTGATAAAATTGTTTGATAATACTAGCCAAATTTGTTTGCTTTGAATAAAACTAATTTACCAAATGATTGAAAGTAGTTGTGGAGATCAGCGACCACTCAAAAAAACGGAGCGATACTGAAAAGCTTTATGAGTAAGAAAAAATGGTAAATGTAATTACAATGAAAACAAAAATTTTACTTTTATTACTGCTGTTATCAGCAGGATTGGCCGGTTATTCTGCTACCTGGCAAGTTACAAATAGTGGAATATCATTTTCGCCTTCCACCATTACAATTCAGTCTGGTGATGATGTGAATTTCACGCTTGATTCCGATCACAATGCCGTTGAAGTGTCGGCTGAAACATGGTCGGCAGATGGTTCCACTTCCAATGGTGGTTTTCAGGTGGATTTTGGCGGCGGATTGGTTTCTGCATCTCAATTGGGCGTCGGTACGCATTATTATGTATGCGAACCTCATGCTTCGTTGGGAATGAAAGGAACTATTATAGTGGAGGGTAGTACAGCTATTGAACAACCAAAATTATCTGTAGGTATAATTGTATCACCAAATCCGGTACGAAACCTTATTCAGATAACAGTGAATGAAAATAACCTGTTAGGCACACGTTACATGTTATTCGATAAACTGGGTCGGCAAATTTTGAATGGAAAGTTGACTGATAAAAATATCAGTTTAACAGTAAATCAACTTCCTTCGGGAATGTACTTTATTCAGGTTGCTTCTTTGAAAAATGGAATCTATAAAGTGGTTCTTCAGAATTGATTCATTAGTGATGTAAACGCAAAACGCGAATAGGTAAGCCGGTTCGCGTTTTTTTATCAATGATTTTTCCTTACTTTTGTGTTGCTTTCCAAAACAAATTAATCAATAATATGAAGAAACTATTATTTGTAATTCTAATTGCAATCCTAAGTCTTTCAGAATCTTGTGCCAGTAAAAAGTATTCGGGAACGATGGTTTGTTTTGAAACTAATTATGGTAAAATTACAGTCAGGTTATATCCCGAGACCTCCAAACACCGTGATAATTTTTTGAAACTGGTTAATTCTGGCTTTTACAATGGAGTGTTGTTTCACCGTGTGATTGCTGATTTTATGATTCAGGCCGGCGATCCTGATTCAAAAACCGCTAAACCCAATGCATTACTTGGCTCGGGCGATGTCGGTTACACCATTCCTGCGGAGTTTATTTATCCGAAGTATTTTCACCGAAAAGGTGCATTGGCAGCTGCTCGTCAGGGCGATCAAACTAATCCTCAAAAGGCTTCGTCGGGTTGTCAGTTTTATATTGTTCAAGGCAAAACATTTACCGATAGTCAATTGGATGAATTAGACCAAAATAATGCAAAAAAGCTTGAAGCTAAACTTTTTCAGGACATTGTGAAAACAAAACAGGATGAAGTGAATAAGTATCAAACAGCGCGCAATCAGCAGAAACTTGACGCATTGCGCGATACAATTTTAGTTCAGGTTCATGCTCAACTGAAAACTCATCCGGCTATTAAACTCACACCACTTCAACGGGAAGAATATAAAACGATTGGTGGAACGCCGCATCTGGATGGCGAATATACAGTTTTTGGCGAGGTAGTTGAAGGTATGGACGTTGTGGAAAGTATCTCGAAAGTAAAAACCGGGAGAAACGACCGTCCCGTGGAGGATGTGAAAGTAATCAAAGCAGTAATCCTGAAATAGTTTGTTAAAACAGATTTCAGTAATCTGTTTCAATTTTCCTTTTCAATGGCTTGTATTACCAAACTGGCAATGGTCATTCCAAACATGGCCGGCATATACGAAGTTGTTCCGTTTACCTGCGCCTTCAGACTGCACCATTCGTGATTTACCAAATCCGGGTCACCAGGTCCTTCAATGGCTTTGGGGCACATACATTTTTCAGTACCGCAAGACGCATTTTCGCCTTTATTTACAAGCAATTCGTCGCTCGAAACGCACATAAACTTTTTTGAAACCACAATACCACGTTGTCGGATAGTTTTGCGTAAAGCTGCAGCCAATGGGCAACCTACTACTTTCCAAAACTCTGAAACTCTGATTTTTGTTGGATCCATTTTTAGTGCTGCACCCATCGACGATAAAAAAATAGCATTCGTTTTGGTGGCAGTTTGAATTAAATGGATTTTATTGGAGAAACTGTCAATTCCGTCAATGATAAAATCGAAAGAATCAAGTTCAAATGATTCGGAAGTTTCGGGACTATATATTTTCTGTAATGCAGTGATTTCAGCTTTTGGGTTGATTTCCAGTAGTCTATCTCTCAGTACTTCTGTTTTTACTTTCCCAACAGTCTTGGTTGTTGCCATCAACTGACGATTCACATTGGTTACACAAATGCGGTCGGAATCTACAATTGTCAGATAACGAATGCCCGAACGCACCAAACTCTCGGCACACCAACTACCAACACCACCAATTCCAAAGATAATAACACGCTTTACAGCAGCCTTTTCAATAAAACTCTTTCCCAGTAATAGTTCTGTGCGCTGGAAAATACCTTTTTCTATACCCATCAATTAAAATTTTTTAGCGAGCTGCAAAGATATAATTTTTTTGTAGAGAATAGGTATTCTTTATTGTTGGTTTCGTTGTGATTTAGGGAAGTTGAAGAACAAATAATTAATACAAAAACCGGCTTAATTTTTATGAAGAGAGTCAGCCCGATTATTATTTTAAAATAAATCGCCAC
>CAZTDH010000109.1:0-6960 GCA_964612615.1 uncultured Paludibacter sp. | reverse complement strand
TATTCAAATTTCGCACAAAATTAGTATAATTATTCTTCATTATCAACAAAATAGATAAGTTTTTTTTATTTTTTTTCTTGTTGTTGATTATCAGAAAGATAGAGTTTTAAATCTAAATTATTGTAAAAATTCGCCTTGAAATTAAATATTGAATATTATACTGATTTATTATTACAAATTCAATAAAATTGAGGCCGATTTATCAGAAATTGTAATTTTAGGACTCAATTGTATTAAAGAAATAATTTCGAAAAAAAAGACCGACAAACAATGTCGGTCTTTTTTTTAATTAGTTCTGATTTATTTAATCTTTTATACATCGAATAGCCATTCCGCATGATTTCGAAAGTCCATTTTTTCCTAAAGTTGTACCACCGTAATCAATAAATCTAAACCATGCATTATTGGTTAAACTATCGTCTGATGCACTCCACCATAATGCAGTTCCGCCCCATGAATCATCTTTTATATAAGCGAAATAACTAGTGTTGCGATAACCTGATGGTAAACCATTAAAACCTAATGCATTGTTTTTTAATAAATCATTTCCAATACTACCTACAACGGCGCTTGAACCCCAAGTATTATTAGCACAAAGTGCTTTAGCAGTATTCCCCGAATTTTTTATGAAATTTTCAACTGTAGTCCACTCCATATCTGTCGCTACATGCCATCCTTTGGGTGCTATTTTCCTGCTGTCGGTCGCTGCATACCAACTATATAATCTTCCGTAAGTAGCTACATTACTTTCATTACCTGCATAAGCCCACTGGTATTTTGGTGCTGTTTCAATGTTTATATCTTTTGCTGCCGGAAAAGTTGTTCCTATAGAATCACCATTGTTATATCTTGTCGTTTTAAGATTTTCCACCATCCATGTTTGTGTACCAATTACAACTGTATGATATATGTTTCCATCGATATCACTTATTGTTGTTGATAATGTTTTTATCAAAACTTCATTTCCATAGGCAGTTCCAAGTGAGTTGGTTGCATAAGCTCTAACATAATAGGTTGTATTCGGTATCAAACCTTTCAATTTACTTGTAAATGAACCTAAACCTGTACTATCTGAAGTTTTATTACTTGAGATTGTTGGATTGGCGGAAGTATCCCAACAAACTCCACGGGCTATAATCGGTGCTCCACCGTTTGAAGATATAGTTCCACCTGAAACAGAAGTTGTATCGGTAATTGCAGTAGCTGATTTTGTAGTCAGAACGGGTAGAACCACATCTTTGATACAGCGCACACTAAATCCGTTCATTTTGTTATCCACACTGTAATTCATTTCAGCACTGGTATTGGACAATATATAACGACCACCATTTCCAATGGAATCGGAGGAAGACCAGAAAACACCCAATGTACCCATATAATGATAATCACCGGTTGTTCCTGAACGATAACCACCCGGAAGTGCAGTAAATCCGGTACTATTAGTTGCATCTGTATTTACAGAACTCCAGTGAGTATTTCCTGATTCCTTGAGTTTTGAACCAGCAGTTAAACTTCCACCCAAATAGGATGTGAGGGTGTTTATTTCCTCTTTACTAGGAATATGCCAACCTGAAGGAGCTAGTTTTCGTGTACTTACAGCATTCCAGTTATAAAGTGCACCAAATGTATTTTTGTTTGCTATCGAATCATTTCCATACCAACAATAAGCATAAGCAGACTGACTTGACCAGATACCTGCATCCTGAATTCGTGGAACACTTAAACCATTTAATAATTTTGTTGTTCTGAGATTTTCGATCATCCAGGTCTGATCTCCAATAATTACAGTATGATAAACATTTCCATCAATATCTGTAACGATTTGTGAACCTTTTGAATACGTTTTGAAACTCTGCTCATTTCCATATGATGTACCTGCACTATTGGTAGCATATGCTCTTACGAAATAGGTCGTATTTGGCAGTAATCCTTTTAGTTTGCTTGTAAATGAACCGAGACCAGTGCTGTCCATTGTTTTACTACCTGAAATTGTTGGATTGGAAGATGTGCTCCAGCAAACACCCCTGGCAATAATAGGTGCTCCACCATTTGAAGTTATATTTCCGCCTGAAATTGCCGTAGTATCAATTATATTTGTAGCTGTGGCAGTTGTAATTGTAGGAATATTAATAATGATGTCTTTTACACATCGAATAGAAAAACCATAAAGTTTACTATCCAGATTATATCGAAAGCAATTTATCTGATTATAAAACAATTCACGATCCCAACCTTTGTAAATATCATAATCGCTCTCGGTGCTAGTCCAGAAATATCCATTACTTCCTTTATTCCGGAATGTTCCATCATAACTCCGTAGTCCACCAGGTAATCCATTAAACCCAAATTCGTTGGTTGCTCCTGAATTTGGACTCAACCAATTGACAGTTCCGGTTTCCTTCATTTTAGAGCCGGCAATGCTTTCATTTCCCAAATAATTAGTTAATGTAGTAAAATCAGCATCAGTTGCCACATGCCAACCTACCGGAGCAATATTACGTGTATCGGAAGCTGCATACCAATTGTACAAAGCACCAAATGTTGATTTATTTGTAATATCATTATTATACCAGCTATAAGCAGTTGATTTATATGCAGCCCATGTAGTATTGTCTTTTGTTGTTGGTATCGAATCTCCATTTCTGAATCGTACTGCTCTCAGGTTCTCTACCAACCATGTTTGGGTTCCAATTGTTACACTATGATATACATTTCCATCAATGTCAGTAACGATTTGTGAACCTTTAGAATACGTTTTAAAACTCTGCTCATTTCCATAAGCAGTTCCAATTGAGTTGGTGGCATAAGCCCTTATATAATAAGTAGTATTTGGTAGTAATCCTTTAAGTTTGCTTGTAAATGAACCTGAACCAATACTATCTAAAGTTTTACTGCTTGTGATAGTTGGACTGGTAGAAGTGCTCCAACAAATGCCCCTTGCGATGATTGGTAATCCACCATTTGAAGTTATATTTCCACCTGAGATAGCTATTGTATCAGCAACAGATGTTGGAGTTAAAGTTGTTACCAATGGTGCTGAATCTTTTATACAGCGTACAGAAAACCCGTAATTTTTATTGCTGTTTGTTGGATTCAGGCTACTACTCTGATATCCCATAAATCTAATTGTAGCTGTAGTTGCTGAAGCTTCAGTTGTTGTCCAGATATCGCAACCATCACCCAAAAGATAAAAGTAGCCATCAAAACCCCTGTAACCACTTGGGTATATGGTTAAACCAGACAAATTATTTTGTGAAATCATATTACCTACAGCTCCGGCATTTATACTGCTATTGTTCCAACCAGTGTTTGAACATAAGGATTTAGCAATCTTATTATCAATCAGTGTTTTATCATAATTGTACCCACTAGCTATCAAATAGTTTTGCAGGGCTGTCCATTCTGCATCCGAAGCTACATGCCAACCCACAGGTGCAATGCACCGGCTATCCATTACAGTATGCCATGTGTAAAGCCTACCGTTAATTGCCACATTGCTTTCACTTCCATTGTAGGCCCATTGGTATTTCGGTGTAATGGCATTTGTCAAATCCATATACAATGAACTAGTTGTACCGATTGCATCCCCATTTCTGTATTTGGTAGTTTTCAGATTTTCGAGCATCCAGGTTTGAGTGCCAATTGTGACACTATGATAAACATTTCCATCAATATCTGTAAACGAAGGTTTGGTTTTAGGCTGGGTAGCGAAACTTATTTCATTACCATAAGCAGTTCCAAGTGAGTTTGTTGCATAGGCTCTTACATAATAGGTCGTATTTGGAATTAGTCCTTTTAGTATGCTTGTAAATGAACCTACACCTAAGCTATCAATTGTTTTATTTCCTGAAATCGTTGGATTGACAGAAGTACTCCAACAAATTCCACGGACTGTAATCGCAGAAAAACCATCGGTTGATACTTTTCCACCGGCAACGGCTGTAGTATCTGTTATAGAAGACGGGGCAATAGTGCTAACAGTTGCCAAAGCTTTTACATCTTTTACACATCGTACAGCAAAACCATAATTTTTATTTGAGTTATATCCGCCAAAATCCACCACATTGTATCCATGACCTCTTGAATATGCCAATGTGCTTGAATATTCTGTGCCCGTCCACATAAGTGTACTATTACCTATATTGTAATACATACCATCAAAACCTCGATATCCGTTAGGAATAAGGGAAAGACCAGAACTGTTATTGCTTGCAGGGTCATTACCTGGAGTGCCTACCAGAGTGGTACTGTTCCAGAATAATGGTGATGATAATGCTTTGGCAATCTTATTATCTACTGTTGTTTTATCATAATTGTAACCGTTTGCAATCATATAGCTTTGCAATGTAGCCCATTCAGCGTCCGTAGCCACATGCCAACCAACTGGTGCAATATTGCGTGGATCTGTAGCTGTAAACCAGGTATATAGTCTCCCGTATGAAGGTACATTCGATTCAATTCCATTATAAGACCACTGGTATTTGGGTGATGTGGCATAAGTCAAATCCAAATTCAATGAACTTGTAGTGCCGATTGCATCTCCATTTCTGTACTTGGTGGTTTTCAGATTTTCCACCATCCAGGTCTGGCTTCCTATAGTTACTGTATGATAGACGTTTCCATCAACATCGGAAACCGTTTCTTTTTGCGGAATACTATAATTTTTATAGAAGGTAACACTGTCAATTTCAGCTACTGCCCGTTTTGTTATAACTAATCCGGCTCTATAAATATAAATAGTATCTTGTGAAAAAGCAGCATAACAGCTTAAAAACACTACAGCTATAAGGATTACAATTTTTTTCATTTTTACAATCAGTTTAATATTTAATAAATTTAGCTACCTGAGGTTGGTTTTCGTTTAGTAAACGACAAAAATAGATTCCGTTCTGATAACTTTCAAAAGGAATATCGATATAATTAATACCTGTCAAAATATTAAAACTTTGTTGCAAAACTACTTTACCCTGCATATTAATGATTTCAATCACTGTATTTTCGCTATTTTGTGATTCATAGCGTATCTGAAAATGGTTTTTTACCGGATTCGGACTAAGCATCATTTTTTCTAAGTCTGAATTGTTGTTGCCAAAGACATCCTTTACGGCGGTAACGTAAGAGAAGTTGAGATAACTCACATTTATTGTAGGAACACTCACAATGCTTCCGTCTTTTTTATTTATCGCCATGTTCCCTGTTTTGAAAGTCAGATTTTTGAGGCTATTCAGGGCATAAGTACTCTGTTTACCCGATTTTTCGTTTACATTCAATCCCACCAATGACGTTTGTGCTTGAATCACTGGCATAAAGCCTGCTGTGAACAGAAAAAATATAAACCATTTTTTCTGTTGCTTTTTCATAATATTCATAATATCAATCAGTTAAATGTTAATTTGAGAAATTTGAATTTACCTTAAATTGTAAGCCTCAAAATTAAATAAAGTTTTTTACATTAACGAAACAAATTTGAAATATTTTTTAAAAATGATTCAATTATTTTCTAATTTTTAAGCAGGGATTGAGTAGGAGGGACAATTCAACAAAAGCAGGTTATAAATTTATAAAAATGGTTTAAAGTATTTCATTGAATCTGTACATTATTCAATATTATTGCAATTTTTCAGGTATACATGTAATTTTTGTTAAGCAGGTGTTGCAAAAGCAATAAATCTTTGTAATTTCGTGTTTTATTTCACTTAATAGCGTAACTGTTATACTATTTTTCTAATCAATCAGTTAGATTAATTGCAATTTCACTGTTGCGCAACGTTTTTAATTCTCAGTTGTTGAAAAATTATATTAGTAATCAAATTATCACTTTCTTTATTGGGATCATTATGGTAATTAATGTTTTTCCTGAATTGTAATATGTTGAAAAATAGCAAATTCAGGTTTCTTCCTGCCGAAAAATTTACTTTCCTGTATATTCTGATAACTTCGATACTGATTCTTATTTTTAAGGGCGGTATGCATGACGCAGTTGTATTGCTTAAAGTTCGGTTCATGATTATGCTTGGTATCTGCTTTTTTGCATTTATCGATTCTTTTCAAAAAGTATGGACTTTACGCTTTCTCAGATATGCTTATCTGGCTATATTGCTATCGTATTGGTACCCTGAAACATTTGAAATTAATAAAACGCTGCCCAATCTCGATTTTATACTGGCAGATATAGAGCAGTATATTTTTGGTTGCCAGCCGGCATTATTATTTGCTGAATATTTTCCTCAGTCATGGTTTAGTGAAATAATGAACATGGGTTATCTGTCTTATTATCCGCTTATGGTAATTGCCGGATTGTACTTTTATTTTGAGGATTCAAAATACTTCAAAATCTATTTCTTCTCCATCATCTTTTCATTTTATGTGTATTATCTGATTTATTGCATTTCTCCTACTGTTGGGCCACAGTATTATTTTATAGCGAATGGAATGGACAACGTAGGAAAAGGAATTTTCCATCATTTGGGTAATTATTTTCTTTCAAACCAAACACTTATACCTTATTCAGATAATGGTGGTTTTTTCATGCATGTGGTTCAGGCTACCCAAATGGCAGGTGAAAGACCTACTGCGGCATTTCCAAGTTCGCATGTGGGAATTTCTACTTTAATTATGATTCATATTTTTAATAAGCGATACTTCAAGGTTTTTAGCTTTATAGTACCGTTTTATTTAGCCTTACTGGCATCAACTGTTTATATCAGAGCACATTATGCCATTGATGTTTTTGCAGGGTTACTCACTGCCTTCCTTTTTTACTATCTCAGTGTGTGGGTTTATAATAAATTGTTTGTGGCAAAGCCTGTGACAACATCCGTGCTAAACGGATAAGGCACAATAATATGTAAGAAAGCGGGAGTACGACCAAAAGTTGTACTCCCGCTTTGCGTTTATTGGGATGTATTTCTGTTAATAAAAAAATTCTTATCAAATAAAAATCCCATTATTTGGGATTCA
>CAZTDH010000108.1:0-6978 GCA_964612615.1 uncultured Paludibacter sp. | reverse complement strand
CGTTGATTGTGCCATTGTGGAGCAGAAAAAGCGGTAAATGAAAGTTGCTGAGAATCGCTTATTTTTTTCGAGATATTAATAAAGTAAGAATAAGCTTCGTATTCAGTTCCCTGAATGTATCCGTTACTTGTAGTTTTTGAACCTAACAACGTTATTGCCCAGTTATTGGCAGTTAAACCGGTTGATACTGCAAATCCGATTTTGGCATATCCATCATTACCAATTCCGTAAGAAACCGAACCACCTTTAATGGCATCAGTAGAACGGGTTAATACATTGATTGAGCCACCCAACGAAGGTGCAGCCACTTTCGATGCACCCAACCCGCGTTGAACTTGCATAGAGCGGGTAACATCACTTAACGCGCCCCAGTTTGACCAATAAACGCCTCCCCATTCCATATCATTCATTGGAACACCATTAATCATAACAGCAATATTGGGAGCTTCAAATCCACGTAAATTCACGCGTGAGTCACCATATCCACCACCTTGTTTAGTGGCATAAATACCCGGTGTAGATTTTAAAATTTCGGGAAATTCCTGTGTTCCCAGCTTGTTTTCAATAAGTACAGGATCTATAACTGAAAGTGCAACCGGAGTCTTGCGGCGAATCGCTATAGATGACGTAACAGTTACATCATTCAATCCGATAGCTTCACTTTCTAAACCGATAGTTCCCAGATCTTTAGAAGAAACCTGAATTGTTCTTGAAAAGTAACCGATGTAAGAAATGGTGATTTCTTGTTTGCCGGCTGGTACTTTAATGGCAAAACTGCCATCGAGGGAGGTGGCGACACCGACTCCTGTAGCAGGATTTAGAACACTTACTCCGACAAGAGCTTCGTTGGTGGTTTTATCCACAACAATTCCCTTTACCAATCCTTGCGAAAACGATAGCTGAGCAATCATAATCACAACAAAAAAAGAAAAGACTTTTTTCATAAAGTTGTTGAATTAATTAAACGTAGTTTTAATTTTTGTTAGTAATTTGTGCAAATATAAGATTTTTAGTGTTAAAGACTATTTCATTTAGATGAATATTTATCAACAATTTAAACATTAACCAAATGTTATATGTTGATAATTATTGATTTATTAGCCATTCTATTATAGTTTAAAATCAAATAGTCTCCAAAATCATGCTTTTATTGTTTTGATTGCAAAAATGATTATCAACTGATATCTGATTTGAATTTTGAAATTGAGGTTAAATTATCTGTTGTTTATTTTGGACAATCAATTTAATTCATTTTTGAAACATATTTTAAACCTTGAAGGAATGCATTCTTATCAATCAAAGTATTTTTATTCAGAAAAATCGTATCTTTGCAACCCTTTCAAAATCTCATTTTATGGATTACAAAAAGAAATTTATGCGCAAAGCAATTGCTTTGTCTGTCGAAAATATATACAAAGGTGGTGGTCCATTCGGAGCTGTAATTGTGAAAGATGGTAAGATTGTTTCTACCGGTGTCAACCGTGTTACAGCATACACCGATCCGACTGCACATGCTGAAGTGAATGCCATTCGCAAAGCTGCAAAAAAACTTGGAACCTTTGACTTGGCCGGTTGTGAAATTTACACTTCCTGCGAACCTTGTCCAATGTGCCTTGGTGCCGTTTACTGGGCACATTTGGATAAAATGTATTATGGAAACACCAAAACAGATGCCAAAAACATTGGTTTTGACGATTCGTTCATTTATGACGAAATCGAGCTCAAACCCGAAAACAGAAAAGTGAAAACTATTCAATTATTGCCTGAAGAAGCTATTAAAGCTTTTGAAAACTGGACAAATACTACTGATAAGATTGAATACTAGTATATTGGCAGTTCATAATTCAACAATTAAACTACAAACTAATTAATTTAGCTGATTTTCAACAACTTTACAGCCATCACCCGCAATTAAAGCAGGTGCAAAACTGGCTCTCTTCCCCCGAACCAAATATAAAAATTTCCGGTTTGAGCGGATCTTCATCTGCGCTCGTAATTGCTTCGCTATTCAACGCTAATCCTCAGAATCACATTATTATACTCGATGATGCTGACGAAGCTGCGTATTTATATAATGATTTAAAACAGATTCTTTCAACCGAAGACGTTTTCTATTTTCCTTCAGCATTCAAGAAGGCTATTAAGCTTACTCAACTCGATACGGCTAACGAAATCCTGCGTACCGAAGTCCTTAACCGCTTAGCTAATACCACAAAACCCTGTTTGATAGTTACTTCGCCCGAATCGTTGCTTCAAAAAGTGGTTTCGGCTGCCAGCATGCAAAATCAGATGCTGCGAATGAATGTTGGTGAAAATATTGGAATTGATTTCATTGTTGAAATGTTATTGGAGTATGGTTTTCAACGGGTTGACTTTGTTTATGAACCGGGGCAATTTTCGGTACGTGGCAGCATTGTTGATATCTTTTCGTTTGCAAATGAATTGCCTTATCGGTGCGACTTTTTTGGAGATGAAGTGGAGTCTATCCGCATTTTTGATATTGAAACACAGCTATCGAAAGAAAAGGTTCCAGAAGTTGCTATAATCCCTGATTTTCAGCAAAATAAATCTATAGAACTAGTTGCAATTTTTGATTTTATTTCTGCGAATACCCTTCTTAGCTTTACAAATGTCAGCTTTGTGCGAGAAAGACTGAATCAGCTTTATAATGAGCAACTTATCAAATCAAACGAATCGGGACATCAAACTCCACATCTGAAAAAAGCGCTTATTTCGGGCGATGATTTAATGGAGCAGATAGATAAATTCCGAAAAATAGAGTGGTGCGAAAGGGCTTATTTTAAACAGAAAACGTCAGTTGAATTCAAAACATCTCCACAGCCTGTTTTTCATAAGAATTTTGATCTGGTAGCCGATAATCTTCATCAGAGACTGGTGGACGGTTACAAACTTTACATTATGAGTGATAGTGTGAAGCAAACTGACCGAATAACAGCCATTTTTGCTGACCGGGGAGATGAAATAAGCTTCCAAGCGGTAAAGAATACACTTCACGAAGGTTTTATTGACCACGATTTATCACTGGTTTGTTATTCAGACCATCAGATTTTTGACCGCTTTCATAAATACCAGCTTAAAACAGATAAAACCCGCTTAGGCAAGGTGGTAATGACGCTTAAAGAGCTGAATCAGTTTCAGATTGGCGATTATATGGTGCATGTCGATCATGGTGTAGGTAAATTTGGCGGATTGGTACGCACCAATGTAAACGGCAAGATGCAGGAAATGGTGAAACTAATTTACAGAGATGAGGATATTATTTTTGTGAGTATTCATGCATTGCACCGAATTTCGAAATACAAAGGCAAAGAAGGTGAAGCTCCACGTATCAATAAACTAGGCTCAGGAGCATGGGAACGACTTAAAGAACGCACTAAAACTAAGGTTAAAGATATAGCCCGTGAGCTGATTAGATTGTATGCCAAACGCAAAGCTGAGCAGGGATTTCAATATTCACCCGATAGTTATTTACAACAAGAGTTGGAGGCTTCGTTTATTTATGAAGATACTCCCGATCAGGTAAAAGCCACTGCTGATGTAAAAAAAGATATGGAATCAATTCTGCCAATGGACAGACTGGTTTGTGGTGATGTAGGGTTTGGTAAAACGGAAGTGGCTATGCGAGCGGCTTTCAAAGCGGCTACGGATGGTAAACAAGTGGCAGTGTTAGTTCCAACAACTGTGTTGGCTTTACAGCATTACAACTCTTTTAAAGAGCGTTTCAAAGATTTTCCGGTAACTGTGGATTATTTGAGTCGTGCCCGAACTACAAATCAAACCAAAGAAGTGTTGGAACGCCTTGCCAAAGGAGATATAGATATTATTATCGGAACGCATAAACTGGTAGGTAAAAGTATAAAATTCAAGGATTTAGGATTGCTTGTTGTTGACGAAGAACAGAAATTTGGTGTAACGGTAAAAGAAAAACTCAAGGAGATGAAGGTGAATGTGGACACATTGACAATGACAGCCACACCAATTCCCCGTACGTTGCAGTTTTCACTTATGGGAGCGCGCGATTTGTCCATTATAAATACTCCACCGCCAAACCGTTACCCTGTTCAGACTGAAATACACTTGTTTGATGAAGATGTGATACGGGAAGCGATTCAACTTGAAATGAACCGGAATGGTCAGGTTTTCTTCATCAACAACCGTATTCAAAATATATATGTTATTGAAAATCTGATTAAACGTCTTGTTCCCGGTTGTCGTGTGGCTGTTGGTCATGGTCAAATGCCGGCAGATAAACTGGAACAAATTATTGTAGATTTCATTGATTATGAATACGATGTGCTGGTTGCCACAACTATCATTGAATCAGGCATCGATATTCCCAATGTAAATACCATCATTATTAATAGTGCTCAGAATTTTGGTTTGAGCGACTTGCATCAGTTGCGCGGACGTGTTGGGCGCAGTAACCGTAAAGCATTTTGCTACCTGATGGCACCTGAAATGAGCTTGCTCACACCAGAAGCCCGACGACGGTTACAAGCCTTAGAAACTTTTGCCGAACTGGGAAGTGGTTTCAATATAGCCATGCAGGATTTGGATATTCGCGGAGCCGGAAATATGCTGGGAGCAGAACAAAGCGGTTTTATTGCCGACTTGGGCTATGAAACTTATCAAAAAATTCTGAATGAGGCTATTCATGAGTTGAAAGACGAAGAATTTGCTGAATTGTATGCTGAAGAACGTGAAGTGAATATATCTTCAACTGCTTTTGTCAATGATTGTCAGATTGATTCGGATCTGGAAGTGCTGTTTTCTGTTGATTATATCGAAAATGTATCCGAACGTATCAGTTTGTATCGTGAACTGGACAATATTGAAACAGAAGCAGAATTGGTTGAATTCGAGAAACGAATGGAAGACCGATTTGGTAAAATCCCGGCTGAAGGTCAGAGTTTAATGCTGGTAGTTCGCTTACGTTGGTTAGCTATGCGTTATGGTATTGAAAAACTGGTGCTAAAAAATGAGCGAATGACTGCATTTTTGGTTGCCAATCCACAATCGCCTTATTATCAGTCAGAACCGTTTGGAAAGTTACTTCAATATATGACTTCAAATCCACGTAAGTGTCAACTTAGGGAACAAAATCATCGTCGTTCAGTAATATTTTCGGATGTAAAAACGGTGGAAAAGGCGTTTGAGATACTTCAAACTATTGAGAGGTAAGGGCATACAAAAACCGCATTGTCGTTAGTTGAGAAAACTCCTAATAAATAGGATTTGAGGTGTCAGTTTTCTTTGTAATCTGCCGTCCACATTGGATACCCGAAGGCGCAGCCCGCCATTAAAAACCAGCCACTACTCGTTAATTTTTTAACGTTGAGTTTTCCAATCTCAGAACAATGCGGTTCGTTTTTCTTTGACACAAAGATACAGCATAAATTTATATAATATTCAGTATGCAACCACATATTAAGTTAAATATTGAGATTTAAGTTGATTTTTTTTTACTTGAAAATCCCAACAGTAAGTCGTTTGTAAAAAAAGCTTCTAAAATTTCGTAATCTAAAAGAAAATATCTACTTTTGCAATTCTATACGAAAAACAGAATTAACAAAAGAATCAAAAATACAATCTTATGGCTAAAAAAGAGGAAAAAGAACACCACGAATTGGAAAACGTTCAACATGCACTGACATCTACAGAGGCATTTATTGAAAAATATCAGAAACAAATACTTACCGGTGTGGGTATTGTTATTCTTGTTGTGTTAGTTGTAATGTCGTTTAAAAACTTTTATCTTGACAAGCGTGAAATTGCTGCTGAAAATGAAATGACAAAGGCACAAGCTGCTTTTGCTACAGATTCATTCCGCGTAGCACTTGAAGGCAAGGGTGTTCAATCGATAGGCTTCAAAGAAATTGCTTCTGAATATAGTATTACTCCTTCAGGAAAACTTGCTTCAGCTTATGCGGGTATATGTTACTATAAATTAGGTCAATACGAGAATGCAATTAAATATCTTTCTCAATATAGCAGCGATGATAATTATTTCTCAGTTTCTGTAATTGGCTTGACCGGTGATTGTTATGTGAATCTAAACGAAAATTCAAAAGCAATCAGTTATTTCGAAAAAGCTGCTGATAAAGACAATGCAGTTTTAAGTCCTGTATATCTGAAAAAAGCCGGATTGATTTACGAATCACTAACCGAACCAGAAAAAGCTGAAAAAGCGTATACTAAAATTAAAGAAAAATATCCTAAAAGCTCGGAAGCTTCAGATATAGATAAATATATTGCCCGTGTGCAAAAATAATTTTCTGAAAACGAACCAATTAAAAGCTGCTTCAATAACCTGAAGTAGCTTTTTTTAAATTTAATCCAACATAAAGATATAACAAATTATGGCAACACAATATCAAAATCTTTCGCAATATAACGCTGAGTTAATGCCTGATAAGGAGCTCGTAGCAGGTCAATATTATGCCATTGCAGTAGCCGACTGGAATCCACAAATTACACATGCAATGCTTCGGGGAGCTATTGAAACGCTTGAACTTATAGGAGTTAAACCCGAGAATATTAAAGTTATTCATGTTCCGGGGACTTTTGAACTTACATTCGCTGCCAAAAAACTGCAGAAAACCACATTTAATGGTATGGATTGTTCGGCCGTTATTACCTTAGGTTGTGTAATTCAGGGTGATACACCACATTTTGATTACGTGTGTCAAAGCGTTACTTCAGGTGTTACAGAGCTTAATCTTCTAAAAGATTCTTGTCCTGTTATTTTTGGAGTTATCACCACAAACACTATGCAGCAGGCATTAGATCGTGCAGATGGAATTCATGGAAATAAAGGTGTAGAAGCTGCAACAACTGCTTTAAAAATGGCTAATATTGTTTGGTAGTCCCGATTTTTAAATGTATCTTTGCACTGCTTTTGAAAAATTGGGCAGTTACCAAAGTGGCCAACTGGGGCTGACTGTAACTCAGCTGTCT
>CAZTDH010000107.1:0-7012 GCA_964612615.1 uncultured Paludibacter sp. | reverse complement strand
TAGTTAGAAAAAAGAAAGAAAAACAGCCCTGGAAGCGAGCCGAATTCCTTTCGGGAGACAAAGGTAATGTAATTTTGTGGAAAAAGGAAATGAATTGAATTTGATTGACAAAATGGCAAGGATGAAATATCGCACAAATAGTTAATTTATAATAAAATTTTTAGCAGATTAATTTTCCATTATCTAAATTAAATTACATTTGCAACAAATTCACAATAGAGTGTTTCTCTAAATATATATGTAATTTATAAATTTTAATCTCAGCGTTGATTAGGATAGCAAAGCATACAACTTGGGTAGCATCATGAGCAGTTGGGATTGCATCGTAAGCAGTCGGGATAGCATCGAAAGCACCTGGGATGACCTCGTATCATGTTCTGATAATATCTTTTCTGATTGGGATAGCATCTTATACGGTCGGGATAACAACTTTTGTAGTCGGGATGGCAGCGTGAGCAGTTGGGATAGCAGCGTGAGTGGTTTGGTTTAGCACAAAACGATAATTTACCCGACACAACTAAATAAATAAAGTTTTTAATCATCATAAATCCTTATTAAATGAAAAAAATATTATTAATTATTACCGTCAGTATGGCAACATTTTGCCAATTAGCAGCAACGAATTCCAGTTTTGAGTGGGTAAACACACTCCGTTATGAGTCAATGAACAGTTTAGCAATCAGGGGGAAAGACACTATTTTAATTGTTGGATATAATGGCTTAATTGCTAAGTCTGTTGACCATGGTCACAACTTGTCTAAACAGTACCTCACACCTAACAATTATTTAAATGATGTTCTGTTTTGCAGCTCGAATACTGCAATAGCAGTAGGAAATAAAGGAACTATATTTAAATCTGAAGATGCAGGTACGAACTGGACTAAAATAAATTCTGGTACAACCTATAACATAAAGGCCCTTGCAGCTGCAAGTATTGATAATATATGGGCTGTAGGTGACAGTAGTTTAATACTACATTCTACCGACAGAGGTCAAACCTGGCAAAAAGTGAATCTGGCTTCATCGCTTACTTACTTTTCAGATGTGGATTTTAAAAACTCAACCGGGTATATAGTTGGAAACTATAATAATATTTACAAGAGTGCAGACAATGGTAACAACTGGACCCGTGTTACAGACAATCTTATTAACAACAGTTCCAATTATACCTATTCATTAAGTATGACCGAACACAAAACGGCAATGTTGGGATTTAATTCATTTTACTATAGTAATGATAACACAAACTGGATAAAAAAAGACATTAATATTGATGAAGTAAAAGGCTTGCATTTTGTGACTGATAGTATTGCCTATGCAACCACAGTTATGTTTACTACTTGTGGATGTGGTGAAGGTAAGGTAGATTTATACAAATCTACTGATGGAGGAGCTAACTGGTCAAATATATTTACTACCGGAGGTGGTGGAGTGAGTAAGTTTAAATTTGTCAATGATTCAGTTGGATATTTCCTTACCGATCATGGGTTGTATATCACACCTGCAACAGGTGAATTTGGGAATTACATTTACAGTGCATTGGAAGCAACCCAACAACAACCTACAGTCAGCATTAAACAAATATCAAACAAACTGATCGTAAATTCTGCAAATAAAGTTGTGAAAGCAGTTGAAATTAGAAATGCATCAGGCTTACTTGTGAATAACACAGCATATCAAAACTCATTATTGCAAGTAGAATTAAATATCGACAAGCTACCTAAAGGTATATACCTCACACGGGCGATATTAAATGATAATTCAGCATATTCCCTGAAATGGATAAAAGAATAGAGCTAATTTTAAAATAATACTAACACTTAAAAAAAACTTATTATGAGAAGAAATGAAATCGATTCACTGGAGATGATTGAATCTGTTATTGCTTTTTTGGAAGGCAACATCGAATTAATTAAAAACAATCCGGCTATTATGGCTAAGTTGACCGATCTGAAAGCCCATGCGGCAACAGTAAAAGCGATGAAACCGGTGCAGGTGGAGCGTGGCAAAGAAGATCATGCCGTAAAGAAAACCAAACGTGAAACACTGGTTGAACTAATAAAAAGCACTACAGACGGATTGAAAGCTGTGGCAGTGTCAACCAACAACACCGCACTGAAAACTGTTTGCGATTATCCTCAATCCTCGTTGAAAGACATGCGTGAAAACGATATGGTGAATCTGGCCTTACAACTTGCCGCCAAAGCCAAAGAACACGAAGATGAAATGAAAACATGGAATGTGCAGCCCGAAGAAACCGAACAGCTACAAGACTTAGCTTCCAACTATCTGAGCCAAAACGTGGATATTAACCTGAAGAAAGACAAATCAGTACAAGCCACCAGCAGCATAGGCGATCATATATCGGCTGCATTGCAACTGCTGAGCGAAGAAATGGACGTGATGCTTGCACCATTCAAACGCGCAAACCCCGATTTCTTCAACGGCTATCAACTGGCACGCCAAACCAGCCACCGTGCCGCAACTCACTCCGATAAAAAACCCGGAATGAACGGAAAAATATAATTGCAATATAAACCGACCCCGCCGCTTCAACCGACGGGATCGGTTATATTAAGTCAATAAAATTTGTATATTTGCAAAATAGAGAAAATACGACTCGCTAAAGTTTAAAACAAATATTTCACAATTATGAGAAAAATTACTATTATAACAACTATCCTTATATTTATCTTTAATTCTCAGGCACAGATTGTAACTACCTTAGCAGGTTCAGGAGCAAAAGGTTATGCTGATGGTGTTGGTACTACTGCTCAATTTGCAACTCCAACTGGTTTAGCTGTTGATGCGACAGGGAATGTTTATGTATCTGATTATAATAATAACAAAATCCGAAAAATCAGTCCAACAGGCAATGTAACCACTCTGGCAGGATCGGGTATTTTTGGTTATAAAGATGGGCAGGGAACAGAAGCACAATTTATGTATCTTTATGGATTAGTTACCGATGTCAAAGGAAATGTTTATGTTGCTGACTTGGGAAATTACAGAATAAGAAAAATTACACCTAATGGTGAAGTTAGTACCTTTGCAGGCTCAGGAGTAGTTGGATTAGCTGATGGACAAGGTATAAATGCTCAATTTAGTGGACCTGCAGGATTGACAATTGATGTAAATGGTAATTTATATGTAACCGATAGTCAAAGAATCCGAAAAATCACTCCAGATGGAGTTGTAAGTACAATAGCAGGTTGTGGTATAGCGGGTTATGTTGATGGTTCGGCAAATTCGGCTAAATTTTTTAATCCGTATGGAATTGCTTTCGATGTCTCTGGTAATTTATTTGTTATGGATTCAGACAATAGCAAAGTAAGAAAAATTTCAGCCACAGGTGAAGTAAGTACTTTGGCAGGTTCTGATAGAGGATTTGCAGATGGTGCAGGTATAGATGCAAAATTTAATGATGCTTCAAGCCTAACAATAGATGCTCTGGGAAATATATTTGTTGCAGATAAGGGGAATAACAGAATCCGAAAAATCACATCAACAGGCGTTGTAAGTACTTATTCAGGTTCAGTTAGTGGTTTTTCTGATGGTGATATTTCTACAGCACTTTTTAAGTATCCAGATGTTATTGCTTCAGATATAAATGGAAACTTATATGTTAGTGCAAGTCAAAAAATTCGCAAAATTACAGTATCACCATCTGGTATTAATAAAAACATTATAATATCATCAATCAAAGTTTTCCCAAACCCAGTAGTTAATAAATTGTTGATAGAGACTCCTTATAATGATACACTTTATAAAATCATTATCACAGACTTGACCGGAAAAATGGTATTTAACCAAACTGGAAAATCAAGTTCCATAAATGTTGAAAATTTGAGTAAAGGAGTCTACATTCTTGAAGCTTGGTTTGGTTCTTTCAAAACAAGAACTAAGTTTGTAAAAGAATAATTACTCACGCTGGCGCACGTTTGTAACGTGTGACAATAACGAATTAAGTGGAGCTTTGAAACCACTCAAAAAACGGGTGAAATCGAAAAACCAAAAGAGTAGAAAAAAAAATCAAATTATCGAATTATGAAGAGAATTTTATTTGTCATTTTGACATTAGGTCTATTTACTACCTCAATTTTTTCTCAAGACATTATTACAAAGAAATCGGGTGAAGACATTTCTGCAAAAATCAGTGAAGTTACACAAACAGAAATTAAATACAAAAAATTTGACAACTTAGAAGGTCCAATATTTACTATTTTGAAATCTGAAGTTCTAATGATAAGATATGCAAATGGAACAAAAGATATATTCAAAGAAGAAATACAACAACAACAACAACAACAACAACAACAACAACAACAAACCAATACCAATAATAAACAGTTGTCTAATCCAAATCAGGAAACTTACAAATATTCTTTAGGAAATCCAATCAATCCGGTTGGTGGAAAAAAGAGTGCGTGGGGATCAGGAATTGCTTCTTTGTTTATTCCAGGGCTTGGACAATTCATCAATGGCGATGTAGGTGCTGGATTTCTATTTTTAGGTAGTAATATAGTTTGCAATTTAGTTAGGCTGTCCACCCAAGATCAATCTACGGCTACATTAGCACTTATTGGAGGTTTAACTATAAATATTTGCAGCGTTGTAAATGCAGCACAAATTGCAACAAAAGTAAATATCGCTCGTGGCTATCAACTTGCAAATAATACATACTTACAAATTCAGCCAACAATAATTCCGCAAAGTAATTTGATTGCAAATAAAGATTACGCATATGGAATGAATTTCAGGGTAACTTTTTAATTCCACGCTGCCGCACGTTTATAACATGTGCCAATATAAAAACTGACCCTAGCTACCGCGTGATTTTATCTCGTTGTGACTGTAAATAAGAATAAAATTTGCCACACGATTGCGATACGGCAGCAGTGATACAGCTCGTGCTGCTGCAAAGAAACAGGCATAAAAATCATTGTAGGGACGCAATATGTTGCGTCTCTACTAAAATCTACCAAACAACAAACACAACATGAAGAAATTAATTACTCTTATTTTCAGCTTATCGATTATTCTGATAGCTCAGTCTCAGGTATCGAAGACCATTAATGTTACAACTGCCGGAACATTATCAACCTTGCTAACTGCAACAGAGAAATCAACAATAACAAACCTGACAGTTACGGGGAATATTGATGCTCGGGATTTCAAAACCATGCGCGATAGCTTGATTTTACTTGCTGATGTTGATATAAGTGAAACAGTATTAACAGAATATCGTGGAAATAAAGGGACGAATGATACTATTACAACACTGTATCCAGCTTTTGAAATTCCGGTATATGCTTTTGGAAGTAAAAGTTTACTTTATAACGACAAGATATTGCACTCTATAATAATCCCTTCAACTACCAAATCTATTGGAGATTATGCATTTCAGTTTTGTACTAACCTTACAACTATAAATATTGTTTCATCAGTTACCACAATAGGGAAGTCTGCTTTTTTAAGTTGTACAAGTTTGTCCTCAGTTTCAATTCCTTCGTCTGTAATCAAAATTGGAGAATCTGCGTTTTTGCTCGTTTATTGTTCAATAAATGTTGATACATCTAATCCAGTATTTTCATCAATTGACGGAGTTCTTTTTAATAAAAAACAGTCGGCATTAATAAAATATCCAATAAATAAAGTTGGTTCGTATAACATTCCAAATACAGTTGATTCAATTAGTAGTCAAGCTTTTTTTAGGTGTAGTAATCTGACTGCTGTCACCATCCCTGCATCTGTGAAATATATAGGAACTCAGGCGTTTTCATACTGTAGTGGGATGAATAGTGTTATTGTACCAGCATCTGTATTATCAATGGGATCTTACGTTTTTATGAGCAGTAATTGTTTTATTATCGTAGATGATAGTAATATGAATTTTTCAAGTGCTGAAGGGATATTGTTTGATAAATTGAAGACAAAATTAATACAATGTCCAACTTCTAAAGCCGCACTTTATAATATCCCTGTTTCAGTTAACTCAATTGGGAATATGGCATTTCGGGATTGCAACAGTTTAACCTCAATAAAAATCCCATCTTCAATCACTAACATTGGAACCTCAGCTTTTTTTAATTGTAGTAGTTTATCATCATTATATGTATTATCTCCTAATCCCATTGTTTTACCCTCCACTTCAAATGTGTTTTATAATATTAATAATGCATCTTGTACGCTTTATGTGCCGATAGGCTCAAAGGCAAAATACCAGAGTGCCACTTTATGGAAAGATTTTCAAAATATCGTTGAAATGTCAACAGCCGTTCCAACATTATCTGATAAAAAAGTATATCTCTATCCCAACCCAATGACCGAATCATTTCAAATTAGTGGTGTTGAAGGTACAAGTACCGTTTCAGTGTCTGACTTAAATGGCAAAACACTATTCAGCAAACAAGTGCTAGGGAATGAAAATATCTCAGTAGTTAAGCTGCCTAAAGGAAGGTATATTGCTAAGATAATTACTGCTGAAGGTACAATTGAACGAAAAATTATAAAGGAATAAACCAAGGTAGATACTCAAAATGTTGCGTATCTACTCACGCTGGCGCACATTTGTAACGTGTACCAATATATAAACCGACCCCGTCGCTTAAAGCGACGGGGTCGGTAAATTTTTAATAGAAATATATTAGTTAATCAATAAAAAAGTACTGTCAACTATCAACTGATAACTAAAATCATCCCGCCCAACCTTCTCTATCGAGATTGCGGTAATTGATTGCTTCCGCAATATGATTAGAAAGAATTGGTTCGGAATCTTCCAAATCGGCAATGGTTCGGGCCACTTTGATAATGCGGTCGTAGGCACGGGCTGAGAGGTTCAGGCGCTGCATCGCATTTTTCAACAACTCCGAACTGGCTTTATCAATCTGCGCAAAAGTGCGCATTTGCTTTGACGACATTTGAGCATTGCAATACACACCATCAATATCTTTAAACCGTTGCTCCTGAATCTGACGGGCTTTAATAACCCGGTCACGTACCATTTCACTGC
>CAZTDH010000106.1:0-7236 GCA_964612615.1 uncultured Paludibacter sp. | reverse complement strand
CAAGTACATTCATTTGAGTTTCGGTCAAAATATCGAGGTATTTACCTGAATTTATAGTCAGTAATGTGTCTACCGTAAAATCTGTGTTCAGCGTCACACCACTTACATTATCAATGGTAAGTTTGGTAACTTCGTCATTCAGATACCGACCTCCTTCAATGGATTGAGCAGATGAGCCTGCATACGATACAACAGGTTGAGACGTTGTTGCATCCAATTGACCTAACGGTGCTGTAATTGCATTTAATAAGCGCAAGGTTCCATTTAATACCACATTGTTCGGATTATTAATGGCCAGATTATAAATGGCATCATTATAAAATGATCCTGCAGGAATATTTTGTGATGTACCTGCAAATTCGACAGTTGAATTTGTGGATGAAGCATCGATTTGTGCCCCGTTGGTGAAATTCAGATTTCCTTTTACCGTCAGTTTATGTCCGTTTGTCACCACTCTGTAGGTCGATTGCGCATTGATAATATTCGTTACTGAACGATTTTGATCCATTTGACAATGCTGCAATGGTACATCATCAAATATAATGGTAGCATCTACATCTGGTACTAAATTTCCTGTCCAGTTTGTTGATGTATTCCAGTCATTGCTCGTAGTTCCCTTCCATTTATTCTGATTTCGTTCCCATGCACCAACAGTAACAAAAGAAGCTCTTGGATTTGAACCATAATCCACACTAATTCCGGTTCCGCTAATACCATTCACACTCACTCCCAACTGATAATCGGTGGCAACTGTTGAGCCAGCTGATGTGAAAGTAGGGTTGGTGTTCAGGCTGTTAGCATCTTGCGGGGTAATGGCCGATTTAAAAGCTGACAAGCTTGTTCTGTTCGCACCATAATATCCCAAAACAGCACCTGTTCCTGCAGAAATATAGTAATCATTGTAGTCGGAGGTCAGGTTTGAAACTCCGGTGACATTATAATATACTGCAAAATGAGAACTTGAACCGCCACTCCTATATCGGGCATTATAGTAAATATTGTTTTTGTAACTGCGTGTATTACCCGCTGCTGCACAATAAAAACCGTATGAATTGTAAGCACCTCCCGCCACAACTCCGGCAATATAAACAGTATTGAAATACAGATTACAGGTTTGAGAAGCAGCTCCGGTATCGTATATACCATAAATCACATTTTGATTTGAGCTTCCAAGATTGATGATATTGTTTGAGTAAGTTGTTACACCCGATACTATTTGAATTCCGGTCAGTGTAGCTCCCGAAGTGCCCGAAGTTGTCAGGCTATGAATAAAGCTTTTGGAAACGGTGTTTGTTCCCGAAGTGCTTCCTTCGTAATAAAGCCCGGTAACTTTTCCTGCAAAGGAGGCATACGTGTTTGATAGTTTATAAATTGTATTGCCGGAAATTGTTTTTGGGGCAGAGGTTCCCGTCAGTGCAATTCCAATAACCGATGCGTTATTGTTGGTAGCTGTATTGGCATTGGCAATGGTTAGATTTCTGATGGTGTTGTTCGACAATGTCAGCGTTCCATCGGTTGCTGTAATTCCGTTGATTAACCCGGCCGTTCCGGCTGTAGTGTTGGTTGTGCCATTGTTCATATTGCCAATGGTGTTGCCGCTTACAGTAACTGTTCCTGTTCCGGCAGAATAGATGCCATAAACCGTTTGCGCATTGGAGGTACTTGCTGAACTTGCATTGATGCTGTTTGACACAGAATTACTACCGATAGTATTCCCGGTTATTGTAGTTGTGCCGGATGTTGCCGATTTGTAAATTCCGTAGAAATTTGAAGCAAGTGTCGATGCGTTTGCAACTGTTACTGAAGCAATCGTATTATTCTCACAGTCAACAACTCCAGTAGTTGGGATACTTATGCCATACACATTTGTTGCTGTAGCCCCACCTGTTACAGTGATTGATCCTGTTCCGGTTGTGCTTCCAATCACATTGCCAGATGTTGTTCCGATATTGACTTTTCCGGCAGCTATATTAAGTCCGGTCCAACTTGCAGCACCTGAATTGCTCCAGCTGATATTTTGGATAACATTGTTTTGAACATTACTTACCGTGTCAGTTCCAACATTAATGTTGATGGCAGTGAATGCATTGTTTTGAGCGTTTGTTTTTGTCCATGCCGAACCGGCACACACCGCAGCTTTTCCGCCAATGGAATTTCCGCTAACAGTAAAGTCTACACCTGACGTATTGTTAAGCTGAATAACATTATATGTAACACCGGAAGTGGGTACGAATGAGCTTGTTTCGTAAAAACTATTATTGCTGATAGTCCAATTGCTTGAATTTGCTCCCAGGTTGATACCATTAGAAGCAGTACCTCTGTTTAGAAAATCATAAAAAGAATTGCTGTTAATGATGTTTTGACTGTTCTCCTTTGTCGATGTTCCGGCTGAGAAAACGGCATTAAGTGGTCTGTTTGCATCTGATGAATTTGTAATTAAATTATTTTCAAGTGTATTGCCATCATTCCCTGTTGTACCTGTGGTTGTACCAAAGAAAATAATACCGGCTGAAGCATCTGTTGTTGAGCCTTTTATAGTGCTGTATTGAATGGTGTTGCCGGTTGCGTCATTACTGAATCTGAAGGTGGAAGTTCCTGCTGTGGCAGATGTGCTTGTGTTTGTAAACACAAATTCAGCCGTTGAGCCGGTTCCATCTTTCCGTCCGTCAAAATCAACATTATCGCATCCATTCAAATCAACCAGCGGTGCTGCCAGCGAACCGGCGATGCTTACGCCTTTTCGGGCAGGATAAATGTGTAAATGTGTGTAACTGGATGAACCTGTACCACTTGCATTCAATACGGCTGTTGCCGATTCGGTTGTGTTTCCTCTGAATTTGATAATTAAATCGCCCGACGGGCCAGTCCATGTTCCGTCATTAATTTTATCAAAAGCACCTTTTAATGTTAAGTAGGAGGCGCGGAAAGTTGTTCCGTTCCATACTTCCACCGGATTTGGGAAATATTCCCAAACTCCCATAGTTGGAGATGAACCGCTTCTTGATATATTATCAAAATCTGTTGTAATACCTGTTCCTGTCACTCCGCTTAGCGTTGCTCCGGGTTGATAATCAGTTGAAATTGTTGATCCGGCAGAAGTGAAAGTAGGGTTTGAGGTGACACTGGCTGCATCCAGACTCGTTACAATTGGCAACGATGCTTTGTTTCCACCATTATAGTAGCCCAAAACACCTCCTGTTCCGGGTGCATAATAATCATTGTAATCAAGCGTCAGGTTGGTATTTACAGCATAATTAAAATATGCACCGTAGTGTAAACCTGATCCACTGGTAGTAGAACGTGCATTTGAAAAAATATTATTTCTGAAGTTTCGTGTGTTCGTTGTTACCGCACTATAGAGGGCATACGATTTATTACTTGTTCCGGCAGAAAGACTTCCGCCAATGTATACGGTATTGAAATACAGACTGTTGTTGTTGCTTGCTGCTCCGGTTTCGTAAATTCCATACAGAGTTGTGGCTGTGTTTCCCCCCAGACTGATTAAGTTATTTGAATAAGTAGTTGCACCGGCAGCCATTTTTATTCCATAAATTGATGCTGAGGCAGGCGATGCACCGGTTACTGAAAGATTATATATAAAATTTCGCGAAACGATATTAGATCCGGTATTTCCTGTAAAATAAAGCCCAACAACATTTCCAGCAAATGCTGTGTAAGAATTGGATAAATTGTAAATAATATTATCCGAAACTGTTTTTAGGGTTGAACCTGTCAGGGCTATTCCACTAACTGCGGCTGTATTGGTGGTTGATGTATTCCGGTTGGCAATGGTCAAATCGTGGATTGTATTTCCCGTTATTGTGTTTGTTCCCGTGGTGGAAGTAATTCCGCTAACAACTCCTGCTGTAGCTGCTGTGGCATTTGTTGTTCCGTTGGTTAAGTTGGCAATTATATTGTCAGTAAAACTGACTGTGCCTGTTCCAATATTATAAATTCCATATACACTCTGAGCATTGGAAGTACTACCCGAAGTGGCGTTTATACTGTTGGTAATAAGTGGGCAACCAATAATGTTACTACTGACAGTTACTGTTGCTGCAGTATTAGTGAAATTGATGCCGTAAAAATTATGTGCATTTGTGGCAGTTGAATTCGCTACTGTGATAGAACCGAATGTGTTGTTCGAAATAGTAACAGTGCCTGCGCTTGTTGAATAAATACCGTATGAATTAGCTGTTGCCGCTGTAGCAGTTATAAGTATAGAGCTTGTTGAAGCCTGATCGCCAATTGTATTGGCTGAGCTCGTGCCTATATTTAAGTTCCCCGAAACTGCATAAATAGCACGGAATGGTTCTGTGTTTGAACTACGGAAACTGATATTTTTCACAGTATTTCCCTGGACGGTAGTGGATGTCCCTGTTCCAACACCAAGACGTATAGGATCAAGTGTTACAGATCGAACTGTGCCGGTTGTACCCAGGTTTAAAGCTGTTCCACCGCATTGAGAAGCTGTTCCACCGAAGTAGTTATTTGAAATATTGAAATTATTCCCCAATGTTCCGGCAGTGTAAATTCTGACCATTTGATAAATATAGGTTCCGGTAGGTACAAGGGATGTTGTTTCATAAAAACTGTTGCCTGTGACTGTACAGTCTGTTGTGTTGTCGCTTAGTAGTATTGCATACGAGCTTGCAGTAGCATTCCAGAAATTATAAATATTATTGTTGCTAATGGTGATTCCGCTATTTGAATATGATGCAGAACCTGCTGAGTAGATAGCGGTCAGTGTTCGTCCGGCAGCATCACTGGTAATGTCATTATATTCAATCAGATTGCCATCATTCCCGTTTCCTGATGTCGCTGTGGAAAAGAATATGATACCGCTTGCAGTACTTTTATGCGCTCCTTTAATATAGCAATATTTTACGGTATTATCTTCAGCCGAGTTTATAAAACGGAGAGTTGAATTTCCACCGGTAGTAGAAGTATTTGTATTGGTTATAATAAGATCTTTTGTGCTTCCGCTGGCATTTACCCTACCGTCGAGCGTAACATTATCTGCACCATTAAAATCGATAAGCGGTGTCGTCAGACTTCCGCTAATTGTAAGTCCTGAAATTGTTGGATAGATTTTTAAAGTAGTCCATGTTCCGGCATTCAATGTGGCTGCGGCTGTTTCAGTAGTATTGGCAGTTATAGTGATAACGATATTATTTCCGGTTTGCGAAGCTCCGTTTATAGCTGTAAATGCCAAACCAAGTCTGGCGTATGATCCATTGGCACTCGTTGAACCACTTACTGTCACCTGAGAATAGCTTTTTGATACGAGAAATAACACAGCTATCAACACATAGTAGAACTTAATATTCTGTTTCATAATATCTGCAATTTGAAGGTTTCAAAATCAATGAAAAGATTTGTGAATGTGAAAATATTAAAACGCAAATGTAGTATTAATTGTTCTAAAAAAGTAATATATTCGACGCAAATGTAGTAATTAATATCACTTTTATTAAGAAACGAATATTGTAAAATAAAAAACGGGATAACTAATAAAAGTTACCCCGCGAGTAAAAACATTTTTATTGAGATTAGTCTACAATTTTCTTAAACAAGTTTTTCATGTTTACCAAATCACCGATAATTTTGTGCAAATCGGCAATGGCAACACGTTCCTGCAGCATGGTATCGCGGTAACGAATGGTTACGCAGTTATCCTGCATGGTGTCGTGATCCACAGTAATACAGAATGGAGTTCCGATAGCATCCTGACGACGATAACGTTTTCCGATAGAATCTTTTTCGTCGTAGCCGCATTTGAAATCGAACTTCAGATCGTTCATAATTTCGCGCGCTTTTTCGGGCAGACCATCTTTCTTTACCAACGGCAAAATACAGGCTTTCACCGGTGCCAATACCGGAGGAATATTCAATACCACCCGGGTATCGCCACCTTCAAGTGTTTCCTCGTTGTACGAAGCTGCCATAATGGAAAGGAATGTACGATCCACACCAATCGATGTTTCAATCACATATGGAGTATAGGACTGATTCAGTTCAGGATCAAAATATTTAATGTTTTTACCTGAGAATTTTTCGTGACTGCTCAAATCGAAATCGGTACGAGAGTGAATTCCTTCCACTTCCTTGAAACCGAAAGGCATTTCGAACTCAATATCGGTAGCGGCGTTGGCGTAGTGAGCAAGTTTGTCATGGTCGTGGAAGCGATATTTCTGGTCTCCAAGTCCAAGGGCTTTGTGCCATTTCAGACGGAATTCTTTCCAGTGTTCAAACCACTTCATTTCTTCACCCGGACGAACGAAGAACTGCATTTCCATTTGTTCAAATTCGCGCATACGGAAGATAAACTGACGTGCCACAATTTCGTTACGGAATGCTTTACCAATCTGAGCAATACCAAAAGGAATCTTCATACGACCTGTCTTTTGTACGTTCAGAAAGTTCACGAAAATACCCTGGGCCGTTTCCGGACGAAGGTAGATTTTCATAGCGCCATCGGCAGTTGAACCCATTTCGGTAGAGAACATCAGGTTGAACTGACGCACATCGGTCCAGTTGCGTGTTCCGCTGGTAGGGCAAACTATTTCGTAGTCTTCAATAATGGCTTTCAGTTCCACTAAATCAGAATCATTCAGTGCTTTTACAAAACGGGCATGGATTTCATTGCGTTTAGCCTGATTTTCCAATACACGTTCGTTGGTGGAGCGAAAAACGGCTTCGTCAAAGCTTTCGCCAAAACGTTTTGCAGCTTTTTCCACTTCCTTATTCATTTTGTCATCGTACTTAGCCAATAAGTCTTCAATCAATACATCGGCACGGTAGCGTTTTTTGCTGTCTTTGTTGTCAATCAACGGATCGTTGAAAGCATCTACGTGACCGGAAGCTTTCCAGGTTGTTGGATGCATGAAAATGGCGGCATCAAGACCAACCACATTTTCGTTGAGCAACACCATGCTGTCCCACCAGTATTTTTTGATGTTGTTTTTCAGTTCAACACCATTCTGACCATAGTCATACACGGCACCCAGACCGTCGTAAATTTCGCTCGATGGGAATACAAAACCGTATTCCTTACAGTGTGCAATCAGTTTTTTAAAAACATCTTCTTGTGAAGCCATACTATTTAGTTATGAGTTACGAGTTACAAGTTGTGAGAAAAACAAAAAAAGACAGATTTCAGTTTAAATTGTACTGAAAAATGAGGTGCAAAGTTACTATTTTTTTTGTATTTTTGTCGATTGAATTTGAAAAATA
>CAZTDH010000105.1:5321-7240 GCA_964612615.1 uncultured Paludibacter sp. | reverse complement strand
TAATAACATTATTTTAAAATAAATTGCTATTTTTGTGGCTTCTAATTTGTTAGCTTCCGAAAATTGTGAACTCTTTGCAGAAATGCAACAGCTAAATTATAAAAAACATTGAAAATGAACCCACTTGATTTAAACAAGGATTCTGAGATTGTACCAGACGTAATTACTGAAAAACCAATTGAAACTGTTGAAGTTACTGAAACTGCTGAGATAGTGGAAGTTTCCAAAAAAACAAGAGCTCCAAGGGTAGCAAAAACCCCTAAAAAAGAAGAAGTTGCAGTAGAAACCACAGAAGTTCCGGAAATAAGCCCGGAAATTGTTGCCGAAGAAAAACATGAAGAAGAAAAAACAACTCCTTCACATCATGCTGCAAGCTCAAAAGTACAATTAATTGAATCGCTTAAAGAGCTAATCGACAAAGAAGTTGATGCTGTTAAAGACGAAGTGGAAACTATTAAGCAATTGTTTTACAAAAAAGCAAAAGTTGAAATAGAAGAACTTAAAAAAACTTTTATCGAAGAAAATGGTGAGGAAAGTGAATTCATAACTCCAAAAGATGAGTTGGAAGAAACCTTCAAGTCGCTTTTAAATACATTCCGCACTAAAAAAGCTAACTTATTTGCCCAGTTAGAAAAAGAAAAGGAAACAAATCTCATTCAGAAACAACACATTCTGGAACAAATGAAAGTGTTGGTTGACAGTAATGACGACGTTTCTGTTCATATTAATGAGTTCCGCACATTGCAACAAAAATGGAAATCAATTGGTCAGGTACCTCAGGCTGCATCAACTGAACTTTGGAAACAATACAATCTGTATCAGGAGTCTTTTTGGGATTTAATTAAAATAAACAACGAACTTCGCGAATATGATTTCAAGAAAAATCTGGAATCAAAGAATTTACTTTGTGATGCTGCTGAGAAACTAGCCAGCGAAAAAGATGTAATTTCAGCGTTCCAGCATTTGCAAAAACTACACGAAGAATGGCATGAACTTGGACCTGTTGCCCGCGAAATGCGTGAACAAATATGGAACCGTTTCAAAGAAGCTTCGACTATTATTAACAAAAAACATCAATCCTACTTCGATTCAATACGCAAGTTGGAAGATGAAAATTATGAAGTTAAAACGGCTTTGTGTGAAAAAATTGAAGCTTTTGATTTTAGTCATCTTAATAACTACAAAGGCTGGGACGAGGCAACTAAAACAGTATTGGAATGGCAGGAAGAATGGCGTTCTATTGGATTTGCACCACGCAAAGTAAATCAGAAAGTGTTTGACCGCTACCGTAAAGCCTGTGATGGATTTTTTGCTGCTAAAGCAGAATTCTACAAGGAAACCAAAAATGTACTGACTCAGAATGCAGATAAGAAAAAAGCATTGTGCGAAAAAGCTGAAGCATTGAAAGAAAGTACTGATTGGAAAGAAACAGGTGATAAACTGATACAGTTACAAAAAGAATGGAAAACTATCGGACCGGTGGCAAAACGCCTTTCTGACGATCTTTGGAAACGTTTTATTACGGCTTGTGATTATTTCTTCGAACAGAAAAACAAAAACACGTCAGGTCAGCGTAATGTGGAAGCTGAAAATCTGGCCAAAAAGAAAGAACTTATCGCTAAAATTGCAGCTTTTGAAAAAACGGACAACCCCGCAGAATCATTAACCGGTTTACGGGCCATAATGGCCGAATGGAGTACAATTGGTCACGTTCCTTTCAAAGAAAAAGATAAGGTTTATAAGGAATACCGCGAAGCAGTTGATAAGCAATTCGAAACGCTGAATGTAGATGCTTCAAACCGTCGAATTGAGTCATTCCGCACCAATCTGAAGGATATGACTACCAAAGGTGAAAACAAGCTGTATCGTGAACGCGAAAAATTAGTCAGAGCTTATGAGCATTTGAAATCTGAAATTGC
>CAZTDH010000105.1:0-5221 GCA_964612615.1 uncultured Paludibacter sp. | reverse complement strand
CTAAAATGGGAAAAGAAGTTCTTAGAAGCCGATGCATTAGGTTTTACATTAGCTGATGTGGCGAGTTTTTCCATTACTGCTTTCTCATCTTTACTCAGATTTTCGGGAATATAAACACCTATATTTACCAATAAATCACCAGTTCCGTATCGATTTACATTTGGCAATCCTTTTCCCCGAAGCCGTAAAACTTTGCCGGGTTGAGTTCCGGGAGCAATGGTTACTTTTACTTTGCCTTCCACTGTTGGCACTTCTACCGAACCACCCAAAGTAGCCATTGGAACTGTAAGCAACAAATTATAAATCAAATCATTTTCATCGCGAATCAATTCAGGATGTGCTTCTTCTTCAACCAAAACCAGTAAATCACCATTCACTCCTCCTCTACGCGCTGCATTCCCTTTGCCACTCATCGAAAGTTGCATTCCTTCCATCACTCCGGCAGGAATATTAATGGTAATTACTTCATCTTCACGCACTATGCCTTCGCCGCTACAATGAGAACATTTATCCTTTACAATTTTACCGTCGCCACCACAGGTTGGACATTCCGATGCAGTTTGCATTTGTCCTAAAATGGTATTCTGAACCCGCATTACACGTCCCTGACCATTACAGGTTGAACAGGTAGTCAGATTAGTTCCACCTGCACCATTACAATGCGAGCACATTACCTGTTTTTTTACCTTAATCTTCTTTTCAACTCCAGAGGCAACTTCAGCCAGATTAAGTTTCACTTTTACACGCAAATCCGAACCACGACGAACACGTTGTCCACCACCACGCTGGCTTCCGCCAAAACCACCAAATCCACCAAAATGTCCGCCAAAAATATCACCGAAATGGGAGAAAATATCCTCCATGTTCATGTTTTGTCCACCAAATCCGCCACCAGATGCTCCACCAACGCCGGCATGACCGTATTGGTCGTAACGCTGGCGTTTTTGGTCATCGCTCAACACTTCATAAGCCTCAGCGGCTTCTTTAAATTTTTCCTCCGAAGCTTTGTCGCCGGGATTCTTATCCGGGTGAAACTGAATAGCTTTCTGGCGGTATGCTTTCTTAATTTCTTCAGCCGAAGCCGATTTTGATACTCCAAGTATTTCGTAGTAATCTCTTTTGGACATATTATTTTGTTTTCTGTGTTTGGGGGTTTAGATGCTTAAAGTTTAGAAGTTATTTTGCTCTTACTTATTGCATCTTATACTTTATTATTCTCCTACTACTACTTTTGAAAAACGTATCACCTTATCATTCAGCGTGTAACCTTTTGATGCGCAATCAATTATTTTACCTTTCAGATCTTCGGTTGGAGCAGGAAATGTGGTTATGGCTTCGTGAAATTCTGTATCAAAAACTTCATTTTCAGTAGGAATAGCTTTTACACCGTTTTGAAGTAGAAAAGCAATGAATTTGCTATAAATCAAATCTACACCGTCTTTCACTGCCTGAACATCATCCGAAGTTTCCATGGCTTTCAGTCCACGTTCAAAATCATCAACCAACGGAAGCATTTCTGCCAACAGTTTTTCACCGGCTGTTTTGATTAAATCCATGCGTTCTTTAAGCGTTCGTTTTCTGTAATTGTCGAACTCAGCCATTAAACGCAGGTTTTTGTCATTCATATCCAACAATTGCTGCTTCATTTGTTCAACTTCATCAATAATCTGATCAGCAGCATGTTCGGTTGAATCATTTGTTTGGGTTGATTCGCAATTTTCGCAAGCTTCTTTTACTTCCGGATTTTCATCCGTATGTTTTTGTTTTTTCATATTTAAAATTTGTTTTTCTTCTGATTTGCTATAATTACTTATCAACAATAATTTTGCCAAAACACCCGAATTCCGTTTTTGGCAGAAGTCGGGTGGCATAATGGCAGAAAATGATGCATAATTGTCAGTGTTTTTTTAGCCAGTTTACAAAATGTGATGGATTTTCATCAAATGTAAACGGCTTATTTAGCGGTTTGCCGTCATTGTTTAGCATTACATAAAATGGCTGTGCGTTAGCTCCGAATTTGTGTCGTTGCAAATAGCTCCACTTATCACCAATAGTTTCAATAGTGAATGTGCGTCCGTTCTCCTGTACATCGTATGGTTTATTCAATGCTGTTTTGTCATCAACAAATAGTGAAATCAGCACAAAATCCTTTTTCAACAATTCTCTCACTGTTGGGTCAGTCCAAACCGATGCTTCCATTTTACGACAATTCACGCAACCAAAACCCGAAAAATCAACGATTACCGGTAATTTCTTCTCAGCAGCATAAGCCATACCTAAATCATAATCGGTAAAAGCGGCATGAACCTCATCGTTATATAAATTAAAATCTTGTGTATAAAGTGGTGGTGAAAAAGCACTTATTGCCTTGAGCGGTGCACCCCAAAGTCCGGGAATCATGTACACAGAAAATGCAAATGAAATTATGGCGAGAAATACACCCACTACAGACGTATGTTTTGATTCACTATCGTGTGGAAACCGTATTTTGCCAAGCAAATAAAAACCCAACAAAGCAAAAATAACAATCCATATAGCCAGAAACACTTCACGGTCGAGAATGCACCAGCCATAAGCCAAATCAGCTACTGAAAGAAATTTCAATGCTAATGCCAATTCCAAAAAGGCCAGCACCACCTTCACTGAATTGAGCCAACCGCCTGATTTTGGAAGTGATTTGAGCCAGGATGGAAACAGCGCAAATAAGCTAAACGGAATGGACAGTGCAACTGCAAATCCTAACATACCAATAGCCGGTGCCAAAATTGAACCACTTGATGAAACCTGTACGAGTAATGTTCCGATAATAGGACCGGTACACGAAAATGAAACCAATACCAGCGTAAATGCCATAAATAAAATGCTGACAAATCCGGCTGTGGAATCGGCTTTAGCATCCAGTTTTGTTGACCAAGAAGAAGGCAAGGTTATTTCAAAAGCACCAAAAAATGAAACAGCAAAAAGCACCAGTAATCCAAAGAAAATCAGATTAAAAATGGCATTGGTAGATAAGCTATTGAGCGCACTGGCACCAAAAATCAGAGTAATGAGAATGCCCAGCGTTACATATATAAAAATAATTGCTAATCCATACAAAATAGCATCGCGCTGACCACGCTTTTTATTCTCTGAACGTTTTAGAAAGAAACTGACAGTCATTGGAATAATCGGCCAGACACAGGGTGTGAACAAAGCCAGAAAACCTCCTACAAGTCCGGCCAAAAATATCAGCCAAAACGAAGTAGTTGTGCTATCTTTTATATCACCAAAACTTTTAAGTTCGCTAATTACGGGAGTCCAGTAATCTGATGTTTTTGTAGTTAGAACCGGTTTTACAGCTTCTGCAGTCGCAGGAGTATTGTCAGCAGCAAGAGTTAGCGCAAATTGTTTTTTGGTAGGTGGCAAACAGTTTTTATCGTTGCAAGCCATAAATTCCACCTGCCCTTTCACTTTCACCTTCTGTGCGTCGGTAAATTTTATCTTCTGCACAAACATGGCAGTTTCAGAATACCAGTTCAACTCCATATTAAAATTAGCATCAAACTGTTTTTCCAACTTCGATGGGGCTAGTAATTCTCCCACTTTCTGTGCATTTTCAATCTTATCGAAAACGATAGAAGTAGCGCGAGGACCATCCTTCGGAATGTTGAGACCATACACATGCCAACCATCGTCAATAGTGGCATTTATTTGAATATCAGCTGTAGTTGCCGATGTTTTCTTCATTTCAAAATTCCATTTTACCGGTTCAAAAATCTGAGAGAAAACTGTTGTGCTAAAAAGAAAAAGAGCAACAAGCAATAGGTGTTTTTTAATCATACAAAATCGTTTTTAGCTATCTAACAATAGGTTTACTAAAATGTTTGAGAAATCTGGATTTACCTTGTAAGCATAAACTTGAAGCTTACACCAAAGTTAGATGAAGAAACCGGATAAGACGATGAAATAAGTGGTGTACTCATTTGTTTGTCGTAGAACAACTGAATGTTTACTTTTGAGCTAAACACATAATCAGCAATGATTTTCAACGTAAACATTTTATTTCCACTCGATGCCTGAGTAAGGTTTTCCTCTACCTTGCGTAACAGAGTTTTAATGTCTTTGTACGATAAATCGGCACTCAGTTTCAGGTCGTTTTTCACTTTTGTCTGTTTGTCCGATTTAAGTTTCAAAATCACATCAAAATCTTTCAACACATAACCCAATCCAACTACAAACTCGTCGGAAGCCGATTCGATTAACTGTGTACTGGACAAATTAAGCGCCATATTGCGTTGTTTGCGGTATTCAAGTTTACCGGTCATGCTGTTTTTCATGGCTACATTAACACCAATGAGCGGACTAAATTGCTCATTGATAGAAACATCACTAATATCATACGGTGATGAAGGTATTGGATTGCCACTCTGAACATCTCGCACATATCCCAATGCACTGTCATCATTACCCATTCCCACCCAGGTTGAATACGAAGTGTACGAACCAATGCTGTAGCGGCAAGTATATGCATGAGTCAAACTTACTGATTTGAAATTTTCTTTAAACCAACCTATGTTCGAAAGTCCGTCATAGCTTATTCTCCAGTTTGGTAACAAACTAAGTATAGAAAGGAACGGATTTGTATCAACCGAATTGACATCGCGACCGGTATATGCAGCCACAAAAGCAGGTATTAATACATCCGCTGAATTCAGATTTATGCTTGTTGCGTTTAAAATCTCCGTATTTGTCAATGTATTTCCTTTCAGAAATCCACTCGTTGGTACATTTGTATTTTTATATGTTTCCTTCAACCTGTCGGCAATTATTTGACGATTGCTTAACAAATTATTAAACGGTTCGGAATTATAATTCTGCTGAGCAGTTCCGATAGGTTTGAAAGCAGTTGCCAGAGCCATAAGCGTAATATTATACGTTCCGGTAAAGGTTTTAGGCATTCCATCAAATTTATACTGAATAGTAGTATTGGATGCTACAGTACGTTTGGCATCCAAATCAATTTTAAATCCGGCAAATGGTTCGAGCGAAGCCTTAATATCCAAATCAGAAGTGTAAGCTGTGGTGGCAGGCGTTACAATTGAATCGTTTTTCGACAGCCAACCATTATCCATAGCCGTTTTGATAATATTTTTATCAATAACCCCAAATGTAAATCCGTAGCCAGGAGCAGCAGATCGGAAGAGCACACGTCTGAACTCCAGTCACCTGAAGCGATCTCGTA
>CAZTDH010000104.1:0-7264 GCA_964612615.1 uncultured Paludibacter sp. | reverse complement strand
TTTACCAAAGAACAGGGAATGACTGCATTCAAATTTAAATACAATAAAGTGGGAAGTGGAAATCTTGCTATTGACGATGTTTCAGCCACTTATGGAAATCAGGACACTGTTTATGTGCAAAAGAATTTGCCGGTTACAGCCAATACAGCACTAGTATCGGGTTTGACCGACAATACACAGTATTTTTATGCGGTTCGTGCCACATTGGGTTCATCTGTTTCAGGAGTGTCGGAAACCATAGGAGCACATACGCTGGTAAAGACCAAAGTAACTGATTTGAATGCACCTGCCATCAGAATATTATCCGGGAAAGAACAACTCAGCATTTCAGAACTGCATGGCGACGAAACTATTCAGATTTATTCACTGACAGGTATTTGCCTGTATCAAACCAAAGCAAGTTCGACAAGCCTGAACATTACATTCCGGCATCAGGGAATTTTTATTGTAAAAGTTCAGAATGCCGGTTTACGGTTTACTGGGAAGATTATACATTAAATTACTGTTTCACAAATTTACAGAAAGTATTAGTATCGACAGCAGGGATTTTAATAAAATAAATTCCTGTAGGCAGCATGCGAACATCAATCCGGTTGCCATTTTCTAATGATTTATTGAGAACACAATTTCCACTAATATCATAGATGTTGGCATTTGATATTTCAGATTCACTTTTGATACTGATAAAATCTATTGCCGGATTTGGATAGACTGACACTGATTTGTCATTACTCAACGGATTCTGAATTCCGGTATTATTGCTATAATGAGCAATTTTACCATAATCACCTGAAATCCAACCGTTATTTTCGTCCCAGAAAACCACATTGAAAACATTATTTTCAGGTGGAACTTGTATGGGTGTCCAGGAATTTCCCGCGTCAGTTGTTTTCAAGATATATTCAGTGGAAGTCCCGGAAACAGAACTTCCAAAATAGCACACATTTGCATTTAAAGCAAAAACGGATCTAAATTGTGCTGCCTGATTTTGATTTGTATTGCTCAGTGTTGTCCAGTTTGCGCCACCATCAACAGTTTTCATTAATAAAGCATTTCTTCCTACAACCCAACCATGCAATACATCCGAGAAATATATTGCTTTCACTAATCCAACATTGGTTGCTTGGGTGGTCCAGCTTAAGCCACCATCATTAGAGTGAAGTATATCCGTGTTTGAACCAATAGTTGTAGCAGAAGCGCCAAACATCCAACCATTCAATGCATCAACAAAATAATAAAATCCACCGACAGGATTTGTAATTCCATTAATTACATCCCAGTTTGTACCGCCATTTGTTGTTTTGTAAATTTTAAAACTTCCATAAAGTGCATTGTAAACGGATGCCCAACCGGTATAATTATCGGCAAACTGAACTTGCATTCCACAATCGCCACTTGCTGACAAATCTTTTTGATAAATTGATAAGTATAATCCACCCGAACCATCAGATAACGTGTTAACTCCGAGACTTTTATCTGCACTTAAAAATCCATTGGCATCAGAACTTCCAAAACCGGTTAGCGTTCCATCGGATGAAATTGAAATAGAGCTGGTCATGTCGGACATTGCTACATTATTTCTTGACATTTTTGTTGCTGATATGCTTCCGGACGCATTTATTTTATACTGACAATGTACCCAGGCTGATGACGAACTACCAATCGTTACACCATGTAATTGCCATATTCCTACCAAATCGGCTGCTGAATAAGTAATTCCGGTTACTTTCTTCTGAAACACGTTCAGGCAATAACTTCCATTTTGTGTCTGAGTCAGGTAAATAGTTTGTTTATCGGCACTCAAAAAACCATTTACATCTGTTCCACTGGAAGTGACAATACCGGTAGATGATAATGATAACGAAGTTGCACTGCTAAATTGAGTGTTATTAGGTGCAAATCCGTTTACGGTACCAACTCCGGTAGCATCGAGAACAATTGTTCCGTATGTCCAAACAGCATTACTTTGTGTATGAATAGAATGCATTTGCCAGGTTCCCTGCAAATCGGCAGTTGAATAAACCGTTGAAGGATTTACTTTTTGCCAGACAACAAGATTATACCCTCCGCTTCCATCTGTGTTAGTTAAAATTACTGAGTTTTTGTCGCTACTGATAAAACCATTCATATCATTATCTGGTATTGTAATAATTCCCTTTGATGAAACATTCGACGCTGAAGTTGAAGTTCGTGTAGCTGTTTGTGTGCCACTATTTGTCACATTTGTCATAGTTGATGTTGAAGATCGGTCAGCAGCAATTGTTGTGCTTCCATAGCCAAAACCATTGAAAACATGACCATCATTCGGATTATCCACATACACCGAATGAACCTGCCATGTTCCCACCAAATCGGCAGCACTGTAAGTTACTGAAGGCACTAGTTTTGGGAAATCTTTCTTGGTCCAGTTTGTTCCGGCATTAGCAGTTTGGTATAATGTTGCTCCATTAGGGTCATTTAAACTGCCGTATGTTTTTAATGCCCAACCGTGAGTTGCATTTGGCCAACTCATGGTTAATCCAACGTCAGATGGATTACTCATGGAAGTATCAGCCGGAAATGGTGTAACAACATTCCATTGAGTTCCTGCATTTGTTGTATGAAGCAAGTTGCCGCTATTACCACATGCAATCCAACCTTCGGTGGCACTTACAAATTGCATTTTTCCTAAAATTTCTGTTCCCAAAGGACTAGTTTGAGTTGTCCATTGTGCAAATGTGGTTTCAATATTAATACTAAAAATAAAGATGGAAGTAAGCATTGAAATTAGGTAAAACTTTTTCATATTCATTTTGTCAGAGTTTAAGGTGCTGACGCCGCACTTCCATTAGAAATAAACTATGTTATTTATAATCAAGATGAAACACGAAGAAAAAGTATGGGAAAGAATTAGCAAAGGTGAGAATAAATTAAATACATATTTACATCTTTTCGGTTAAATGAATTAAATAAGCCCAAAATAAATATATTTTGGGCTTAAATTAATGACAAAGCGTCAGAATTAATTGAATTTTTGTAAAAGAAAATAAAGGTGAGAATCTACTTTTCGTCACCAATAAGTTTACGGATAAACAGGTTGCGGAATTCGAGTGGTTTACCCTCGTTCTGGAAACCAATAAAACCGTTGTTAACAGTCAAACCTGTAATATAGTTTTGCAGTTCATCGTTCACATACACTTTGATAGTTTTGCCTTTACAAAGTATTCGCATCGAGTTCCATTCGCCAAGCTTTTTTTCGTTGGAAGCTTTCATTTTCGGCACAGTAAACTTCACCGAGTCTTTGCATTCCTTTGCCCAAAGTCCGTTCATACAAATGATATCACCGGCTGCATCTGCTCTTTGCTGCACCTGATAACACACCGGCCAAATAGTGTCTTTTGGCTGAATATGAACCAGTACTCCGCTGTTTGCCAACACTTTTGTCCATCGGTATTCCAAACGTAGTTCGTAATTGGAATAACCGTTTTTAGTTCGCAAATAGCCACTCGATTCGCCGGAAATACTCAAAACACCCATGTCCATTTTAAACACTTTCGATACATCCACATTTTTGTCTTTCAGAATATACACCCAATTAGCAAAATCCGGTTTATAAAAATACGAACGATGTCCGTCGGTTCTAACAATGGGTTTAACTGCCAATGCATTAAAAGCAATAACTAACGAAAACAAGGTAAATAACGATTTGCTTGGAGTTTTCATGATATGAATAATTTTTATTATGTGCCTTTTGTGGTTTAAAATATTCCCTGATTGGGATATAACGACCAAAAATAGCAAATAACTTTCAGCTAACGATTATTCATCCTGAAAAATTGAGGAAAATTGACAGTAAGCCAATTACAGCTAACACCGGAGATAAAAAAACAAGCTGACTGATAAACGTCCAACCTGCCAGTTTGAAGTAAAAGAAAAATGGTGAGCGACCTGAACGTTTATATAGGGTAAGTTTCTGAAGTTGAACTAAATCGAAATCCAGTAGTACTTCCTTTTCAATTGGTAGTCGTGCAATTCCTCTATCCGAATGACCCTTACGAAAAGCCCACAACACTGTTGCGGGATGTACCCAAAGCCCCCATCCCATGGTCCAGAGTGGAAAAATCAATACTGGGAAGTTTTTCAGAAATCCTGTCGAGATTTCCCACGAAGCTATAAATATCTCACCTTTCCAACTTGTATCCTGTTCGTTCAGAATGTGTTCCAAATCATGAACATAAAGCATCCGTTTTCGCCACGGGAAGTTAGGCAAAGTCAATGTAAAAAGAGGAAGTGGCACAACAAAGGTTTTGTCGTCCACACCACCTTCAGCAGGAATATCAAATTGATTGTAAAACTCGTCTAACTGTTGGCGTAATGTCATAGCGGAAGCTCATTGGCAGCCGCTTTATCGAGGTAGAATGCAACTGAACCGGATTGAATATAAGAAGCCGGATACTGTTCAAATCCGGATTCGTGCTGAATAATTTGTCGTAAAACAGAGGATTTCGACGAACCTGTAATCAGAAAAACGACCTGACCTGCTGCATTAATTACATTGCCCGTAAGTGTAATTCGTTTCTGACCGCTGGTAGGATGAACCGCAACCGCAACGGTAGATTCGTATTGAAGCAGACTCAGATTATTGGGAAAAATAGATGCTGTATGACCATCGTCACCCATACCAAGCAGTACTAAATCGAACTTCGGTAAACCATTGACCATCGGTAACTGAGCTTCGAGCAAAGCAGCATAACGCGTGGCTTCCTTTTGCGGATCAGCTTCACCGGTCATTCGGAAGATATTAGAATCGTGAATCGAAACTTGTTTCAGCAGATTCTCGTAAGTCATCCCGAAATTACTTTCAGTATGAGTGGGTGGTACGCAACGTTCATCCACCCAAAACAATCGCACAATATGCCAGGGCATTTTATCAACATATTCATCTGCCAAAATCTGAAACAACAGTTTAGGCGTATTACCTCCCGACAAGGCTACATTGAACGGTAGCGATAGCTTAGCTTTCTCCTTTGCTTTAAGCAACATCAATTCAGCCACTGCACGGGCAGTGGTTTCAGGAGAGTCGAATATATGGATAGTTGGTGACATAGTTAGTTGATGTATTGATGTGTTGATGTGCTGATGTGTGATTTGATAATGTATTAATGTGTTGAACCTACTGACTGTAAACTAATCGTCTAATCATCTAATCACCTACTCCGTTTTAAATTTCTTGAAAGGCGCACGCCATTTCAATTCCTTATTATTAAACAGTGCGTTGGCTTCTTTTGGTCCCCAGGTATTGGCTTCGTAGAAATACAACGGAATTTCGGAGTTATTTTTCCATGCCTGCAAAATCGGGTCAACAAATTTCCAGCTTGCTTTCACGGCATCTGCACGAGCATAAAGCGTGGAATCGCCAATCATGCAGTCCAGTAATAAACGTTCATACGCCTCGGATATTTTGTTCGAAGCCAAATCGGAATAATGAAATGCCATATTCACATTTTGCACTTTGTAACCTGCACCAGGAATTTTCATCCCAAAATCAACTGCCACACCGGCATCGGGACTAATACGAAGAATAATCATGTTGGTGGATTGCGCCACACAACGCTGCTTAAACAGCTGATGCGGAGCAGGTTTCAGGTGAATCACCACTTCGGTTACCCGCTCAGGCAAACATTTTCCGGTACGGATATAGAACGGAATTTCACTCCAGCGCCAGTTATCTACAAACACCCGCATCGCCACAAAAGTCTCGGTTTTGGAGTTTGGTTTCACATCTTTTTCCTGCCGATAGCCTTTTTGAATCACATCGTCCACCATTGTTTCAATATACTGACCACGAACCACATTTTCGGCTATTTCGGTTGGTTTTATCGGTCGCAACGATTGCAGCACTTTTACACTTTCGTTTCGAATGGACTCGGAATCAAATATCGACGGCGGTTCCATAGCCACCACGGCCAGCACCTGAAGAAGATGATTTTGAATCATATCGCGTATAGCACCCGAAGTATCGTAATATCCACCACGACCTCCAACGCCAATCTTCTCGGAAGCGGTAATTTCCACCCTGTCAACATATTTCCTATTCCAGATAGGTTCAAAAAAACCGTTGGAAAAGCGTGTCACCATGATATTTTGAACCGTTTCTTTGCCCAGATAATGGTCGATACGGTAAATTTGATCCTCATTAAATCCGGCACGAAGTTTTTTGTCCAGATCCACCGCTGTATCATAACTATAACCAAATGGCTTTTCAACTATTATGCGTTTCCAACCATTTTCCTCGGTATTCAGTCCGAATTTGACCAAATGAGCCGCCACCACTTCGTACAGAAAAGGCGGAATGGAAAAATAGTAAATAATATTCTGAGTTATATTCAGTTTTTTCGATAGCTTATCGATGTATTTTTTCAACAACCCAAAATCCTCTTCGGTCTGATTATTAACCTTTTGATAATAAACATGTTCCAAAAATGATTCAAATTTATCCGGAAATTCAGTTGTACCAACTTTGGCAAACTCTATCATCGAATTCCGAACATCAACACGGTTGGTTTCCTCCGTTTTTTCCTGACTTCCCGCCCCGATCACCGCAAAGTGTTCCGGCAATAAATTATCCAGATAAAGCTGGAATATAGCCGGTAATAACTTGCGTTTCGCCAAATCACCATTCGACCCAAAAATTACAAGTATCTGATTTTCAATCGAACTTTTGTGAATTGTCTTTTTTTCTAATTCTTCCATTTCAGAATGTATTTATTTGTCATTTATAACAGTTAAAGGCGGAAAACGTTCAAAAGTAAGGGAATTTTGCTGAAAGTCAAGTAAAATGACTTTTTATTCAACAAAAAACTCCGATTCAAATAAATTGAATCGGAGTTTTCTTTGAAAGTAAGAAAATGCTACATTCCTAATACTTTAAATTCAACTCGTCGGTTTTCGGCTTTTCCTTCCGGAGTAGTGTTCGTGGCAATTGGTTTGGTTTGTCCAAATCCAAACGATACCATTTGTGCCGGTTTTGCACCTTTGCTCAATAAATACGTCAAAACTGCTTTTGCACGTCTTTTCGATAAGTCAAGATTGGAAGATGCCTTACCATCATTGTCGGTATGACCCGAAATTTCAATCTGTAATTTTGGATTTTCAAGCAAAATAGTTGAAACCATATTCAAAATCACCAGTGATTCATCAGTCAAATCGGCTGTTCCTGTGTTGAAATTCACGTTTTTAAACTTGAATACCAATCCTTTTTCGATTTTTACAATTGGATCAAGTA
>CAZTDH010000103.1:0-7298 GCA_964612615.1 uncultured Paludibacter sp. | reverse complement strand
CTGGAAATTGTAAACAAATGAAAGGTTTGTGCCGCATTAATCAATACCCAAATTATAAGTATTGTCCATAAAGTGGTTTCATTTAATTTGCGAACTGCTTTTTCTAAAAGCGGTGTAAATAAATAAATAATCACTATCATATAAATATACCAGAAATGCCTGGAAATACCCTGATTTACAAACAGATTTAATGCCCAGCTAAAGACAGAAAACAGGTCGGTTGGTTGAGATTTAGTGGGCAAGTTATGCCATAAATAAATACAATAAATTGCCGACCAAAACAAAAAGGGAACCAAAACCCGCATAAATCGTCTCAGATAAAAATCACCCAATTTGTAGGTTTTGCTTAGCATGGTAGCTCCACTCAACATTAAAAACATAGCAATTACAAAACGGACACAACTGTCAATGCTATTTCCAATCCACCAAAACTCCATATTTTTTCCATAGGTCATTTTCAGAACCGGCGTACTTACGTGGATAATAATAACTCCAAGTGTTGCCAATGCCCTTAATGTGTCGAGAAATTGTATGTTGGTTTTAGTTGCCATTTTTAGTTGGTAGTGACAGGTCGCGACCTGTCATTACATTATTGATTCAGCCATTTTCAGATCAAATTCCGTGGTGATTTTGATGTTTTCACGATTCCCCTCTACCAACTGAATTTTTGTTCCAAAAGCCTCTACCACCGAAGCATCGTCGGTGAATTGTGGAGTATATTCCTGTTCGTAGGCTTTCTGCAACAATTCAGCATCAAAAACCTGCGGTGTTTGAACCAGTTTAAATGCGTTTCGGTCAACCGATTTACTACCGTTTTCACTCACTTGCCGAATGCTATCCACCAAATCAACAACCGGAATGGCTGTATCGAATTTTTCGGCAGTCTCAAAACAGCGCGCAATGGTTTCAACACTCACCAACGGACGAACTCCGTCGTGAACAGCCACCATTGCGGGAGATTTTACAGCTTGTAGTCCGTTTTTTACGGAATTGAAACGGCTTTGTCCGCCCGCTACAATCTGGTGCTTAAGTCCGAAATTATGTTTTGCACACAGCTCATTCCAGTACTTGATCTGAACTTCAGGCAAAACAAGAATTAATCGTATACCAGCGTCGAAGCGATTAAAAACTTCGAGAGTGTGCATTAATATAGGTTTGCCCTGAATTTCAAGAAATTGCTTGGGTATATCTGCATTCATGCGTTCGCCTTTTCCTCCGGCAACAATAATAGCTATTTTGGGTTTTGACATAAGTTTAAATTTAAACAAGAACAAAGATAAGCAATAAGCAATTAATAATTAATAATTCATAATTAAAAATTATCATTATAATGGACTGACAGAAAGTTATAAGGTTGATTTTGAACAAAATTCATAAACTTGACAGAAAACCCATAACAATTTCATAACTTTGCAACCTAAAAAAATACAGGAATGAAAATCAGATTTCTTTCAGTTTTTGGGGCTTTAATGTTGTTTGTCAGTGTTTTACAAGCGCAGGAAAATGCAGATGCGAAAGCATCAAACATTTTCGAAGCGCTTTCTGCAACAGATTCCACTACTCATGCCACGGTTACAATTCATCAGGATAAACGAATTGAAACCTTGCTGGTAAATAAAAAAAGCCTGACAGTCAGTGGATTCAGAGTGCAGGTTTTCTCAAGCAACATACAGCGAACAGCTAAAAATAACGCCTTCGGTATCGAAAAACAAATTCAGGAAGTATTCCCAAATCAGCCGGTTTATGTGAATTATACTTCGCCATTTTGGAAAGTTCGTATTGGTGATTTTAAAACTAAAGCTGAAGCACAGGCTTTTCGAAATCAATTGATTGAGTCTTTACCAGCACTGAAAAGTGAAATTTATGTAGTTCCTGAACAAATTAATGTTTCTCCTTCTAAATAAACAATGATGGATTTTAATATAAACCAACCGGTTCCTTTCGAGGATGAGAAAACCGCAAAAATAGCTGAACATTACCTCGAAATAATAAAACTGTTGGGCGAAGATGCCAATCGTGAAGGACTACTGAAAACACCCGAACGCGTATCAAAAGCCATGCAGTTTTTGATGCAGGGTTATGAGCAAAACCCCGAGGAAATTATTCAATCGGCCATGTTTACCGAGAATTACCGTCAGATGGTAATTGTGAAAGACATTGATTTTTACTCGATGTGCGAACATCACATGCTTCCGTTTTTTGGCAAAGCACACGTGGCTTATATTCCAAATAAAAAGATTACCGGATTGAGCAAAATTGCCCGCATTGTGGAGGTTTTCGCCCGTCGTATGCAGGTTCAGGAACGCATGACCACACAAATTAAAGATTGCATACAAAAAACCCTGAACCCAATGGGCGTAATCGTTGTGATAGAAGCTCAGCATCTTTGCATGCAGATGCGTGGCGTTCAAAAACAACATTCCATTACTACCACTTCCGATTTTACAGGCGTATTTGAGCAGGCAAAAACCCGTGAAGAATTTATGAATCTGATAAACAGAAAGTAGCATGTTGACTGTTTTCAATGGTGTTTCAGGACGAAACAAACTAATCTCGTTGTTGAAACAACAATGGTTTTATGTGTTTTTGTTCTTTATATCAGTAGTTTATTTCTTTTTCCCAACTAATAATCATTTGGTTGACTCTGTCGGATATGCTGCCGATGTGAAATATGCAACTAATTTATTTGCCGCCCACCATCTTTTTTTTACTGCTTTTAATTTTCTAATTTACCGATCAGTATCATTTGTTTTCCCATCAGTAGATGCACTGGGTCTAATGCAGGGTGTTAATGCTTTGTTTTCAGTATTAAACCTGATATTGCTTCGTTCAATCCTTAGAAAGACCAATACAATAAATGCTGATGTATGGGTGGTATTTGTGGCGGTCAGTTTTGGTGTATTTCGATTTTCGGTGGAAGCTGAAACATACATAATTCCGATTTTCTTTTCACTTTGCTCATCTTATTTTGCACTCAGATATTTTACCGAACACAACTCGAAATACATTCTTCTGAGTGGATTCTTTGCTTCATTGGCGTGCCTTTTTCATCAAATTCAGTTATTTTGGGGTATTGGTCTTTTTCTTGGTTTTGTTTCAACCCGAAAAATCAAAAATGTACTGTTGTATTTACTCCCAACAAGTTTAGTACTTATTGGATATGTTTTGGTATTGGTTTATTATAACCACGAAACATGTACGGGTTCACATCTTTTCCGATTTTTGGCTCAATATTATTATACATCGAACGACCAGACTCCGGTTGGGTTGAATAACGTATTACTTCTTTTCATTGGTTTGTTCAGAACCTTTTTTCAAATACATGGAATAATTATTTATGTTCTGAAGTGGTGGCCTGCATTTTACATATTACTTTTAGCTACCGGTGTTTTCCTTGCATACTTTATTTTAAATATATTCAAATCACTGAAAATAAATAAAGTAAGAGCCGAATCATCATTTGAACGCATCCACATATTAATCTTTTTTCTTCAGTTGTGTTTTGCATTTTTTTCATCCGGTAACAGTGAATTTATGGTTATGTTGCCTTATTTGATGGCCATGTTTTTACCGTATTTTTTTAGTATTTCCTCAAAATCCATTATCTACATATCACTTGCAATGTTTGTTTGGAATTTCAGTTTTGCAATTTTTCCAAACCATAAGTCTGATTATCAGAATAACAAACAACTGGTTGATGTGATAAACAGTAATAAGGAAAAAGTGTTTATTGTAAAAGAGAGAAATTTGGTTGTAAACCTCTATTATTATAACTACGGCATTATGGAGTATGCTGCTATTGTGGATATTGAGAATAAGAAAGCAATACGGAAATTCAATGAAGAAGGGAAAGTGTTTTATACAGATATATTGACCAAAAAAACACCTTACAGCAGAACTGATTTTACTTTAGGCTCAGCTAATGCTAACTTTTTGTTTGTCAGACATGTCACTGAAATAGAAAATCGGATGGGTAACTTTTATATCGATGAGATAAAAGTAAAAGATTGACTTATTTCTTTTTTTCAAAAAGCCTTTTCACTACAAGTTCATCAGCCATTTCTACATATTCGGCACAAGTGAACTGTTTTTCTTTTATTTCGGTACATAGTAATCCACCCGCTTTTTGTCTGAATTCCTCTACCACCGATTCTTTTCCGGCCTGACGAAGCAATCTTTCAGCTGCGAATAATGCACCACACATTCCTCCTTCTGCTCGTCCACCGCCCCATGCTCTATATTCCTCAATTTCCTCATCAGTGATATTAAATTCGTTCTGAAATCCTCTTAAGACTGATTGAGCACAATTCAGATTTGCAGGAAGTAAGTGGAAGTATTTGTCTGATTCTAAGCGATTAAGTGTTTTCATTTTCTTTAATTAGATAAAAAAACTACACATCCATAGTTAGATAGGCGAGAAAATACGGCAGTGACAGGTTGAAATATGAAATGTCACAAATTGCATCACTAAACAGATTACCCTCGCCCGCATACACTATTCTCATAATCTGTGCCGACAACATGAATAGTAAGATGAAAATAGAAGTTACAAAGAAAAACTGTTGAGTACTTTTCCACTGTAAAGCCAGTGCTAATCCAACCAGAATCATGATTATGAGCGTATAAATATTTCCGTTACCTGTTTGCGACATAAATGGATTTCTCGAAAAGAATATCCAGGTATTTGTATCCCAAAAGATAAATGGCAGAAAACTTATAAGTGCTACACAAAAAACGAGTATTGGAAAAATGATTTTTTGTTTGACGCTCAATTTCAGGTAAGGTTGAAAGAAAAATATAGCTAATGGTAGTAGTGCCGAGAGTCGGGTAGAGGCTATAATACCACAAATAAAAATCCCTGCAACGAAACTGTTTGTTAGGTCTCTTTTGTTTTTTATCATCCAAAGAATAATAATAAATACAAGCCATGCATTGTTCATTCCATCGCTGCGCGCAGTAATTTCCCACCAGTAAGCCGGTGATATGCAAAGTAATAGAATAAAAAAAAGAGATTTTCGATAAGACGAAAAGTAGTATTTTAATGCAAATGCCAGAAGTAATAAGAAGAAAATCAATTCTGTACCAACATCTTTCAACAGGTAAAAGGGCAGACTAATCAGGTGCCAGAGTGGAAAAGGTGATGCAAAATTGGTTGGGCTAACGTGAGTATGAGTTGCATAAGGATATTTTCCCTGAAATATGGAATCCCAAAAAAAAGTCAGAGCCGACCAACGGTCAACCCTGATTAAATATGGATCAATAGCTATTAATAGTGCCGATATAGCAGCTATCATTGCTATTATCAGTCCCCAATAAATATACTTATATGCTTTCTCGGATATTTTTTCGGTCTTTATATAAACTCCAAGAAAAATTAAACACAAAACGATATAAACAGATAGAGCTAAGTAAGGATTAAATCCGGTTCTGGAAACATATTTGAGAATATATAAAGCATTGATTGTTAGAAATAAAACGAGCTGAATTACACTTTTTCTTGAGCTTACAATCGATAAATTCATATTTTCAAAACTTAATGTATGGAACTTTTTTTAATTTATCACCATTATTTTCGTAATTGTATTTTGCGATCCGTCGGCATTAACGCATATTGCCAAGTAAATTCCGGTACTTACTTTCCTGCCATGTAAATCTTTTCCATCCCAGGTGGCAATGCTGCCGTTCGAAACCGTTTCACAAACAAGATTTCCATTGATATCCGTGATTTTCACCTGCGTATTCTCTACTAAACCGGTAATAGTTATAACTCCTGTATAGCCTTGTCGTACCGGATTTGGATAAGCATATACATTTTCAAAAGTGCCTCCTGCTTCGCTGGCATCGCTCTGATATGAAACAATACCTTGTGAAGTTCCAAAGAATACTTCTCCGCTTACAGGATTAATAGCTATTGACATAATTTCATTTGAAAGCAACGGACTGTTAGTCATGGTGAAGTGTTGTATGGTTTGTTGACCATTTTCGGACATTAAATATACACCGGAGCTTCCTGTTCCAATCCATTTACGATTAGCACCATCAATCGCTATGGCTTTAATGTTTTCATTGACAAGTAAGTAGTCAGCAAGATTTGTACTGTCGTTTCTTGGAATTTTCACCCGTGAACATGTATAACCTGAATTGAAAACATTATTTAAATTATTAAAGAGAAAAGGTCCCATATCAGTTCCAACCCAAATAACTCCATTTTTATCCTGAGCTATCGAAAATATAGAATATGGAAAAATCGATATTAACTTGGTCAGACCGTTATTGTCTATTTCCGGATATGTAAATCCCGAAATGAAGGTCGATTTATCATCGCTTTCAGTATTATAAGTTCCATTATCATCGTATATGGCCAATCCGGGAGTATAACGATAGGATAAAACCCATTTTTGATTTGGGTTTTGATTTGAAATTAATATTTTGCCTGTATTGGGTTTATTTACAGCACTATTAGTGATTTTTGCCCAAATACCATTACTCTGGAGTATTTTCACTCCTCCAGAAACATTACTATTTGATAAAAGCAGATTGCCATCTTTATCATAAACCGCACCATCAATACGTGTATAATCAAGTGGAGCAGATGGGATTACTGATTCGAGATTACATTTATCAGTATTTGGAGTATACCATTTAGAAAACGCATTATTCTTAAATTCATAAAGTCCGGTTCCATAAGATGTAACAAAAAAGTGTTTGTTGTCACCCGGATCAACTGCAACATTACAAAAATCAGTGACAGCATGTTTTGTAGAATCTTGAATTGGTTTAGAAAAGATATTTGTCCAGATACCATCTTCATACATCATTACATTACCATCTCTGTTATATTGACCTGCCCAACGACCTCCCGGAACAACAAACAGTTTTTTACCCGAGAAAGTCATGTCCCAAGGGATATTCACAGCTGGTCCTGCAGGCTTAAAGTAATTTATAGCCGGTGTCTCGCTTCCGATTTGCTTGTAAGCAATAATGCCCAATGCGTTGGCTGCAAAGTAATAAGTATTATTTGTTGCATCATATTCTGCATCTGAAATTGCTCCAATAGAATTTATAGTTTTTGTATTAAATGCCAGGTCGGTAATATAAGCTGAAGTTCCATCAAATATGTTCAGGGTTTGATTTGAAACATTCATGTAGCTAGCATTTACATCCGGCAGAAATGAAGTCCACAGATTATTGCTCCCCATTTTATATGTTTTACCACCACGCTGTAAAAGTAATTGACCGTCGAATGAACATACTTTCTGAAAATCACCACTTCCGGGTAAGCCATTCGTTGATGTCCA
>CAZTDH010000102.1:0-7352 GCA_964612615.1 uncultured Paludibacter sp. | reverse complement strand
ATTTTTTGAAGTTAGCATGGCAATGGCATTTAATTATTTTGCTGATTGTGAAGTGTATATAGCTGTAATTGAAGTTGGTTTGGGGGGGAGATTAGACAGTACGAACATTATTCAACCTGAATTATCGGTTATCACCAATATCAGTTTCGATCATGTTGGTTTTCTGGGTGATACTCTTGAAAAGATAGCTTTTGAAAAAGCAGGAATAATTAAAGCGAACACACCGGTGGTTATTGGTGAAGTAACTCCTGAAACAAAAAGTGTGTTTGAAATAAAGGCTAAGCAGGAAAATGCTCCTATTCTGTATGCAGAAAATCAATTAAGTGTTATTTTTAAAGAATACTACAATCAGAAAATGATTGTTGAATCTTCTGATAATAAGCGATATACAGTTGATCTGTTCGGATTGTATCAGTTGAAGAACATTGCTACAACGCTGACTGCTATTGAACAACTAAATAAACTGAATTTCAAAGTATCAGATGAACATGTAGCTGTCGGACTCGAAAATACCTGTGAATTAACCGGATTAGAAGGCCGTTGGCAAAAGTTGCAGCAAAATCCGCTGGTGATTGCAGATACTGGTCATAATGTAGCAGGAATTCAATATGTAGTGGAACAACTTAAACTGCAAAATTATAAAACACTTCGTATTATCATTGGCATGGTTAATGATAAAGATATTTCAGCAGTACTGGCATTATTACCAAAAGAGGCAATTTATTATTTCACTCAAGCCTCAATTGAACGGGCATTACCGGCAGAATTGCTACAAATACAAGCTAAAAGTACAGGTTTAAGTGGAAATGCTTATTTATCTGTAGAAGAGGCGATAAAATCGGCAATTACTGATTCTGAAACCGATGATATGCTCTTTATTGGAGGTAGTAATTTTATTGTCGGTGAAGCATTAATTTATTTTAGAAACTAAAGAAAAAGATATGACACTCAACATCACAAAAACGGAAATCAGGTATTTGATCAAAACCATTCTGACATTTACATTTATCAATTATGCGGCGAATTTATTTGGTTTATGGATATCCAAAGCGCTGAACGAGTCAATTTATGAATATCCCGAAAACATATTGAATGAATTTGCATTACCCATTCTGGTTCAGTCGCTTATGTTTGGTATATGCTTTGCAGTTGCTTATTACTTCCTGAAAAAGAAAAACCTGGCTCAATATACATTTGCTGCTTTTCAGTTCATAGTTTTTCATTTTATCTTTTTACTGAATTTGAAAATCAGTCACGGACTTCATTTTGTTTCTTCATTCAGTAATATCGGATTAAAATACCTGACTTATTGTGGTCAGTATCTTGTGGATGTCTTATATATTTATTTTCCGATAAACGGGAACTTTCAGGGAGGTATGTTTGCCCCGGATAAGATCGGAACATTCTATATTCACTGGATTTTACTGAATATATTGTATTATGCTGCAATCGGTTGGTTAGCAGTTGTAACTGCAAAACATTTCTTCAATGAGACTATTCAAACAAAAGAGGAGGAGATTCAAAGATAGATTATAACTGTAATTATTGAAAAAAAGAACCGCAAAGTGTTGAATATCAATTCAAACTTTGCGGTTCTTAGTATAAATATATGCCTGAATTGCTGTTACGCCGATTTCACTTTGTAGGTACAGCTTGCTTTTCCTTTGACAATATTAGTTAGTTTCGATTTCAACAACTGTCGGCGGATAGGAGTAACCTTATCGGTAAACAAATTGCCTTCTAAATGATCATATTCGTGTTGAACTACACGTGCTTTATAGGTTTCAAATTCTTCAATATGCTCAACAAAGTTTTCATCTACATATTTGATTTTGATTTTTACTGCCCGTGAAACCGTTTCATGTATGCCCGGAATGCTCAGACAGCCCTCTTCGCCCACCACTTCCTCTTCACTGCGTTCAAGCAGCTGTGGATTAATCATCACTACTTTAAATGCACCCAACTCGGGATCATCTTCTTTAAATGGCGCTAAATCAATAACCAGCAATCGAATAGGCAAACCTACCTGTGGAGCAGCCAGTCCAACACCTTCGGCATGATACATTGTGTCAAACATATTGGATATCAACACACTCAGATTCGGGTAATCAGAATTAATCGGCTCAGCAACTTTGCGAAGCACTGCATTGCCGTAAGTATAAATAGGTAAAATCATTATCTTCAGTTAGAAAAGTTCATAAAGTTTTTAAAGTTGAAAGTTTTTACTTTCAAGATAGCTTTGTAATATTATGGTAGCCGAAATTTTATCCACTAATTCTTTGTTTTGTCTGTCTTTTTTCTTTAAACCGGCTTCCAGCATGGTTTTGTGGGCTAAAACGGATGTAAAACGTTCGTCTACATAAATTAGTTCAATATCGGGAAAACGACGCTGCAAACCCACCACAAAAGGGCGAATAAACTGCATAGAATCTGAATCCAGACCATTCATTTGTTTTGGCAGTCCAATAACAAATTTCTCAACGGGTTCTTTGGCAATATAAGCTGTCAGAAAATCCAGCACTTCGTAAGAAAGAACGGTATCGAGTCCGTTGGCCGAAATCTGAAGTGGATCAGTAACTGCCAGTCCTACACGCTTTTGTCCGTAATCAATAGCCAGAATTCGTCCCATAGTTTTCGTGAATTGAGTGGCAAAGGTACAAAAATCAGAGCAGTTTTGAAAATATTAATAATTTTGATTGGTCCAATTCTCAAAATATCAGTTTTAAAGTATAATATTGCAGAAAAATTATAAATATGAGACGACTAATATTAATTGTGCTGACTTTCAGTTTTTTTAGCGGGATATTTGCTGAAAGTACAATTAGAAATTACGTGTATGTAAAACGCGATACCTGCGATTTGACTATGGATGTGTATACGCCCGCACATGTTCAACCGAATACGCCTTGCCTGATTTTTGTATTTGGCGGTGGATTTAAAATGGGTTCAAAAAGTACCATATATAATGTACCCTATTTAAAAGCTATGGCCGACAGCGGATATGTGGTGGCTTCAATCGATTATCGGTTAGGAATGAAAGGGGTAAAGCTAAAAGGAACTAAAAGGCTTCAAACTATCCGTAATGCTATAAATATGGCTGTAGAAGATTTGTTTAGTGCTACCGGATTTTTACTGAAACATGCCGCTGAATTAAACATTGATACTTCTAAAATTATTTTGAGTGGTTCGAGTGCCGGAGCCGTTACTGTTTTACAGGCTGATTATGAGTTGGCAAACCGCACTCAAATTGCATCGGAGATACCTGCGGGATTTCATTATGCCGGAATAATATCTTTTGCAGGAGGTATTTTGAGCTTTAACGGGTTTCCGAAATATAAAAATTCACCTGCACCAACAATGTTCTTCCATGGTACAGATGACAAACTGGTACAATATGATAAATTAGAGGCCTTCAATATTGGTTTTTTCGGAACAAATGCATTGGTAAAGCAATTTGAAAAGCTGAATTATCCCTATTTTGCCTATCGTTACCGCGATATGGGGCATGAAATTGCAGGTGTACCTATGAAATATAATCTGAGTGATATTTGTGCTTTTATCAGAGAATATATTATTCAGAAGAAAAAATTAAAAAAGGATATGCTGGTGAAAAATCCGGATTTAAAACCGGCTTTTTATGGAAAATGGAAAACAAAGGATCTGTATAAATAAAAAATAACATATAATTTTACTGAAAAGCGTTTTGAAATATACATTTCTTAACGCTTTTTTCGTGTCCGCACACAGTAATCCTGAGATTGCCATAATTTGTAATATTTATAAATATGCAATTAATACCGTATAAATACCGAATTTGTATGTAATTTGTATATTTGTTTTATAAATATCATTCGGAAACGTTGAAAAAGTTCATTTTGTTGATAAGTTTAACCTAAAAGAATTTGAATACAAAAAATAATTGAGTAATTTTGTGCGTATTTTTTTTGATTTTTAAAACAGTTAAAAATCCCCTCAACTTTTAATAATTAATAAATTTTATGAAACAAATGAAACGGGCTGTTTCGCTGCTTATTGTAGCATTACTCACATCAGCCAAAACCTTTGCAAGTGAGGCAGACATCGCAATTCCGGATCTACATTCCGGACAATTTCACATTTTTGGACAATCAATTTCATCTTGGGATTTTTTATTCTATGGTGCACTTGTAATCTGTGTTACGCTTAGTATCAGTTTATGGCTTTTTTCTCAAGTCAAAAAACAACAAGCACATGATTCCATGCTGAAAGTATCCGAAATCATTTTCCAAACATGTAAGACTTATTTATTGCAACAAGGAAAATTCCTATTGATGCTTTTTGCATTTGTTGCTATTATAATGTCTTACTATTTCTTAGCGCTTCAGGGAAAAACGATTGGTACATTATTATATGTACTTTTCTACTCTGTTTTAGGTATGGGTGGTTCGTATGCAGTGGCCTGGTACGGAATCCGTATTAATACCTATGCCAACTCACGCACCGCTTTTGCTTCACTTCGTGGAAAACCATGGAATGTAGTGGATATACCGTTACGCGCCGGTATGAGTGTGGGTCTTTTCCTTATTTCGTTAGAATTAGTTATGATGGTTATCATTCTGCTTTTCGTTCCCCGCGAAATCGTTGGTATCTGTTTCCTTGGTTTTGCTATTGGCGAATCGTTGGGTGCATCGGTACTTCGTATTGCAGGTGGAATCTTTACCAAAATTGCTGATATTGGTTCCGATTTAATGAAAATTGTTTTCAATGTTAAAGAAGACGATCCTCGTAATCCGGGTGTAATTGCTGACTGTACAGGTGATAATGCAGGTGACAGTGTTGGACCAACTGCCGATGGTTTCGAAACTTATGGTGTAACCGGTGTGGCTTTGATTACTTTTATTACACTGGCTGTTCCGTTCGCATTTCCGGGCAAACCAGAAATGATTGGTGAGATTCAGGCAAAACTGATTGTATGGATTTTTGGTATGCGTTTCCTTATGGACTTAATGTCAGGTGTTTCCTATTTTGTAAACGATGTTATTTCAAAACGCAAATACAAAGGACTTAAAATGTTCGACTTTGAAGAACCATTGATGCGTTTAATCTGGATTGCTGCTATTTTAAGTATATCTACATCGTTTTTTATGAGTTATTTATTGGTTGGTGATTTAGGTCAGGTTACCGGAAATGCTGCCGATGGGTCTCTTTGGTGGAAATTAGCCGGAATTATTAGTTGTGGTACATTGGCTGCTGTATTGATTCCAGAATTTACAAAACTCTTTACAAGTTCAAAATCAGATCACGTGCAGGAAATTGTTACAGCATCCCGCGAAGGTGGTCCGTCATTAAATATCCTTTCGGGCATTGTGTCGGGTAACTTTGGTGCATTCTGGACAGGTTTACTAATCGTAGGTTTGATGACCGGTGCTTATTTCATCAGCCAATTGGGACTTACTTCCATTCTCGGACCTCATGCTTCTATCTTTGCTTTTGGTTTGGTTGCCTTTGGATTCCTTTGTATGGGACCTGTAACCATTGCTGTGGATAGTTATGGACCGGTAACCGATAATGCTCAATCTATTTTTGAGTTGTCACAAATTGAACAAATTCCCGGAATAAAAGAAGAAATTGAAAAAGATTTCGGTTTTACTCCTGATTTTGAATTGGGTAAACATTATCTTGAAGCGAATGACTCTGCAGGTAATACCTTTAAAGCTACTGCAAAACCGGTATTAATCGGAACAGCTGTTGTGGGAGCAACCACCATGATTTTCTCAATCATTCTTTTGTTGGAAAGTAAAGGATTGCTGAGTGTTTCGCTGACTTCCGCACCTATTTTATTAGGTTTGATTTGCGGTGGAGCTGTTGTATTCTGGTTTAGTGGTGCTTCTATGCAAGCTGTTACGACAGGTGCTTATCGTGCAGTTGAATTTATCAAAAGTACCTTCGATTTGAATAAAAAAGAAGCCAACATTGAGGATTCAAAAGAAGTAGTAAAAATTTGTACACAATATGCTCAAACAGGTATGTGGAATATATTTATTGCACTTATTTGCTTTACGCTCGGTTTTGCATTCTTCGACAGTAACTTTTTTGTAGCTTATCTGATTTCAATTGCTACTTTCGGCTTGTTCCAGGCCATTTACATGGCTGATGCCGGTGGATCGTGGGATAATGCTAAAAAAGTAATTGAAGTGGATTTGAAAGAAAAGGGTACAGCATTACACGAAGCTGCTGTTATTGGAGATACTGTAGGTGATCCATTTAAAGATACTTCATCTGTATCGTTGAATCCAATTATTAAATTCTCAACTTTATTTGGTTTATTGGCTACTGAAATTGCATTGAAAATGCGTTTAGATGCTTCTGCAAGTAATAGTTTTGATTATAGTGGTATTATTGGTGCAGGATTCCTTGCAATTGCATTGGTATTTGTATGGCGTTCATTCTATAAAATGAGAATTCCATTACGCAAAGCATAAATCAATTATCAGTTGATATTTAAAATACCCGATAGGTCGAATTCATACGGCTTATCGGGTATTTCTTTTTGGATAAAGTCTTCGCCTTTTCAAAGATTTTGTTATCTTTGTGTATCAAAAATTGAAACAAAATATTTTTATAATTCATTCATAATAAACAAAATAAATAGTATGCACAACTGGTTCGAATGCAAGATTAAATACGAAAAGACAGTAGAAGAAGGCCGTATAGCCAAAGTGAGTGAGAGTTATCTGGTAGATGCACTTACATTCTCAGAAGCCGAGGAACGTATCAACAAAGAAATTGAACCATATATTAGTGGCGAGTTTGTAGTTGCCACCATTCGCAAAGCCCGTATCAGCGAAATGTTTGAAAATGAAACCGGCGACAAGTGGTATCGCTGCAAAGTCTATTTCATTACACTGGACGAAGAAAAAGGCGTTGAAAAGAAAGTAGCATCCACTATGATGGTGCAGGCCAACAACATCCGTGAAGCCTGGGACGGACTGCAGGAAGGTATGAAAGGCTCTATGGCCGATTATCAGGTGGCTGCCATTACCGAAACACTGATTATGGATGTGTATAAATATGAGGCTAAATAATTAGTCTGTAGTAGAAAGTAGGCAGTAATTTAAAACTTGACTACTACAAACTACCGACTACAAACTACCGACTAATATATGTCTATCCAATCCAACATACAATCCATTCGTACCCACATACCATCACATGTGCAGCTGGTTTGTGTGTCGAAATTTCATCCAAACGAATCAATTATAGAAGCTTATGAAACTGGTGAAAGAATTTTTGGCGAAAGTAAAGTTCAGGAATTATGTGGCAAATATGAGTCGCTCCCAAAAGATATTTGCTGGCATTTCATTGGGCATCTT
>CAZTDH010000101.1:0-7365 GCA_964612615.1 uncultured Paludibacter sp. | reverse complement strand
AAAAGTTCAAACTAACGAAATGCAGGGAATACAGAAGCTTTTGAAAAAATAAAACTGAAATCAGGTATAACAACCAGACTACGATAACCACAAGAAACAGTCCGGGTCATTATCTCACACAAACATGAAATAATGACCCGGACTTTTATAAATAACTTCTTACCAAATCTTCACTCTCAAACTATCCGGACGCCACATTTTATCGCCTTGCTTAACACCAAATGCAGCGTAAAATTCGGGCATATTGGACAACGGACCAAGTACCCGCCATTTTGCCGGAGAATGCTCGTCACTTTTAATCTGGTTTGCCATAGCTTCGGGACGCATATTGAGCATCCAACCCTGCGCAAAGCCCAGAAAATAACGTTGAGTAGGATTTAAACCTGCAATCAACTCATTATCTTTGTATTGTTTTGTCTTTTTGAATGCTTCAAAACCCATAACCACACCACCTAAATCAGCAATGTTTTCACCCTGAGTGAGTGAACCATTGATATGCAGTTTATCGACAGCCACAAAATCATCGAATTGCTTAACAATCATTTTTGTTTTCCGGTTAAATTTAATGCTGTCTTCGCTTGTCCACCAGTTAGTCAGATTACCAAATTCATTGTACTTGCATCCCTGATCGTCGAAACCGTGCGTAATTTCGTGACCTATTGTACCACCTCCAATAATTGAATAAAGTATAGCGTCATCGGCCATTCTGCTTTCGTAACCCGGAACAATAATATTGCAACCGGGAATAACTATCTCGTTGTTAGACGGGTTATAGTAAGCATTATAAGTCTGTGGTTGCATGCCCCACTCCAACCGATCGACAGGTTTACCATATCGTTGCACCATGTAGTTGAATTCCCAACGATTGGCATTCATAACATTTTTCACATAGGAATTACGGTCAATGTTCATGCTGCTGAGATCTTTCCATTTATCGGGATAACCCACCTTCATAATTATGGCATTAAGCTTTTTCAGGGCTTTTTCTTTGGTGGTTGCACTCATCCAGTCGAGTGCTTTAATCCGTTCAGCAAAAATTGCTTTGATAGTATTGCATATTTCCACTAATTTCTCTTTTGTTCCTTTAGGCAGATATTCAGTTACATAAACCTGTCCTATCAGTTCACCAAGCGATTCATCGGTTTGTTCCACCACGCGCTTCCATCTGGGTCTGGGTTCTTTCACACCCCTTAGCGTAGCAGAGTAGAAACTAAATTCTTCCATGTAGGTTTTATCGTCCATATATTCAGCCAACACATTCAATAATTGAAACTTCAGGTAATTCTTCCAATCGTCCAGTGTGTACTTTTTCAGATAACCATTTAGTGCTGTAAGAAACTCTGGTTGACCTACTACCACACTATCCACTTTTGTTAGTCCAACAGTATTTGTAAATACTGTCCAGTCGAAATTTGGAGTCATTGTGGTCAATGCAGCAAATGTCATTTTGTGGTAATTAGTAATCGGATCACGAGTGTCTTCGCGTTTGCGTGATGCTTTTGCCAAAGCAGTTTCCATTTCCATTAGTTTAGCAGCAGCCGGTTTCGCATTCAATTCATTATATCCCATTATTTTAAACATGTTTTCCGCATGAACAACAAACTTTTCGCGAATTGTTTTAGCCCGTGCATCTGTGTCGAAATAAAAACTGCGATCGGGCAAACTTAATCCACCCTGACTGATATATACCTGATATTTAGTGCTGTTCTTATCGTCCTGAGCAATATAAAAACCAAGCAACGGAGATGAAGAGATGGTGTGAATGTATGCAGCTTCGCGGATAATTCCTTTTATATCTTTAATCTGATTTATTGCAATAAAATCGTTTTTCAAATCACTGATCCCTTTTTTATTCAATGTGACACTATCCATGCCCGATTTAAACAAATCACCGATTTTCTGTTTATTGCTTCCCGGTTCAACGTTTTGAATGGCTGCCGATGATTCACATATTTTGCGAATCTGTGCGTTGATAGTATCCTGAATCAACTGAAAGATTCCATTACTTTGCTCACTCGCGGGAACTGGATTTTGTTTAAACCAGCGACCATTGGCATAATCAAAAAAATCATCACCAGCCTTCACAGTAGTATCGATATGTGCCGATAGCGGGTCAGGGGTATCTGTAGTATGTTTGTTTTGTTTACATGAAGTTGTTGCAAATAGCAAAATAAAACTGCAAGCGAACAGGTTGAAAAGAGTTTTTCTCATAAATAAAAGTATTGAATGTATAAATAACAAATCCTTAATCTTAACGGGTGTAAATGTAATAATTTTAGCATTAATATGCAAATCACTCAACAGTGACAACATGAATTATCGTTTATTTTTAAAGAGTTTCTAACGAAAAAAACAGTTTTTTTTAGCTGGTTAAGTAATCATATAATATTAAATTGTTATATTTGTTGGTCATTAAAAAAAAGCACAATGAAAATAAAAAAAGCCCTGATTACTGCAGCCGGTCCCAATCAAAGGAATCTGGCACTACAAACCTTAGTAGATAGAGATGGCATCCGTAAATCGGTACTGGAAATTCTAATAGTTGAGGCTCGTCAGGCCGGAATTGAAGAAATAGGCATAGTTGTTCATCCTGATGATGTGGAAGTATATCGAAACATGTTAAACAACGATACCCAAATTCATTTTATTCCTCAACCCGAAGCTCGGGGTTACGGTTATGCGGTGCTGTGTGGTGCAGCATTTGTGGGTAATGATTATTTTCTGCATTTAGTTGGCGACCATTTATCGGTAAATCGGTCGAACGAGCCTTGTGCAAAACATCTTGTTGAAATTGCCTTACAGTATAAATGTTCTGTTTCGGCAGTAATTTCTACCCGTGAGAGTCAGATTCCAAATTTTGGTACTGTAGGTGGACGAAGAATTCATGGCACTAATGATTTGTATCAAATTGAAAGGGTAATTGAAAAGCCTACTCCTACTCTGGCTGAACAAAAACTGATTATTCCGGGGCTTAGAGCAGGTCATTATTTATGTTTCTTTGGAATGCATATTCTTTCACCTGAAATTATGACAATACTAAAACAAAATTCGGATGAAGCCGGTGAACAAAAAATAGGATTGAGTGAGGCGTTGAATGAGCTGTCAACCAAAGAGCAGTATCTGGCACTCGAAAAGAATGATCTGCGTTTTGATATTGGCTCTCGTTATGGTCTATTGAAAGCGCAGTTGGCACTGGGTTTGACAGGTGTGGACCGTGACCAGATTATGACCGAGCTTCTGGAGTTTTTTGCCAATCAGCATTTGAATCAGTTTGATAAGTAAAACTATGAGTGAATTAATCAAAATCATTATTGCAACTGATCCGGCGATAAAAAACAAATCGCTGGACTTGTTTTGCAGAGATACATCGTTGGAAACTTTATTGGAAGAAACTCTGGCACTTGAAACATTCCGCAAAAAGGAGTCAAATTTATATAATAGAGTGAGGGCATTGTTTTTTCTGTATGCTATCCACCGGTTTTACATCCCTATTCAACATAAAATAAGTACGCAGGGCATGATTCCCTACGAAGCCTGTGAGCACTTATTAAAACGCAGATTCGAAGAAGCTATCCATACTTTTCTGGCTATCCAAAAAGAAAATGGACCAAACGAAGGCATATCAAGTGGATTGGCCGATGCTTACCATCAGTTGGCTTTTCAGACTTTAGCCGATCAGGTAAAGATAAGTGTGCGTTCTACGGCAGGTAACCGCTGGATGTTTCGTATCAGCCATCCATCCGACCAACCACTGAAAATTATACCTGCCTTATTGAAAAAAGACGAAGTTACAGGGCTATACCCATGTCTGCATGAGTCAACACCGGTTCGAATGGACATAAGTCACAGCGGTTGGAGTGATATATTCTTTTTAGGAATGGATTATCCTGAAGGGGCAAAAGTATTGAATATCTCTATCGACTTATGCATAAGAAATCAACAAAAAGCCTCACAACCTAAACCACCTATCGAAACCTGGTTGCGCGTTATCGACGAACCTGTTATTCGCCTTAGCAGTATTGATTTGGCTACTTATGCTGACATCACCGATTTGAATGATGTATTTGACTTCGCCAAAGATTACCTCGGTTTACTCAAAGCTGCCATCATAGCCTCGGGCATAGTACCTCCGGGCATGGAAGGTGCAGGATTGCCATTAAGCAACTTATTGGAGAAAATGGTTGGTAAGGGACGTGGAATTGAAATTGCCAGTAAGGTGAATAATATTCCCAAAGGATCTCGCCTGGCAGTATCAACGAACTTACTGGCTTCACTCATTGCACTTTGCATGCGTGCAACCAATCAGACCGAAAAACTAACAGGCTCACTGAACGAAGAAGAACGCCGGTTGGTTGCTGCCAAAGCAATATTAGGCGAATGGATTGGTGGTTCTGGCGGTGGCTGGCAGGATTCAGGTGGTGTGTGGCCCGGCATGAAACTGATAAAGGGTGTTGAAGCTCAGGATGGTGACCCTGAATTCGGAATAAGTAAAGGATGCTTACTACCACGCCATACATTGTTGGAAGATGCTGCCGGAGGAAATAATATCCATCAAAAACTTCAGGATAGCCTGGTAATTGTTCATGGTGGTATGGCGCAAGATGTTGGACCTGTACTTGAAATGGTGACAGAGAAGTATCTGTTGCGCTCCGAAAAGGAATGGGAAGCCCGCCAAAATGCAATTAATTATTTTGAGGAAGTAGTACAAAAACTTACTGATGGCGACATTAAGGGTATAGCGGAGTTTACCCATAAAAACTTCAACGGACCAATACAGCAAATTATTCCGTGGGCCACCAATTTATATACCGAAACGATAATTGAAACCATTCAAAACGAATTTGGTGAGAAATTCTGGGGATTCTGGATGATGGGTGGTATGTCGGGTGGTGGTATGGGATTTATCTTTGCACCTGAAAGTAAACAGGAAGCCCAGCTGCGACTTCAACAGATCATGTTGGAGACAAAAAAGAAATTTGAACATGGTATTCCTTTTGCTATGGAACCTGTAGTGTACGATTTTAAAATAAATGAGGCAGGTACTTTTGCCGAACTACTAACGGGCGACGAGGCTTTATTAGTCGAGGATTATTATACACTTATACTTCCGAAATTACTAAAAAAAGACATGCAGGAACTTACTGTTTGTCAGCGAAATGAACTGTCGGTACTGAGCAGGAACTATAAGTCGCAAAACCAGTATACAGGGTTTATCAATAATCTATTCGACCGAATCATTCCGCAGGCTCAAGATGACAATCGGCAGCAAAAATCGTTGACCGGCATGTTGGAAGAGTTTGGATTCAATCCCGGACAGCATCATCTGATTAAAAAGGATTTACAGACCGGTCGCATTGGATTGGCTAAAAACAGGTTAGCCATTAGTACAACTATCGTTGATGCACACCAAACTGATTTAGCTGAACAACAGAGAGTTAAAGAGAACAGTGAATATACAGAAACAGGACTCAGGGCACTTCAAAACGGAGAACTGGCCATTGTTACACTTGCCGGTGGTGTCGGAAGTAGGTGGACTAAGGGAGCAGGTGTGGTAAAATCACTTAATCCTTTTGCCAAATTTGCTGAAAAACACCGAAACTTTGTTGAAATACATTTAGCAAAAACAAACAAGACTAATAAAGATTGCCAAGCGTCATTGCAGCATATATTTACCACCAGTTACCTGACTCACGATGCCATTTCAACATTTATTTCATCGAACAATTCACCTTATAAGAGTTTCCGAACCTCCATATCACAAGGTCAGGTTATTGGTCTGAGGTTAATACCCACCGAACGGGATTTACGCTTTATGTGGGAGGAAATGCCTCAACAGATGTTGGACGAACAAGCTCAAAAAGTGCAGCAAAGTTTGCGCGCTGCATTGATTAATTGGGCAAAAACAAATGGTGAAGGAGAAGATTACCGTGACAATCTACCCTCCCAATGCATACATCCGGTTGGACATTGGTATGAAATTCCAAACCTGTTCCTGAATGGAACACTAAAACGACTAATTAGTGAAAATCCAAATTTAAAGCACCTTTTGGTTCACAATATTGATACACTGGGGGCAAATGCCGATCCGGCCATTTTCGGTTATCATATTAAACAGAATAAGGGTATGACAGTTGAAGTTATTAGTCGAAAGTTGGATGACAGAGGAGGAGGTCTTGCCAAAGTGAACGGTCAACTCAGATTAATTGAGGGATTGGCTTTGCCTGAGGAAAAAATAGAATTTAGTCTTAGTCACTACAACAGTAACTCATTTTGGATTAATATAGATCAACTGCTTTTAGTTTTTGGATTAACCCGGAATGATTTGAGCAACAGCACTAAAGTAGAAGCACAGGTATATAAAATGGCTTCCAGAATGCCTACCTATGTCATCATTAAAGAAGTGAAGAAAAGATGGGGCAAAGGACAAGAAGATATTTTCCCTGTTACTCAGTTCGAAAAACTTTGGGGCGATATGACAGCTATTCCTGAACTGGCATGTTCATACATCAATGTTAGTCGAAACAGAGGACAACAGCTAAAAGAAGTTGCACAGTTGGACGGTTGGCTAAGGGACGGTTCCAAAGATTATATTGAAAGTATTTGTAACTGGGGAATATAGTTTTTGATCTCATTACTCTAATAATTCAGCCCATAAAACCCGATCACCAACAAGTTTGAATGTAAAAATAAAAAGCCCCTTGTTCAAAACTGAACAAAGGGCTTTATCTATTTCCCCTGTAAGGGTTGTTATTACACTACATAGGTTGTAGAAGCAGTATCACCACCACGACCTGTCCAGTTGGTATGGAAGAATTCGCCACGAGGTTTGTCAATTCGTTCGTAAGTATGCGCTCCGAAATAGTCACGTTGTGCCTGCAACAGGTTAGCAGGAAGACGTTCGCTGCGTAATCCGTCGAAGTAGCAAAGTGCTGAAGTCAAAGCAGGTACAGGTACACCGTTTGTCAGTGCAGTTGCACACACCCGACGCCATCCGGCCTGAGCTTTTTCAACGATTTCTTTGAAATGTGGGTCAAGCAACAGATTTTCCAGTCCGGGATTGATATCGAAAGCCTTTTTGATATCTCCCAAGAACGTAGAACGGATAATACAGCCACCACGCCACATCAACGCGATACCACCGTAGTTCAGGTTCCATTTGTATTCGCTGGCAGCTTCCATCATCAGGTTATAACCCTGAGCATACGAAATAATTTTAGCTCCAAACAAGGCATCTTTCAGGTCGGAAATCATTTGTTTTTTGTCGCCGGTGAAAAGCGCTTCCGGTCCGCTGATAACTTTCGAAGCTTTCACACGAATGTCTTTCTGAGCCGATAAGCAGCGTGCAAATACCGATTCGCCAATCAA
>CAZTDH010000100.1:0-7406 GCA_964612615.1 uncultured Paludibacter sp. | reverse complement strand
CTAAAACTGAAGTTCGAAAAGTGCCTTATGTGGATCTTTACAAAGCATACAAAGAAGGTAAAAATATTGTAGAGTTGGCAAATTGACAATCCCATATAAATTTTTCAATCAGATAATATATAGCAAAACACTCTTTTATACATATTCATTTACAAATCAATTTTTATGAAAACAAAAATCAAATTAGTTCTTATTTTATTCGTCATTATTACCAGCATTCAGGCTAAAGTCAAGGTAGCATCGGTGTTGGGTGATAATATGGTTTTACAGCGGAATACCGAAGTTCAACTATGGGGAACGGCACAACCGAACGAAAAACTGAGTATCACAACAGGATGGAACAGTGTGAAAACAAAACTTGTTGCCAACGAAAATGGAAAGTGGTTGGTAAAAGTAAAAACCACCCAAGCCGGAGGTCCTTACAACATTATAATTGGCACTTCGAAAGAAAAACTGATTCTCAAAAATATACTTTTGGGTGAAGTATGGATTTGTTCCGGTCAGTCAAATATGGAAATGCCGGTTGCCGGTTTAGGTGGTGGTCAGCTAACTAATGGTGCGAATGAATTCATATTCGATGCCGACAATGACAACATTCGATTATTTAATGTAAAAAAGGCATCGGTAAGCACCCCACAAGATAGCTGCGTAGGAACATGGGTGGTTGCATCGTCCGAAAGTGTTGCTTCATTCAGTGCTGTGGGGTATTTGTATGCCAAGAAACTACAGCAAAAGCTACATGTGCCCATTGGCATGATTTGCTCCTGTTGGGGTGGTTCTACCATTGAAGCTTGGATGGACAAAGAAACGATGGCTCAATTTCCGGCTGCTTTAAAAAGAAGTACGCAGGAAAAAACACAAGCCCAACAAAAAGCAAGCTGCCTGTACAATGGCATGATTGCTCCAATTGTGAATTATGCTATTAAAGGTGCTATCTGGTACCAGGGAGAATCGAACAGGGAATTTTATAAGGAGTATGCAGCTGAGCAGGCAAGCATGGTTGCCAGCTGGCGCAAGGATTTTGGGGTAGGTAATTTCCCTTTTTATTTTGTTCAAATAGCTCCTTTTGCCTATGCCAACAGTACGGGACTTATTTCAGCCTTACAACGTGATGAGCAGCTAAAATCCATGGCATTAATTCCAAATTCGGGTATGATTTCAACCTTCGACATTGGCGAAGAAAAATGTATTCACCCTGCCGAGAAAGCTACTGTTGCGAATCGCTTGGCTTATTGGGCCTTGTCCGAAACATACGGTTGCAAAGGGCTGTCTTACAAAATGCCAACGTTCAAGAATGTAACGATGAAGGATAGTGTCGCCATTCTTAAATTCGATAATGCGCCCAATGGATTTACCAGTTTTGGGAAAGAGGTGGAATGTTTTGAAGTTGCCGGAGCAGACAGCATTTTTTATCCGGCCAAACTAATTTTAGATAATCAAGTCAAGGTTGTCTCGGCAAAGGTGAAAGTTCCGGTGGCAGTTCGTTACGGTTTTTGCAATTTCCCGAAAACAAAAGGTTATTTATACAATACAGCGGGACTTCCGGTACCTTCTTTCCGTACCGATAACTGGATAAAATAACAATCTCAACTAATCCGATTTTTAAATCATTTATAGAATTACATCTGATAAACAAATCAATTCACATGAACGGAAAAAAAGTATTAGTAATCGGTAGTACCAATACCGATATGGTGGTAAAATCCCCGCGAATCCCCGCCCCGGGTGAGACCATCCTGGGTGGAAATTTCTTTATGAACGCCGGCGGAAAAGGAGCCAATCAGGCCGTGGCAGCAGCCCGATTGGGTGGTGAAGTAACTTTTATTGCAAAAACAGGGAATGATCTGTTTGGCAATCAAGCATTAGAGTTGTTTAAAAACGAGGGAATTAACTGCAACTACCTCTTTGTGGATAAAACAGCTCCTTCGGGCGTAGCGCTGATAACCATCGACGCCAAGGGTGAAAATTGCATAGTGGTAGCCTCGGGTGCCAATAATAACCTGACTGCCGATGAAGTATTGAGTGCCGGAGCCGAATTTGAAGCGGCCGATGTGGTGCTGATGCAACTCGAAACGCCCATTGATACCGTCTTGAAAACTGCCGAAGCTTCCTCTCTTTTGGAAAAAAAGGTCATTTTGAATCCGGCACCTGCCTGTGCATTACCCGCCGAATTATTCAAGTACCTTTACCTGATAACACCCAACGAAACGGAAGCCGAAATCTTAACAGGGGTGGTGGTAACGGACACAACATCGGCTACTAAAGCAGCAATGGAACTTCAAAAAATGGGCGTTCAACATGTAATCATCACCATGGGAAGCCAGGGAGCTTTTCTATATTCGGAGGGGAAAGGTCAATTAATACCCTCTCAGAAAGTAGAAGCCATTGACACCACTGCAGCCGGTGATACCTTCAATGGTGCATTGGCAGTGGCTATTGCCGAAGGAAAAAGTCTTACGGAAGCCGTAGCGTTTGGAAACAAAGCCGCAGCTATTTCTGTAACCCGATTGGGAGCACAAACATCCGTGCCCTACCTTCATGAACTAATTAACTAATCAACAAATAAACCAATTAACAAATTAATATTATGTATATAGTTGAATCTTATCCAATTGCTATTTTATTTACCGTTATTACCATGGTTTGCTGGGGTTCATGGGCGAATACGCAAAAGTTAACTTCCAAGAGCTGGCGTTTTGAACTTTTCTACTGGGATTATGTAATCGGAATTTTATTGTTTTCCGCCATTTTCGGGCTTACACTTGGAAGTACGGGTACAGCTGGTCGGAGTTTTATAGCTGATATTCAGCAAGCCGATCTTAAAAATATAGGAAATGCCGTATTGGGCGGGATTATTTTCAATGCTTCCAATATCTTGTTGGTTGCCGCCATGGCCATTGCCGGAATGGCTGTTGCATTTCCGGTGGGTGTTGGTATTGCATTGGTCTTCGGAGTTTTAGTGAATTATGTAAACGATCCGAAAGGGAAAGTTTTGTTGCTGTTTGTGGGTGTTGGTTTAGTGGTGATTGCCATTTTATTGGATGCCATTGCGTTCAAAAAAATGAGTAAAACCAACAATAAAGTATCGTCCAAAGGGATTATCTTGTCGGTGGCTGCGGGGGTGTTGATGTCTTTGTTTTACTATTTTGTTGCCAAATCCATGTTTGCAAATTTCTCAGTTCCCGAAGCAGGGAAACTTTCACCCTACACAGCCTTATTCTTTTTTGCCGTTGGTGTGTTTATAAGCAATTTCCTGTTTAATACCATTTTTATGAAAAAGCCGGTTGAAGGCAGTGCGTTGAATTATTCCGATTATTTTAAGGGTGGATTCAAATCGCACCTTATGGGAGTTTTGGGTGGAGTGATTTGGATTCTGGGTATGTCGCTCAACATTCTTGCTTCGGGCAAAGCCGGTTTCGCCATTTCTTATGGTCTGGGACAAGGCGCAACCCTGGTGGCAGCCATCTGGGGAGTATTTATTTGGAAGGAATTCAAAGGAGCCGACAAAAAAGTAAATAACCTGATTACATTCATGTTTTTGGCTTATCTGGGGGGATTGGCTTTAATAATTCTGGCAGGAGTCTGAATAATTAATAATTGACAATTGATAATTAATGCGAATCAGTATTTAAAAAATTAGATTAACGAAAGTAATTGACATTTTGCCAAATAAATGAATAGGTAATATTTATTGATAATAAGCACTTTAAGATAACAATGAATCATGGACTCTCTACTCCTGACTCGCATGAATCGTATTTAATAAACAAAATAACAATGCACAAACTTATAGAAGAAATAAAAAAAACAACAAGTGATATGGCTCACAAAGGGTGGGCTGAATCTAATGGAGGTAATATCAGTTTAAGATTAAATGAAGAAAATCGTATTCTTTTTGATGATTATAAACCAAAGTTTAAACCTGAAAAACTACCAATCGTATTACCTACAATTGCCAATGAGCGTTTTTTAATTACTGGAACAGGACGTTTTTTGCGTAATGTGGAAATTGCACCCGAAAAAAACATGGGTGTAATTGAAATAGATAATAAAGGAAAATCATATCAAATTTTGTGGGGATTTGAACCTATTGGAGCTCCAACTTCCGAGCTACCCGCTCATTTAATGTCACATGGCAGTATTAAAGAAAAAACACATAATAAGTCTTTTGCATTTATACATACACATCCTACCAGTGTAATTGCACTTACTTATGCCGTTGCAAATCTCGATACAAAAAGTTTGTCGCGATTACTTTGGCAAAGTCATGCAGAATGTATGGTAGTTTTTCCACAAGGAATAGAATTTTTACCATGGATGATGGCTGGGAGTCTTGAACTAGGAATTTCAACAGCTAAATCGCTACTGTTAAGAGATTTGGCTGTATGGCAATTTCATGGAATTTGTTCTTGTGGGCGGAATCTTGATCAAGCATTTGGTCGAATTGATGTTGCAGAAAAAGCTGCTGAAATTTGTTTGAGAGTAATGGCAGCAGGTGGAGCAAAGCAAACTTTGACCGAAGCCCAACTTCGTGCGATAGCTGCTAATTTTGATTGCCAAGTAGCTGAGGATCTGTTAGTTTAAATTATCTTCATCAACAAACAAGATAATGATTATCAGAGAATTAAACAAATTATTTTACGCTTATTTTTATTGATAATAAACACTTTAAACTAACAATGAATCATGGACACTCTACTCCTGATTCGCATAATTAATAATTAAAGAAACACATCTTGCGAATATGAATTTAGAAATCTGAAGTAATTAACGGAAGGTTGTGTTGAAGTAATATCAAAATAATTTACAAATGAAAACATTAAAAAACAGAATAAAAATGAAAACAATTAAAAGTAATTCTCTATGGTTGGGCATTCTATTCATGCTCGTTATCTTCCAGGTATGGGGACAACAACCAGCCACACCTGCTACCACACCTGGTAGCCAAATCAAACCTGCAGAAATCAAGCCCAAACCTGCCGAAACTCCAATCAAAGCACTGGAAACCAGACTCAAGATGGCCAAAGAACATATCCCGGGTCCTAACCAAAACGATTCAACAATAAGAACCTGGCTTGCCGACATGAAAGAATGGCGCAAACTGAAACTGGCGGAAAACAAGTATGACGGGTCACAATACGATCGACCTGAACTCAAATGGTGCCAGCGCGCTTTTGTGCAGCCGCAGATGATGGTGGAAGACCGCTATTTCTTCGATGTGAAGACCGGTAAATATACGGTGGATCGTTACCTGGATGATTTGGAAAAACGTTATGGCGGCATCGATGCGGTGCTGGTCTGGGCCATCTATCCCAATATCGGTATCGATAATTCGAACCAATTTGACCAGTTTCGCGCCCTTCCGGGCGGTATTCCTGCAATGAAGCAAATGGTGGATGACTTCCACCGACGTGGCGTGAAGGTGATGTTCGCCGTTATGCCTTGGTGGGAAAAGGGATCACGCCCTGAGGGGGTGACACTTCCAGTAGCCATTGCGCGAGACATGAAAGCGATTGGTGCAGATGGCGTCAACGGTGACACGATGGTGGGTATGGGTGGAGATTATAACTATCGCACAGAATCGGATAAGAGCGGTAATATTCTGGCGTTCCAACCCGAGGGTGGAGTGGCACCAGGAGAAGCACAACTCTCTTGGATCAACATGACATGGGGGTATTGGCGGGATGGTGAATATTTCACTCGGTTAGTAAGATATATGGCTGTCCCCGGCAAGGATATCCCAATCGTCAGCAAATATAAATGGCTCGAGAGCAGGCACATGGTCAATATCTGTGATCGCTGGACACGTGAACGCAACTTGGATATCCAGCACGCGTTCTTCAATGGTACAGGATATGAATCATGGGAGAGCATATGGTGCATCTGGAATGGCATCACTCCACGCGATGGCGAAAGTCTGCGACGAACAGCGACGATTATGCGTGCCTATGCAGAGTTGCTGTTGAGCAAAGATTGGGAACCGCATACACCCACACTGCAAAAGGGCATTTATGCCAGCCGCTTTCCTGGCGAGCAGCAAACCATCTGGACCCTAATCAACCGCAACACCTACCAGGTTGATGGTCAACAGTTGCGCGTGCCATTTAGTCCCGGTGTCCGTTATTTCGACCTTTGGCACGGTGTTGAACTCAAGCCCGTACGAGATGGAAAGGATGCGGTGCTGAGTTTCGAACTCGAAGAAAATGGCTTCGGCTCGGTGCTCGCAGTCAACGGCGCCCCGGACCAGAAACTGAACACGCTGCTGGCCAGGATGAGTAATCTATCCACCAAGCGCTTGGCTGAATTTTCTGCTGAATGGAAATTTCTGCCTCAAACGCAGGTGCCTATTGCAGCCACTAAGCCCGCAAAAACTGCACCGAAGGATATGACACTCATTCCCGCAGGAAGCTTCGAATTTCAGGTAGAAGGTGTTATGGTAGAAGGTTGGAACCAGGTAGGTGTGGATGTACAATATCCATGGGAATCTTCTCCACGTCGCTACCATCGTCAAACTGTCGCATTGAAATCCTTCTATATCGACACTTATCCGGTGACCAACGCCCAGTTCAAGAAATTTGTCGATGCGGCTAAATATCGTCCGGCTGATGATTACAATTTCTTGAAAGACTGGAAAAATGGGACTTATCCAAAAGGATGGGGCAACAAACCGGTTACCTGGGTATCGCTGGAAGATGCCCGTGCATACTGCGCTTGGGCAGGCAAACGACTGCCGCATGAAACCGAATGGCAATATGCTGCACAAGGTACTGACGGAAGACTTTATCCTTGGGGTAATACCATGAATGCCGAGGCAATTCCACCAAAATGCATCGATAAAATACTAAGTGCTCCCACTGATGTGAATGCTTTCCCCAAAGGTGCCAGCCCTTTTGGTGTAATGGATATGGTGGGCAATGTTTGGCAGTGGACGGATGAATACCTCGATGATCATTCACGTGGCGGGATCCTCCGTGGCGGAAGCTATTTCACTCCGCAGGGTTCAATATGGTATTTTCCTAACAAGATCGAACTGAACACCCACGGCAAGCTGCTGCTTATGGCACCAAGCAAGGATCGAGCTGCCACTTTGGGCTTCCGATGCGTGGTGGATGCAGGGGAATAGATAACTTCAAAAAAACTCAATCACAATAAAGAAACTTAAAGAAAACATCATACCATGAAATTCAACTTCACACTCCTCACGAACCTGCTGCTGGCGCCGCTGGCCGCAGTGAACGGTGCCGATGAGCCGAAGCCCGTGCGCAAACCGAACATTCTCGTCATTCTCACCGATGACCTCGGCTACGACGACGTCGGGTGCTACTGGACCCCGGACAAGCGCCCGGGCTTTGAGAAGATCCGGACACCGAACATCGACCGGCTCGCCGCCGAGGGCGCCCGGTTCA
>CAZTDH010000099.1:0-7499 GCA_964612615.1 uncultured Paludibacter sp. | reverse complement strand
CGAGGAAGAAGCAAAAAAATCTGCTCCGCTTATTCTGGAAGCTCAGAAAATGTTGCTGGCATGGGAAAATAATGATGCTGAAGTCCGTCAACTTTGGGAAATGATGAATGGTTGGGTATATGCCGGTTTCGACAAAACCTATCAGCAAATGGGCGTAAGTTTCGACAAAATTTATTATGAATCAGAAACTTACCTCGAAGGAAAATCGGAAGTTGAACGTGGTGAAGCATTAAATGCTTTCTATCGCAGAGAGGATGGTTCGGTTTGGGCAGATTTGACCGGCGATGGACTGGATGAGAAACTGCTTCTTCGTGCCGATGGAACTTCGGTATATATGACTCAGGACATTGGAACTGCCAAACTTCGTTACAACGATTTCCCGATAAATAAAATGGTGTATGTAGTTGGAAATGAACAGAATTATCATTTTCAGGTACTGGCTATTTTGCTCGACAAACTGGGATTTGAATGGGGAAAAAGTTTGGTTCACTTTTCATACGGCATGGTTGAATTGCCCGAAGGAAAAATGAAGAGCCGAGAAGGAACAGTAGTCGATGCCGATGACCTGATGCACGAAATGATTGAAACCGCCCGTGAAACTTCACAGGAATTAGGAAAACTTGATAATTGCACACCCGAAGAAATTGAAACGATTGTCCGCATGGTTGGTTTGGGCTCATTGAAATATTTTATTCTGAAAGTCGATCCACGCAAAAACATGACATTTAATCCGAAAGAGTCGATTGACTTTAACGGAAATACCGGTCCCTTCATACAATATACTCATGCCCGTATAAAATCGGTTTTACGCAAAGCCACCGAACAAGCAATTGATTTCAGTTCTTTAAGTAATAAGGGATTGGATATTTCAGAGAAAGAAAGTTATCTGATTCAACTGCTTACTGAGTTTCCTGAAGTAGTTCGTCAGGCAGGTGAAGAATTTAGTCCGGCACTAATTGCAAATTACATTTATGAACTGGTGAAAGAATACAATCAGTTCTACCACGATTTCACCATTCTAAAAGAAGAAAATTCGGATTTGAAACAATTCAGATTGGTGCTTTCTGAATCAATTGCCTCAGTAATCAAAACCGGTATGAATTTATTGGGTATTGATGTACCTGAAAGAATGTAAACCTACAAATACAATAAAACAGATAACGCCTCAAATTGAGGCGTTATCTGTTTTATATCATCTGATTATATATTAGTCTTCTTCAACCACATCCACTGTCGAATCTATTTCAAAAGCAGAAAGCTGACGACGGAAAATTTCATCGAGCGAGATTTGGAAGGTTTCTGTATGTTCAATTCCGGGAATCAATGTCAAACGATCCAAAATAATTTGTAATAAATGACGGTTATCCTTTGCATAAATCTTCACAAACATAGAGTATTTTCCGGTAGCATAATGACATTCCACCACTTCAGGAACTTTTTTTAGTTCTTCCACCACAGCGTTAAACATTTTAATATCGTTCAAAATGATTCCAATATATGCACAAGTCTGAAAACCAACTTTATAAGTATCAATCACAAACTCAGAACCTTTGATAATTCCGGTGTTTCTTAATTTCTGTATGCGTTGATGAATGGCTGCACCCGAAACATTACATTCGCGGGCAACTTCCAAAAATGGAATACGTGCATCTTGAGAAATAAGCTGTAGAATTTTCTTGTCTAATCTATCAATTTGATGTTGTGCCATGGTATTGTGTTTTCAATTTAGAGATTTAAAATTATTCTGATTGTAAAATTTTAATGCAAATGTATTTAATATTTTTGTAATTCTTTCAGTTTTTGCAATAAATTGATAGTTAAATGTATAAAAATATACTTTTTATCGATATTTTCCTTCATTACAGTCGCTTAACACACTGATGTAACTCTGATAACGCGACGAACTTACCAAATGATTCTCAACTGCTTTTCTGACAGCACAATCGGGTTCATGAACATGCGTACAATCAGCGAATTTACATTGATTAGATACCGCAAATATTTCCTTGAAATAATGGCTTATTTCGTTCACTTCCATATCGAAAGTACCAAATCCCTTTATTCCGGGTGTGTCAATAATATGGCCACCTGAGCTTAGCTCGAACATTTCGGAAAAAGTAGTGGTATGCATTCCCTTGTTGTGATACGACGATATTTCAGCCGTTTTGGCAAGTGAATGTGGTGCAATGGCATTAATCAAAGTAGATTTGCCAACACCAGAATTACCTGAGAAAAGGGTGGTTTTTCCACTCAAAAAACGGGATAAATCATCAATATTGGTACTGTGTTTAGCCGATATTATAAATATCGGATATTCGAGTGATTGATAGAGATGAACCAACCCTTCAAGATATTCATTTTCAGACTCATTATACCGGTCAATTTTATTGAAAACAACACAAGCCGGAACACGATAAGCCTCTGCAGTTGCCAAAAAGCGATCGATAAAAACAGTAGATGTTTCTGGGTAATTTATGGTTACAATCAAGGCCACCAAATCGAGATTAGCTGCCAGAATATGCGATTGTTTTGAAAGGTTAGACGAGCGACGCACAATGTAGTTCCAGCGGTCGTGAATGGCATGAATCATGGCCGTTCCGTCGACATTCATCTCAAAATCAACCCAGTCGCCCACTGCAATCGGATTGGTGCTGCGAATCTCCTGCATACGAAAATGACCTTTCATTTTGCATTCCACCAAATCGCCACTATCAGTTTTTACCTGATACCAACTGCCAGTATTTTTCACCACTAATCCGGTCATAAATTACTCATTTAAACAACATCAGTCATCCCACCAAATGAGATGACTGAAATTTACTTCCAATTGTAAATCGTAAATCTTTAAATCGTAAATTCTTAGACTGTCATTATTTCCTTCTCTTTGGCAGCATACATTTCATCAATCTTTTTGATGTATTTGTCATGTATTTTCTGCACACTTACTTCGGCATCTTTTTCCACATCCTCCGGAAGTCCTTCTTTCACCAGTTTTTTCATATGTTCGATAGCATCCCGACGCGCATTACGAACCGAAATTTTAGCATCTTCACATTCTGCTTTCGATTGTTTTGCCAGCTGACGACGACGTTCTTCGGTGAGTGGCGGAATTCCCAGACGAATAGTTTCACCATTATTCATTGGTGTTATACCCACATCTGAATTCAGAATAGCTTTTTCAATGACCGCAATCAATGCTCTTTCATAAGGCTGAATACTGATGGTTTTGGCATCGGGTGTGGTAATTGTGGCCACATTCGAAATCGGAACATGCGCACCGTAATATTCCACTTTTACTCCGTCCAAAATACGGATATTGGCCTTTCCTGCGCGAATATGCGCTAATGCTTCGTCTAAAAACAGACATGCTGCTTCCATGTTGTCTTCAGCATGTGTGAGGTATGGCTTAATGTCTTGCATAAAATATCTTAAGTTTTTATAGTTTGTAAAGTTTGAACTAATTTCTCACCAATGTTCCGATTTTTTCTCCTGACATTACCTTTTTCAGGTTACCTACCGTATCCATATCGAATACATAAATTGGCATATTATTTTCCTTACACATGGTGGTAGCTGTTAAGTCCATCACCTTCAGGTTACGATGGTATATCTCGTCGTATGTAATTTCTGTGAATTTGGTAGCAGTCTTATCTTTTTCAGGGTCAGCAGTATAAATACCATCCACGCGTGTGCCTTTTAGCATTACGTCTGCTTCAATTTCAATGGCACGCAATGAAGAACCTGTATCGGTAGTAAAAAATGGATTTCCGGTTCCGGCTGAAAGTATCACAACTTCACCATTTTCCAGACTGGCAATAGCTTTTTGTTTACTGTAGAACTCTCCAATCGGTTCCATACGGATAGCTGTCAGCACACGAGATTTCACTCCTCCAGCCTGCAAGGCAGAGTTTAATGCCAAACTGTTGATAACGGTTGCCAACATACCCATTTGGTCGCCCTGCACGCGGTCGAATCCTTTGGAAGTGCCACTCAGTCCACGAAATATATTTCCGCCGCCCATAACAATTCCAACCTGTACTCCCATTTCAACTATTTCGGCTATCTGAGAGGCATACTCACCCAGTCTTTTCTCATCAATTCCGTACTGTTTTTCACCCATGAGCGATTCTCCGCTCAGTTTCAACAAAATGCGTTTAAATGCTGCCATCTTTGTGTGTCATTTTTATTCTTAGCAAAAGTAAATAATTTGCTTCGGATATGCAAATACTCAACAGAAATAATGATTTATGTATAATTATTCAACTCACTGGTATTTTCTTTCAAAATCGATTAATTTCCCGAGTTCAATTAAGACACTTAACTGTTTGTCTATTCGATACTTGTATAAATTACAGTATCTTTGCGCCCGTAATTTAAAAACCAAAAAACTTATTTATGCAGAAAAATGAAACAATTCAACCTGTAACGGTAGCCGATCCGGCACCACTCGGATTAACAGGTTTGGCTATGGTAACATTGGTAGCCGCATCCCAAAAATTAGGTTGGACAACAGGACTTTCAATGGCCATTCCGTGGGCTATTTTTTTAGGTGGTATTGCTCAGCTTATGGCATGCGTTTATGATTTTAAAAACAATAATCTGTTTGGAGCAACCGCATTTGGTGGTTATGGACTATTCTGGATTGCTGTGGCAATGAGTTGGATGATTAAGATGGGTGTATTTGGTGCGACCCTGCTTGCAGGAGTGGATGCAGGACAAATAGGATTTGCATTTGTCGGCTATTTTATATTCTCGGTGTTTGTAACCGTAGCAGCTTTTAAAACTAACAAAGTACTGATTGCTATATTAGTATTAATCGATATCCTGTTTTTGGGATTATTTATGGATGCCTTCAAAATGGGTGAAAACTGGCACACTATAGCAGCCTGGAGCGAATTATCAATTTCCTTATTGGGATTCTATGCCGCCGGAGCTAATCTGCTTAATAAAACCTACGGACGTATCATTCTTCCACTGGGGAAAGCTATCTGGCAATAAATAAACCAATAAAATATAGAAAGCGGTGATTATCTTTGATGATAGTCATCGCTTTTTTGCTTCAGATTGTAACTGATCTTAATTTGAAAGATTATTAATAAGAAAATATATGTTTATGAATTAAAACATATATCCTATATGAGCCGCATAATAATAACTTATCATCTGAAGCATTAAATTTGGATTCAGATTTTGCTGTCTTTCTAAGTTTATTTCAAAAAAGATATAATTAGCTTTCTGAATGTAATACTTAAGTCCTAGAAAACCATTAATTCCCATATGATAGGATGGTATAGTTTGACCGAAATAATTAGTATAATCTGTTATGAATAATTCAGGATTCTGACTTAAATAAAAAATATTAGTTACTCCAAGACCGAAATAGGGTCTTAATTTCCTCTGAGTTAGCATGTAACTGACAGAAACCGGGATTTTTAATGTATTCGCATCGACATTAAAGTCTCCATTAAAATGATCATTATAAATTACACCTTTATACACAGATACTTCGGTATTGAAATTATATGTTGAAAAATGTTGGAACAGTAGTCCTGTAGATAAAGTAGCACGTTCAAGCGAAAAAAACACATTTTCAAATTCAACTTTAACACCCACATTAAATGAATTTCTCCTGTCTGTATAATTTCTTTTGTTGAAATAAAAATCATTATTAGATAATCCAACAACAAAACCTGTTTTGATTTTAATCGGATATATTTTTCGTTCAAAGACAATACAACGTGCTGAATCACAGACTTTGTTATGATAGTCCTTGGCTAGATTGATCAAATCGGTTGTGTTTAGTTTCGTATTATCAACCCGTGAGAATATTTCAGGACAATCTGATAATAAATATTTCATTTTCCCTGTAAACTTTGTAGGTTTATAATACATAACTCCATCTTCATTCTTTGTCAAAACAGGTGGTTCTGACAATTCAAACAACTGTCCATCGTCTTTCTGCATATAGTAATGATCTGTATTATCTCTCATGAAATATATATTTGCGCGACCTTTAATCAAGTATTCAAGGAACAATGTAGCCGACTTTTGTTCAGATTTAAATATTTGCCTGGTTATGAAGAATTTACCATTGTTTGTAAAACGGTAGGACTGTATTTCTCCGGGAAGGTATTTTGTAATAGGTGAATTCTCATCTTTTCTGAATTCGCACTCCGTGAACTGATTTAAATTCACGTTCATAATAAGCCCTTTTACGGTATCATTATTCAAAGTAATGATATATCCTGAATTATCAGGTTCTTCAGCAGAAGCTTTCTTCGGAGTCAATAATAGTAGAACAAAAGCGAGATAAAAGATAATTTTTCCTTTCATTAATGCGAATTTTAAACGTTACGACCAACAAAATTAAATAATTTAATCAAATTTACAAATATTAAATACAAAAAGGAACAAATCTCGCGACTTGTTCCTTTTTCTTTTGAAATAAAAAAAGTATTTTTTATTCTGCTTTTGGAGCTTCTTCAGTAGTTTCTTCTACTACAGGAGTTTCAACTACTTCTTCGGCAACTGCAACTGGTTCTTCAACAACTACTTCTTCAACAACCGGAGCAGCTACAGGAGCTACAGCAGCTGCAGGAGCAGCAGTTTCAGCTTTCTTGGCAGTACCTGCACGACGCGTGCGGGAAGCTTTCTTGGAAGCTTTTTCTTTCAACATGTTTTCGTTGTAATCCACCAACTCGATGATACACATTTCGGCATTATCACCAATACGGAAACCGGTACGTAAAATACGGGTATATCCTCCCGGACGATTAGCAATTTTCACCGACACATTCTGAAACAGTTCGGTAACCATTTCTTTATTTTGAAGGTGACTGAAAACCAAACGGCGTGAGTGAGTGGAATCATCTTTCGATTTTGTCAACAAAGGCTCAACATAAACCTGCAACGCTTTAGCTTTAGCCAATGTAGTAGCTATTCTCTTGTGTTGAATAAGAGAAGAAGCCATATTCGACAACATTGCCTTTCTGTGAGACGATGTACGGCCTAAGTGGTTAAATTTTTTATTATGTCTCATTTCTTTACTCTTTATCTAATTTATATTTAGCTATATCCATTCCGAAGGACAGATTCAGGCTTTCTAATTTTTCGTCTAACTCGGTAAGCGATTTTTTACCAAAGTTGCGGAACTTCAATAAATCGTGTTTGTGAAATCCGGCCAATTGGCCTAATGTTTCCACATCGGCTGCTTTCAAACAATTGAGTGCACGAACCGAAAGTTCAAGGTCAGTCAGTTTTGTTTTCAGCAATTGACGCATGTGCAGGATTTCTTCGTCAAACTCGTCGCCACCTTCACCTTCGGTTATTTCCATCGAAATTTTTTCGTCGGAGAATAACATAAAGTGGTGAATCAGAATTTTAGCAGCTTCTTTCAACGCTTCTTTTGGGTGAATTGAACCGTCGGTGCTAATTTCCAACACTAATTTTTCGTAGTCGGTAACCTGTTCTACACGAAAGTTTTCGATAGAATATTTTAC
>CAZTDH010000098.1:4169-7817 GCA_964612615.1 uncultured Paludibacter sp. | reverse complement strand
CATTTATCGCTGATGGTAGCTACAATTTTAGTGAATTTCGACATAAAAAAACTGAATTATTGATCTTAAAAAACTAATATACAAACTGATGAATTCTGACAAAAATGTATCAGAATTTTAATATGGCATCCACAGCCAACCGATAAGAATCCATTCCGAAACCGACGATGCAACCTTTGCATGCTTCGGATAAGAATGAATGGTGACGGTATTCTTCGCGTTTAAACACGTTAGAAATGTGTACTTCGATAACCGGAACAGTAATAGAGCGAATGGCGTCGGCAATGGCAATGGAAGTATGAGTGTATGCTCCGCCGTTGAGCACAATTCCATCGTAACTGAATCCCACTTCGTGGATTTTATCAATGATGGAACCCTCGGTATTCGACTGAAAATAATCCAGTTGAGCAGCAGGATAAGCCAATTTTAATTCTTCGAGATACGCTTCAAAACTCTGATTTCCATACACCGATGGTTCACGTTTACCCAGCAAATTCAGGTTTGGTCCGTTTATAATCTGTATTTTCTTCATCTTTTTTGTTTTTTGGCTCTTTGAATATTACGAATAGTAATGTAAAGTATATACAATGAGGGAATTAAACAAACACCATTGGCCAAAATCATGGGAAAATTGACCAGAAAAACTCCGTAAAGAAACCAAAGCAGGATTCCAAAAGTCATTATGCAATACATTCCCAACGAAATGCTCTGTGTATCACCGGTTTTAATTACTTTTATGGCCTGCGGAAACTGGGCAGTAGCGGTACAGAATCCGGCTAAATAACCGATAATTACGATGTCAAATGTCATGGCGTAAATTTTTTGCAAAAGTAGCAAAAATATACGACCTGCACAAAAATGGACAAAATGTGTAACGATTTCTGTGCTGAATTACCCGAAAAAATTACAGTTCGTTAGTGGAGAGCATGATATTTGCATGATTATTGTATATGAAAATTATTGTATTTTTACGACTCAAAACCGACAGTATGAGTAAACTAAATTCAATTCTAAACACTTTAAAACCTTCCGTTCCAAAGCGCTATCTGCTTATTGTGGCGGCTGTGGTGTGGACTTTTGCAGGAGGAATGCTTCTATTCAGAGGTTTTTCGGTGCTCAAATTCAATTCCACAGGCATTCTGATTGAAGAAGCCGTGAGTATTATTCTCGGAATTGTGTTCTATATTTTTCTGTTTTCACGCATATCGCTGAAGCACATTGTGAGAATGCAAAATAATCCTCTTGAACGGCCTTGTGTATTTTCGTTTTTCAACTGGCGGAGTTACATTCTGATGTCGACCATGATTAGTTTTGGGGTAACGCTTCGGGTTACAGGATTAGTACCGATTCAATACCTTTCGGTGTTTTATATCACCATGGGAACTCCCTTGTTTTTATCGTCAATACGGTTTTATGTGCATGGGTTTAAGAATCTGAGAGCAGTGTAGTTAGTTTATAAACAAAAAAAATGTCCACAACCGGACATCTTTTTTGTTGAAAATTAATTATTTCCTGAAAATATAATATTAGAAAGAACGTATTGCCCTAACAGAATAGCCACCACCTCTGTTGGTGATACTTGTATAACCACCCGGATTATATCCCATCATAAAATCATTATATGGTTCAATAAATTGCACAAACCAAAAATCGTATAATTGATAAAGACTGGAAGATATATAAACGCCATTTACAACAAAATTGCCAATGATAACCCGGTTTGTAAACATTAGGCTTAATTCATCCCTAGAAGGCAAATACCAATCGCTGTATGAATTCAGCACCAAGCTTTTACACAGGCTTTCAGCATAATCTCCGGCACCATAACTACTCACAATTGAACTTGTATTTGCACTTCCAGTACCCAAATCGGTAGATGTTGGAAATGATCCCATGGGGGCACTCAAAATAAATGTAGTTTGGTCAGTTGTGGAGGCAATTAAACCGTGTACGACATTTGGATCATATCCGGTATCGCCTGATTTTAAGAAATAGAATACTTTTCCACCTTGAAAAGTATCTCCCAATAATAGGTCGGGTGTTGTAAAACTTAATTCGTTTCCATAAGTTGTTCCAACACTATTTGTGGCATACGCCCGTAAATAATAGAGAGTCGTTTTTGACAGCCCCGTTGCTGAGCTGGCAACTGAGCCAATACCAGTTCCATCTGAAGTGTGACTGCCTGTGATTACCGGATTTGCTGAAGTACTCCAACAAATACCTCTGGCTGTGACTGGAGCTCCACCATCATTTAAAATATTGACTCCACTCGTTGCTGAAAAACTAGCAAGATCACTTATTGAAATAGTGCTCAGACTTGGATAGGTTGCACCGACCCATGCAGGGTGGTTTGATGTTGAAACCTGTAAGAATTGACCGGGCAAACCAATTGGAATAATTTCCCAGGCTGTTCCATTCCAACAACTCAGGTCGCCTATTTGCGTTCCATTCGTTATTCCATTTTTAGCAAATAATGCATAAGGAGTACTCAACAGTTGGCTGGTACCGGTAATTGTGTAGTTTGTTCCACCTGCAATATCTGTTTCTGTTTTAATAAAATATGGTCCTGCTGACCAGTCGATGCCTGCAAATGTACCTGAAACAATGGTTCCTCCACCTATTTCGAAACTTACCAAGCCATTCGTGTTGGAGGTAGGTGTTTGTGTTTCTGCATAAACAGGGTTGCCTTCCGAAGAGCCTTGTAAAAGACTAATTTTCATACCTATCTGGCTGGATGCAACAATTGTATTGCCCGAGTTTCTGATAACTGCCTGATAACTCATTTTTTCGGGAGCTTTGGCTACAGGAACATTGGTTTTTGCCTGTAAGGGTAATAATACACTTGCATAAATAAGCACTGTGGTTAAAAAAGTATTTAGTTTTCTCATGTCAATTATTTTTTAATTATTTTGAATGATTTGATTTCTATATTGTTTTGAAGTATTTTCAGTAAATAACTACCCGATATGAGATGACTCATCTTGATGCTTGTATCAGTACTTTCAACCGTTTTTGTTTCGAGTAACTTACCCCTGGTGTCATAAAGTTGATACGACAGATTTTTCAGTTCATGATTATAAACCTGCAAAATAAGATAATCGGTCGTTGGATTTGGGTAAGTTGCACACTGCAGGTTTACTGAGCCGTTGGTTTTCAATTGTGTTAGTGTTGAAATTGAAAATGCCAGTTGTACGCCTTGCGAAACTGAACCATCTGCACTTGTATTCGTAGTGTAAGCCGCTTGTCCAACGGTATAACTAACATATCCGCCACTCCCTGAAGCATCTCCTCCGGAAACAGGAATTGTTTCCTGTGCATACAGGCTCAATCCCTGAAAAATCAGGTATAGAGCAATTATTGGTTTTTTTAAAATCATATTGGTATTTATTTAAATTGTTTATACTTGAAATGTCATTTTTGTATTGAAAATCACTGTCTTTTTCTAGTAAAAAATCACTGGATGATATTCAACTTTTTTGTATTGTAATCATTACAAGCGTAACATCACTTGTTTTTTTAAGTTCATATTAAATGCCGATAAATACAAATAATAAGTAATTGATACACAATAATTTAATTTGCCATAAATCAAATGATAATTGTATGCTTCAAATAGTACTTCGTATTTTTTATCTTTCAAAGTTTCAA
>CAZTDH010000098.1:0-4069 GCA_964612615.1 uncultured Paludibacter sp. | reverse complement strand
TTGTATAATACGCTGTAGGGTAATGATATAACTGAATAAAACAATTAAAATATTTATAAACCAAAAATCAAATGAACATGAATTTAACAAGTACATTCATTAAAAAGAAATCTGCATTCAGGGCAGAGTACTTTAGACTAAAAAGAATCAGAACGAGCATGTTTAAGATTTCTTTTGCTATTATTGGTTTTTTACTGTTGACAAATCTTTCATATAGTCAGAGTAAAATAGCCTGGGTTTCAAATGGAAGCGGAACAGTAAAATCTTCATTCGAAGATGGAACTTCTCCGACAACTCTTGTTACAGGTGCTTCATCTCCCGATGGGATGGTATTTGCAAATGGTGCAGGTAAAATTTTCTGGGTAGAAGGTGGCTCCAGCAAACTCAGAAGTGCCAATTTCGATGGAACAAATGTACAGGATATTGCTACCTTTTCAACAATAAGTCCCCGTGGGGTAACGATTAATGAATCGGCAGGTAAGCTTTATATCATAGGTACATCCGGTTTTGCAATTTGCAATTTGGATGGTTCAAGTCAAGTCATAAACACTACCTCGGCTGTTAAAGGGCGACAAATATTTTATAACCCGGTCAATAATTTATTGTATTTTACTGATCAGGGCGCAAATTTATACTCATCGAATGTTACTGGTACGACAGTTACAACCCTAAAAACCGGATTAACGAAGTCTTGGGGTGTTAAAGTAAATATCAGCACTCAAAAATTATTTTATGCAGACAATAATGGAGTTTACACCTGTAATCTGGATGGATCCAATACGGTAACAATCGTATCTTTCGGCACTTCTTCTATATATACTGCTATTGGTGTGGATGAAAGAAATAACTATTTGTTTTATTCGCAAAGTTCAAGTATCAAACGAGCTGCACTGGATGGTTCCTCGAGTCAGACAATTATTGCATCAGTCATCTCCTGTTTTGATATAACTCCATTGAACGGATCTACTTTACAGGCAAGTAATGTGTTGTTCAGCAATACCACTTCCGGTTCAACAAAAATTGACTGGACAAACGGTAACGGAACGGGTCGGGCAGTATTTATTTCAGCGGCCTCAAGTGGCACTGCAGATCCGTTAAACGGAACTGCTTATACAGCTAATACCGTATTTGGTTCGGGAACACAAATAGGCACTACAGGTTGGTATTGTGTATACAATGGCACGGGAAGCACAGTCAATGTTAGTGGATTGACATCAGGTACAACCTACAGGGTAATGGTTTGTGATTATACGGGAAGCGGAGCAACAAGCGACTATAATGTATCACCAGGAACGCTCAATCCGCAGAATGTTACGACTACATCAGCTGTTAAATACGTAACCCCAACAGGAGCGGGTACAGGAGATGGCAGTAGTTGGGCAAATGCTTTAAGTGCAACCAATTTCCCAACCAGTTTGGCGGCAGCCGTTTCAGGAGATCAGTTTTGGGTTTCAGCCGGGACTTACAATCCCACTACCGGAACAGACCGCTCAAAAACGTTTACATTGCCCAGTGGAGTACAACTATATGGTGGCTTTACTGGAACAGAAACTCAGTTAAACCAACGTAATTTCAAGCTGAATAATACCATTCTAAGCGGTGATATCGGAACTCTGGGAGTAAATACTGATAACAGCTATATAGTGGTTACTATAACCAATGCTTCAAACACAACCCGGTTAGACGGATTCACAATCACAGGAGCATATAATACCAACAGTATCTATGGAGGCGGAATATTGAACACTATAACTGCTTCAAACAGTTCGAGTCCGACCATTACAAATTGTGTAATTACACAAAACTCGAATACACATTCACCAACGTCATTTGGCGGGGGAATTGCTAATTACATCACTTCAGGGACAAGTAATCCGGTGGTTACAAATTGTTTCTTCTCTCAAAACTCAACCGGGTATTGGGGTGGTGCAGTTGATGAAGAGGGCGCAAACTCAACCTATTATAACTGCGTATTTGTAAATAACTTCGCTGTAGATTATGGTGGTGCCTTCAGGGTCGGAGTTGGCAGTACCACAACCATGGCTAATTGCAGTTTCTACAATAATTATATAACAAGTAGTTCCGGCGACGGTGGAGGGCTAAGAGTAGCAATTGGAACGCCAAATCTAAATGCGGTTAATCTCCTTTTTGCAAACAACAGTTTTAATACAACTAACAATACTGCAGCCGGATGCGATATCAGTAACGAAAGTACGGGCGCTGTAAGTATTACATATTCATTGACACAAAATTATGCAGGATCAACGAATATCGTTAATACTAATCCGGGTTTTGTAAGTACTTCTAATCTGATTGGTGCAGACAATATGTGGGGAACAGCCGATGATGGATTACAGTTACAAAGCAGTTCGGCTGCTAAAGATGCAGGAACTGCCACAGGTGCACCTGCAACTGATATTACAGGAACAGCTCGCCCACAAGGTTCAGGATACGATATTGGTGCATATGAATTGATCTCTATTGCGTCTAATGCCCTTGATAAACTTGGTCTCAGCAATACTTCCCCTTCAAGTGGAGCTTATAGTATACGTCAATTAAGCACAAGTTATACCGGCAAATTATTTCAGGTTCGCAGAAGCAGCGATAATACAACACAGGATGTTGGTTTTACAGCAGGTGGTGAGGCAGATACTACTGCTTTAAAGACCTTTGTGGGAAGCGGAGATGGTTTTGTATCCATCTGGTACGATCAGAGTGGAAGCGGAAATAATGCGACTCAGGCAACTGCCCTGTTACAGCCCCGGATTGTATCCGCCGGTGTAATTGAAAGATTGAACAATAGACTTGCCATTAATTTTAAAGGAACACAATACCTCACCGTACCATCGGCAGTAATCGTTACGGGAAGTAATCCTTCCACCCTGAATGCTGTGGCTAAACTCAACAACAATACGGGATGGGAATGGGTGGTAAACTATGGAAGCGCAAATGAGGGCAGAGCCATCGGTTCTACAAGTTCAAACCAGGTAGATATTTCTCAGTTCAGTGCTCATGACAGTCAGGGAGTAAGCTCCACGTCCCAATTTGTGGCGGTGGCCAATTATACAAGCGCTGTGGACACTTTAAATTCTCAGGTCATTAATCCAAGAGGTGGAAATTCAACAGTAACACTGACAAGAGCACTTAATACAGGAAATACAGCTGCGACCATTGGTAATAAAGTTGATAATTCCCAATTCTGGGATGGTTATATTCAGGAAGTAACATTATTTAGTTCAAACCTGCTGGGCGATAAACGTCAAAGTATTCAGGACAGTCAGTTGCTTTATTACGGACTTCCAACCATATCTGCTACAGGTACACTAACAGCATTGAGTACCACACAAGGTACGGCTTCCTCCACAACAAGTTTCAGTGTAAGTGGTACAAGTATGCTTGAAGGAATTTTAGTTACCCCACCAGCAGGATTTGAAGTTAGTACCAGTGCAAGTGGTCCGTTTACAAGCACTATAACTGTTGGGTCAGCCGGAAACATTACTGCAACTACTGTCTATGTGCGCTTAGCCTCAACAGATGCTGCAGGAACCTACAGTGGAAATATTGTATTGAGCAGTAGTGCTGCAACGAGTGTAAATGTGGCAGCAGCAAGCAGTAGTGTAAATGTTGCTCCAACTCTAACAACAACAACTGGTTCGGGCAAATTGACCATAGGAAGTTCGGGAGGTGCTGTAATCGATGCAGGTATTACCATTAACTCGCTTGATCCAAATAGCCTTATAAATAACGGGTTGGTATATATCAGTAGTAATCTGAAATCGACCGAAGATGTTATTCTTTATCCAGCAGCTAAATACGGTGTAACAGCAAGCTATAATTCCGCAACCGGAGTTTTGCTCCTGAGCGGAAGTGCCACAGTGGCTCAATATCAGGAGATTTTCCGAACCATTGAGTATCAAAACACCAATGCTTCGGCAACGGTAAGTGACCGTACCTTTACGTTCTCACTTGGCAACGCACTGCCATTTACTCCATGTGGAGCTTCAACTGCACACTATTATGAATTTATAGCCAACAGTGGAATAACCTGGACAGCAGCTAAAGCAGCGGC
>CAZTDH010000097.1:0-7854 GCA_964612615.1 uncultured Paludibacter sp. | reverse complement strand
CTTACTTTTTTATTATAAACCAAATTCTTTGAGGAAATATTTATGCTGTAAAACATATATTATCCATAACTGCCTGATAACAAATTATTTTACTAACAAAATATTTTTGAAGAAATAATATCTACTAATACAAGTAGTACTGAATAAGTACTGTTTAATTGAAATCATTACAGATATTCCGGTATCAATATGCCAAAATTGCTTCTTTTTTCGGAGTATTACTCCTGTTATTGATGAAAAACAAAATCACAATACGGGTACAATTGATATAAAAACTATAAGAAAATGCGAACCACAACAAAACAATTAACACAACACAGACTTCACTGATTATAGTTATGCAATAAAAAACTATTCGTATTCATTGAATATAGTACGAATACAATGATTTTTCGGATTTAAGTCTGTGATTCAGCAGGCGTAAATGTTTCTGATTATCCACAACAAATACGAAAAAATCCTGATTTCAACAAGTAAGACCTTAAATAAACAGTAAGAGGGTGCCCTTGTGGGACACCCTCTTTTGAACACAAATGTATGTTGATATCAATGAATACTGATTTAGCCACCATGAGTTTGATTTGGATCTGTTTTAATCTGCTGGGTTTTACCTTGCTTATTGCTGCTGTTTCGTTCTGCTTCGGATTAATTTTCCAGACTGTTTTACCAATTTGTCCATTTTCTCCTACTCGGCAGATTGCACGTTGCAACCAAATCTGTCTTCGATTCGTTTTTTACATTGCTGAACCCGGTTTGTTGTATGCGGTCTTTTTCAAAACTGCTTATTGACAATCTCCGAATTGTATCAGATTTATATTTCAATTGATTTCTCACTTGTTTTTTTAAACCTGTTGTCGCAAAGTACGTGTTTCGCTTCATCATCCTTTTACGGATTTACAGCCGAATCACTTCCGGTCAAAGCACTCAAATCACCTGTCAATAGAAATTGAAATTCTGCATATATACTTTCATTGTTTGACCAATGAAAATACCGTTGAATGAGTTGCTGCTCGTTATCATTTCCGATATTCGGGGTTTACCGCTATTTTCATAGCTCCAGATTCTGACAATGATTGTGCCTTTGCAGACACTTTATTATTGCAGAATTACCCTGAAATCTAATTTCGTCCGGAGCTTTTTACGGTTTCGCTGGTGTGATTGGTTTCCCATTCTCATTTGCTTACCAACAATTTGTCGCTTCCCTCATTGAGCGAAAGTCTGCCTCCTGTTACAGTGGTTTTCGTTCGTCCCTTTGTGTTCCGGTATCAAATTTTTTGCATTCAGACTAGCTGATTTCTTTAGCTTCATTTTTTAGTACAGTCTTAATATCGCTATTAATCTTGTACTTATACAGTTCATTTACTCTCGACTGTTTTACTCTGTTGGTAGTATTACCAAAAAATAAAATTCGTTCAATTATAAACTCATTTAAATTATTAAATACCAAACTACCGCGACTTTTAATTTTTTTGTACTGCTCGCCCGAAATTTTTTGAAACAAGTTCAAAACATTGCTGTTTTTACTTTTGTGACCGGAAATAAATATAAGTAACGAATTACTTTTTATTGAATTCCCTTCCCCGACTACCCGGCTTTCCTGTCTGAGAGACAGGGTTACGTTTTATTCAAACGCACCATAATTATATTTATAGAGTCTGACCCATTGGGAATTCTGTTTTAGCAAGAGACCGTAAAACCGTTAGCATTGTTATTCATCTCATTGCCCGCTTGCGCAAACAATAACGGAGATAACTTGTCTTAACAGTCAGTTCGTTCTTCACATAAAACAGATTTGCACCGCTGAATTTGGGGTTCAATATCTAACTATTGACTTTTTTTGATGTATCAGTATTTCAAAGATCGTTCAACACTATTTGTGTTTTGAGTCGAAACTCATGCTGCAAATATAGTATATTGAATATGCGATTTGCAAGTTTTTTTGACCGTAGTTGCGAACAATTTATAAACACAGTTATGAACAGAGTTATGAACAGGATAAGTAATTGGCAATCAATAGAAATTAAAAATTATTGTTGATAACTGATATCATGGTTTGGGTTTGGGTACCGTCTTTTTTAACTCTTTTATTTGTTCTTTGGCATTTTCTGAAGCTTCAGCATCTCCGTATCGAATGGTTTTTTGGTAATACTCTATCGCTTTTGCCTTGTCGCCTTTGTATTTGTAGGCATACCCCAGACTCGAAAGAATAATAAAATCCTTCTTATTGATGGTTTCGGCACGTAACAACACCTCAATAGCTTTATCCACTTCGTCGTTTGTCATATAAACTATTGAAAGATTCGAGAGACTCTCCACATTATTGGGATAAAACTTCAATACTTCCTCGGCAATTTCTTTCATGTATTTGAATAGTTCATATTCCTGTGTGTCATGCAGCTGTATCTGATAATCCTGCAATGACGAAAAGAACACTTCTTCACCGTCGTACTTTTTTGTATTGTGAGTCCATGTCCATTTATTTTTATTTTTTGCCGACTGGTTGATGGTTTCAATAATTTTCCCGGTAAAAGCATCCCATTCTTTAGCCTGACCTAATACAAATATTTCGCCTAACCGCATATCGAGCCTATCGGGGTACAGACGAATACCTTCGTCAATCTTACTGATTCCCCGGGATAAGATTGGTTTATGAATAGTTAGGTGACTGCCTAAATATCCCGCTACTTTTGGAGTGCCATTTACCATCTTAATCGATTCACCTTCATCTTTTCCCGTGTAAAACGTAAATACTTCGTCGTGAGCCACCACAAAGTAATAGTCTAAATAAGAAGTGAAAAGTTCGGAATCCTGAGGTTTGGCCTTTTCCCATTTTTGGAGAATCACCCTCATATTCAGGGTATCTTTTGATTCAAAATGCTTTGCGAATTCCGCTTCGTAGTTTTGTGCTTTTACGCCAACAAATAAAGTCAACAAAAGCATCAGTAAGGTGAGTTTTCTCATGATAGTAATTGTTTTAACGTTATTTTACAGGATTGGTTTTACTGTCTGATACCGATATACAAAATGTACAACTCTTCAACCTTCGCTCTCGCCCAGGGTGTTTTGCGAAGGAATTTCAAACTGGAATTGATGCTGGGATTAATACTAAAACAATTTATACGAATACGCTTGTCCAGTTCCTCCCAACCATAGTATGCTACAAGTTCCTCAAGTATGGCTTTAAGCGTAATACCGTGTAACGGATCTGAAGATTGTTCTTTCATTCCAACTTATTTAATTACACCGAATTGTTTCTCTATTTCGGTGCGCAATCTGGTTTTCAGTTCATCCATGTCAACCTGCGCACCCAGTTCTTTTTGAAGAGAAGTAACGCCTTTATCCACAAATCCGCAGGGATTTATATAGTTGAAGTATTCCAACTGTGTGTTTATGTTCAGCGCAAAACCATGCATGGTTACATAGCGCGAACTACGAACCCCAATGGCGCATATTTTACGACAAGTCGGTTTACCCACATCGAGCCATACGCCGGTAGCACCTTCCAATCGGGTGGAAACAATAGCATAAGTAGCCAGAGTATTAATGATGGCTTCTTCTACATTATATATATATTGCTTAAGCCCGAGATTAAAATTAGCCAGATCAAAAATAGGATAACCCACCACTTGCCCCGGTCCGTGATAGGTAATATCGCCACCCCGGTTGGATTTTACAAACTGAGCATCTTTAGCCTGCAGCTGAATAAAATCCAGCAAAAGATTATGTTCATCGCCACTTTTCCCCAGGGTGTATACATGTGGATGTTCGCAAAAAATGAGGTGGTTTTCTGTTACTTCAGACTTTAGTTTCCGATTAATGGTATCGTTAAATAAATCTTCCTGTTTCTGCCAGGCCTCGTTATATTCAGTCAGACCCCAATCGAGGTATATTATTTCAGGATTCATATCAAAATGAAATACAATTATTTTTAAACGAAAAGAACGTGATGGAAAAAATTCTTAATTGCTTACAAATCCGAATGACGTTTCTTTCTGTGCTTTTTGGCAGGTTGAGGCTTAGTTTTATCAAAAACAATAGGACCAACCTGCGACATTACCCCGATAATATGACCCTGTCGGCGTTGAATATAGCCCGAAGGATGACCGGCATTAAACCGTCTCGGATTTGGCAAACAAGCTGCAATGGCGGCTGCCTGCGATTTGGATAACTGCGAGGCATGAATACCAAAATACTCCTGCGAAGCTGCTTCCACTCCATAAATCCCATCGCCCATTTCAATAACGTTGAGATATACTTCCATGATTCGTTTTTTCGACCAGGTAAGTTCCATCAATACCGTAAAATAAGCTTCCAACCCTTTGCGAACGTACGACCGCTGTGGAAGCAGAAACACATTCTTGGCTGTTTGTTGCGATATGGTACTTCCGCCACGAATGCGTTTACCTTTTTGATTGTGTTCAAAGGCTTTGGTCATTGCATCAATTGAAAATCCATGATGCGAAAGAAATAAATTATCCTCGGAAGCTACCACTGCCTGCACCATATTAGGCGAAATATCATCGATAGATACCCAGGTTTTGCTGTTTTTAGGTCGTTCACCTTTAAACAAAAACTCAACTGAGCGTTGCAGCATCAATGGAGTAACAATAACGGGTGTAAACCAATCGATTAAAACCCACACAATACTTACCACAATGAAAACAAGAACCGAGTTTCGGACAATTCGTACGATACGAGCCACCAACCCTCCTTTTTTTGGGGCTTTATAGTTAGCTTTTGTTTCTTTTATTTTTTTTGCCATTGTAATAATATTCCCCTTTAGGGGTTAGGGGCCGTTTTTTCAATCAGTTTAAAGCGCACTCTCCAACGACCGTTCTCAAAATCGTGGCTGATAATCTCAAACCGACCCAGCTCCGAAGTATTATCCACATGCTGCCCAATGCAGGCACAGGCATCATAATCACCCACACGGATAACGCGCAATGTTTCGGAAGCATCGGCAGGAAGTTTCGATAAATCAGCAATTTTAGCGGCCGCTTCCCTGCTCATTAATTCCTCAAAAACCGGAACATGACTATCTATAATCTGATTTACCCGGTTGGTAATCTCAATAATCTGCTCATCTGTAGGTGCTTGCGACAGCATATAATCGCATTTGCTTTTCTTTTTTTCTATATGCGCATTCACCGACCGACCGCAATCAAACATCCGAACCATGGTTTGGTTCAAAATATGCTCGCAGGTGTGCATCGGTTCGCAATAGTCTTTTTTGGCCTGATTAAGAATAGGTTCTTCCATAGAGATTTTCTATTTTGACTGCAAAGATAATCAAACGGATTGAATGATTAAACTTCCGGAATATCTATATGAAAACTCAATTCCTCAGGTATAAGGAAACCATAAGGGAAGTATAAGGGGAGTATAAGGGAAGTATTATGCAAAATCGGCTGAAATTCGTTGTGAATTTCAGCCGAAGTTATTAATTTTATTGGCATCCTTGGATGAATGTCTGTTCACCCCCTCGTTTGGTCAATCATCCAAGGATGAATGATTGTTCATCCTCTCATTGGGTCAGTCATCCAAGGATGAATGAATGTTCATTCCCTAGTTTGGTCAGTCATCCTTGGATGAATGGTTGTTCATCCTCTGGTTGGGTCAATCATCCTTGAATTACACTCGCTGACACTATTCTGTAAAGGAATACGGATTTTTTTTCGAATCCTATTTCCTAAGTAGACTGAACAAATTCGGCTGAAATTATCTACGATGACCGTTGGTTCATTCAGAATTTCAGCCGAATTTGTATGAATTTGCAAAGCCGGAGCTTTGCTTTTAACAGCGACGTAGGCAGAGCCATACGCCGAACTGAGAGCGACTTCATTACAGGCTACGCTTAAAGGTATGATTTCTTACAATATAACTTTGAATACTTTCTCAACTGTTTTCACTAAGTAAATAACATCTCTGTCGACTGGTAAACTTAATCTTTCTCCTTTCGAAATAACGGTTTGAATTTGTTTTCCGTTTACTGTGTAAAGTGTCACAGTTTCTCCCTCGGAAGTTCCTTCTATGATTATTTCCGAATTTGTACTGTAAACTTTAATACGGTTATTTATTAATTCTGGTGCTCCAGTTGCAATACTCACGAAAGAAACATTCAACAATGCATTTGCAGTAATTGTCGGTACAGTATAAACTCCATTAATTAATGAACTTGTCACATCGGTTGCGTTATATAAGATCGTATTCACTTTCCAACCTGTCACAGGTGTGAAATCGAAAGCTGGTGATGCACCGTAATCACAAAGTAAATTTATCGTTCCGTTGGAGGCATCTTGAAGAGAAAGGCGACAAGTAATTTTTTTGAATGTCACATTCAATGTCACATCCGCATTAATAATTGGAGTCGTAAACTGATTGTTACTAACTTGTGACTTTACATCAACACCACCATAGGTTAAACTTGAGATTTCGTAACCAGTATTTGGCAAAATTGTGAAAGTTTTAGCATTACCGCCAATTACAGACATGAAACCTGAGGAAAGTATATTATTATTCTCCTTAAGATTTCCATTTGAACCTATTTGAATCTGAATAAAATAAATTGGATTAGTGCCTATTGGATAAATAAGATGATCACTCCAGCCAAGTGTGTTACTATATGCATTAACAGAATTAGTTGGTACATACACTACAAATGGTAATACATAATTAAATGAAAATTCTGCACTCGGAGGAGTACTACATAAACAATTAAAAATGATTCTGTTTGCATATCCAAAAACATTACTGCCAATTGAAGTAACTGAACTGCCAATTGTAACCCTATTAAGACCACTTGAAGCAAATGCATTATCTCCAATTGTTCTTACAGAATTAGGAATGATTACTTCTATTAAAGCTTTGCAATTTACAAAACTCGATTCTCCAATTGAAGTTAATGTACTTGGCAATTTTATTGATGTTATTGGTTTCCCATCATGATTCGTATCACCAGAACCTTGTCTTAAACTAAAAGAATACGCTGGCATTTCATTCGCTGGATATGTGCTTGAGGTTATGCTTGTTCCTCCAGATCCTGAAAAAGATTTGATATTTACACTACTAATATCAATAACAGATAAACTCGCCATTTCAAAACTCATACAATAAATGTCACGAGCATCGACATTGCCCGTTATTGTAAGGTTTGTTACAGTTGATTTCTCTGTCGCTGTCAAAAGTGTCGTAAGAGTTCCAGCAGTGGTAACATTTACTGTTTTGGTAACTTGTGCTGTCAATAAAGTTGTGAATAGCGTGAAAATACAAATTGATAGTAACCTTTTCATAATAATTTTATTTTAAATGTGAATAATTTCTGGTAACATTTTTTACTTGTGTTTAACGTGAGTCATGCTAATAACTGCTCAATCTCACTTTTTAGTACTTTGTATTTTTTCTACGTTTCATTTGTACCCGTAAAAGTCATTTTATTAGAAGCAGTTATATTTTGTCTGCTTTATTTGATGTACTTATTTCGCTTAATTTGACGATTTCACTTTTGCGACATAAAAAAAGCGTGGGACATTTAACTGTATCACGCTCCAGAGGCCATCGACTGCCTAACTATAATAATAAGTTAAAGCCCACGCCATTTTGGCGCAGGCGTTTACTAACTTATTTCTTCTAGTTCAAAAAAGTGTCGATGTTTCTGGAACTGAAATAAAAGCTAACGCTTTGCTAATATGTAATGCCGCTGTCGCTACAGCGGACGAGTTGATTTAATAAGTTGCAAATATATCAATAGAATTTTACATTTGCAAGTTAAATTTTAAAATTATTCTTCAGTTATAAATCCGATTTTCTTTCGGGGTTTTGAGATTAATTTTTGGTCGGTATGCAATTCGGCTAAGG
>CAZTDH010000096.1:0-7863 GCA_964612615.1 uncultured Paludibacter sp. | reverse complement strand
TGAAGTTTTATGTCAAAGTAATGATTGAACATTTGAATAAATGCCCATTGAGTCCAGTGGTAATAGTCGGGCTCACAGGTACGGATTTCACGATCCCAATCGTAACAGAATCCTATTTTCTCCAGTTGCTCGCGGTAACGGGCAATGTTTATTTTTGTTGTCACAGCAGGATGTTGACCGGTTTGAATAGCATATTGTTCTGCCGGTAGACCATAAGCGTCGTAACCCATTGGATGAAGCACATTAAAGCCTTGCAAACGTTTATAACGGCTAAAAATATCAGAAGCTATATAACCAAGTGGATGACCTACATGTAAACCTGCACCGGATGGATAAGGAAACATATCCAAAACATAATACTTGGGTTTGTTTTCGTCAATTTCGGTTTTATAGGTGTTGTTATTTTTCCAGTAAGCTTGCCATTTTTGCTCTAGTTCTCTAAAATTGTACTCCATAATATGTTGAAAATTAATAATATAATATGAGTTTGTATTTATTTTTTATTTCAAAATTAAACGTGCAAAGTTAATCAATTTAGCTGAATAATGAATTTGTTTTCGGAGTAAAAATCAAATTCAAGGTTATTTAATTGATACCAGAGATGGCTGTTTGAAAAAAATGATTATTTTTGTGGGTTAAATACTCAAATTAAAGATAAAATGCCTACATCAAACTCAATCATAGAATTTAAGGTTCCTGAACCAACTTTAAGGCGTTTGCCGTGGTATCTTGCTTATGCTCAGTTAGTTTTGAAAGAGGGTGAATTGTATTTATCTTCTACTCAGATTGCGAAAAACATAGCAGTTGACGCATCTATGGTTGCAAAGGATTTGTCGTATGTTAATATAACTGGGAAAACACGGGTTGGCTATGATGTAAAGGAACTTGTAGGTGTTCTTGAAGCGTTTTTGGGCTTTACAAACTCACATAAAGCATTTTTGTTCGGTGTTGGCAGTTTGGGAGGCGCATTGATGCACGATAATGGATTGGAGCAATTCGGACTCGAAATCGTGGCCGGCTTTGATGTAAAATACGAATTATCAGGCACCAGCATAAATCGGATTCCGATTCATCACCCCGACCGATTTGTAGAAATTCAACGTAAAACAGGAATTAATATTGGAATCCTGACTGTTCCGGTTGATAAAGCGCAAATGGTTTCGGAAATTATGATAGCAGGTGGTATTCAGGCAATCTGGAATTTTACTCCGTTCCGTATACGTGTTCCCGAAAATATAATTGTACAGAATACGTCTATTTACGCACATTTAGCGGTGATGTTCAATCGTTTGAATGCTATAAAGGAGGATGAAAAGAAAAGAAATTTAAATCAAAAACAACAAAAATTGAAATGAAAATATTTGCTATTGGTCAAAATTACGTAGAACACAATAAAGAGTTAAACAGCAAAAACCCTACCGAACCGGTTGTTTTTATGAAGCCGGACACTGCAGCCTTAAAAAACAATAAACCATTTTTCATTCCTGATTTTAGCAATGAGTTGCATTATGAAACCGAATTGATTGTAAAATTCAATCGAATAGGAAAGAATATCGATACCCGATTTTCTCACCGATATTTTGCCGAAATTGGTTTAGGAGTTGATTTCACTGCCCGCGATTTACAGCGCAGGTTAAAAGCAGAAGGTAAACCATGGGAGGTTTGTAAATCATTCGATAATTCGGCAGTTATCGGTAATTTTTTGCCGGTTGAAACGTTGGGCGATATTCAGAAAATTGAATTTCATTTGGATTTAAATGGAAAAACGGTCCAAAAAGGTAATTCGGCTGATATGATTTTTCCGATAAATGAACTGGTATCGTATGTAAGTCGTTTCTTTACTATAAAAATAGGTGATATTCTTTTTACCGGAACACCAGTTGGTGTTGGAGCAGTTGCCATTGGCGATCATTTAGAAGGCTATATATTTGATACAAAAATGTTTGATTTTTATGTTAAGTAATGGTATTATTATGGTGCGTTGATAATAAAGCTGTCTTTAATACGTTACTTTTGTAATCTGTTTCTATAAAAAATGAACAATAAATTTAAATGAAAAATAGAATAATATTTTTTTTGTTTTTAGCCGTAGTAAGGTTAACGTTGTATTCTCAAAATCAGCAGATTATATCTAAAATCATTAATTGGAAAGGAATTGAAAAATCAAGTATTAACTCATCTTTCGTGAAGTTAATTTCGTTTGATGGTGCTCAATATCCAACCGAAACCCAGCTGCCGTATTTTAATAATCGGATGGTTGCAGATCCTTCCTTTACATACGCCGCTGTATTAAAAAACCCGATTTATATTCCTGTAACAAATGAAGAAAATCTTATTTTAGTTGGAAATAAAATTTCATCTTCTGAACCGGATTTAAAAACTACAATTTTACATAGTCGCGGTACTAATTATTTAGATATTACTATTTTACCTTTCGTAAGCCGTGATGGAAAGTTTTTTAAACTTCAATCATTTGATTTGCAGGTTGATAAACAGTTAAATCCTCAGAAAATAAAGACAACAACGAGTCATAGTTATGCTGCCAACTCGATTTTGGCACAAGGTAAATTCGTAAAAGTCAGGATAGTTAATAGCGGAATATATAAACTAACGTATGAAGATTTAGCTTCTATGGGAGTTGATCCGGCTAATGTCCGCATTTTTGGTTATGGCGGAAATGTGTTGGATCAAAGTTTCACATCAACTAAAATTGATGATTTACCTGAATTGTCTATTTATATGAATAAAGGTGCTGATGGTGTTTTCAATGCCGGCGATTATGTGTTGTTTTATGGACAGGGAGTTCAAAAGTGGGCTTACGACAGAACTAAATCCATATTTACACACACCATTAATTCATATTCAAAATATGGCTATTATTTTGTAACTTCCGATGCTGGTACGGGTAGAAAAATTGCTCCTGAAACTATATCGATACCCGAATCTCCAACTATTAATCCGGTTACTGAATTTCTTGATTATCAGGTTTATGAAAAGGATTTGCAAAACTTAACCAGTTCAGGTAAAGAGTTTTATGGAGAAACTTTCAACGATGTTACGTCATATAATTTGCCGTTTAGTTTTCCAAATCCCGTTTCAGCAAACTCAACAACCACTCGTTTGGATGTTGCTGCTTCTTCAACTTCAGCATCAAGTTTCTCTCTTTCGTTAAATGGAGCTCAGTCTAAAACACTTTCAGTATCTGCTAAAACTCAAGGCGATAATTACGAACAGGCCAAGGGCGCTTCAGGTGTTTTTACCTTTACACCTCAAAGCGATGCTTTTAATTTCAATATTTCGTATGTTAAGTCAGCAGCTACTTCGGTAGGATATTTGAATTATTTAGAAGTAAATGCCCGCCGTCAGCTTATAATGAGTGGATCTGCCATGCAGTTTCAGAATGTTGATAATCTGGGCCTTTCTGCATACAATCAATATCTGTTGAGTAATGCAAATTCAAACGTACAGATCTGGGATATCACTGACCCTCAAAATATTAGTTCTATTTCCACACAGCCAGTTAATGGTAAAATGTCATTTGTAGATTCTGGAAACGATGTAAAAACGTATATTGCTATTGATCCAACTGCAGCCGGGGATTTTTCGAAACCTGAAATACTTGGAACTGTTCAAAATCAAAATCTGCATAGAATTACTCAGGCAGATTTGGTTATATTAACTAACCCAAATTTTCTTGCTCAGGCAGAGACACTTGCACAGGCTCATCGCGATAAAGATAATCTGACAGTTGCAGTTGTAACTACCGATCAGGTTTACAACGAGTTTTCATCCGGAACACCTGATGCTACAGCTTATCGTTGGGTTATGAAGATGCTGTACGACCGAGCTCTAAATTCAGGAGGTACCTTGAATTTACCTAAGTATTTATTGTTATTTGGTAGAGGTTCATTCGATAACAGAAAGGTTATTTCTAATTCGGGAGATAATTTAATCTTAACTTATCAGGCTGAAAACTCGCTGGTTACCACTTTGTCATATACATCGGATGATTATTTTGCCTTATTAGACGATAATGAAGGAAGTCAGATACCTGCAAACTTAATGGATATTGGTGTAGGTCGTTTTCCGGTTACCACTTCTCAACAAGCGACTGATGTTGTAAACAAAACTATTGGTTACATAAACAATCAGGATAAAGGAAGTTGGAAAAATCAATTATGCTTTTTGGCCGATGATGGCGATGCTGCTTTGCACATGAAGCAATCTGATAGTATTGCAGTTTCGATTGCCCGTAATTTTCCTGCATATCAACAAGATAAAATTTACTTAGATGCTTATACACAGGAAGTAAGTGCTAGTGGACAATCATATCCGGTTGCAAAAACTCATTTATTGAATTTAATACAGACAGGCTTGTTTCTTCTTGATTTTACCGGTCATGCAGGTGCAACCGGTTTGACCAATGAGTCTGTTCTTTCCCTTGCCGATGTAAAAAAACTAACTAATACGCATTTGCCATTGATGATTGGTGCAACCTGCGATTTTCTTCAGTTTGATGTACAAGGCGTTTCAGGTGGTGAACAGTATGTTTTAAATCCTTATGGAGGAGGAATCGGTATTTTATCAGCTGCTCGTCCGGTTTACGCATCTCAGAATTTTACATTAAACAAATTGGTTTGTGATAATTTGTTCAAGAAACAAAATGGAAAAAACATGCGAATTGGCGATATTATATCGTATGCCAAAAATAATGTTGGAACTGAGATTAATAAATTGTCGTATATGTTTATGGGTGATCCGGCTATTAGACTAAATTATCCGACTAATTATAAGGTAGTTACAACTAAGGTGAATGAAAGTACGACTTTTGGAAATGATACATTGAAAGCACTGACCGTAGCATCTATTCAGGGATTCATTGCTGATGATAATGGTCTGAAAATAGATAATTTCAATGGTTCTTTACATGCTGTAATTTACGATAAATCTCAACGTATTACAACGTTAAATAACGAAGGCGATGGCACTTTGACTTACTCTGACCGACCAAATACATTGTTTTCAGGGAATGCAGATGTGAAAAATGGTACATTCTCATTCTCGTTCATGTTGCCAAAGGATATTAAATATAATTATGGAGGTGGTAGAATTAATTACTATGCACAAGATGATATTAATAATACAGAGGCTCAGGGTTATTTTGAGAACTTTACAGTTGGAGGAACTAACAAGAATTTTACAGATGAAACAGATGGGCCAATCGTTAACTTATTTTTGAATTCAGAAGGCTTTGTATCAGGAGGTAAAGTTAATGAAACGCCGCTCTTTATAGCTAAAGTAAGCGATATTGACGGAATTAATACTGTAGGTAGTGGAATTGGCCATGATATTAGATTAACTATTGATCAGGATCCAACCCAGTCGTATGTGCTGAATGATTTTTTTCAGGCAGCCGCCAATAGTTATACCGATGGAACAGTTAACTATAAATTGCCGGTTATGATAGACGGTAAACACACATTGAGTTTTAAAGTTTGTGATTTACTAAACAATTCAACCACTGCTTCTATTGATTTTGAAGTTGTAACGGGATTGACCCCACAAATTTTCTCAATTTACAATTTCCCGAATCCGGTAAAAACAAAAACAAACATAGTTGTAAAACATGATAGACCTGAAACCATTTTAAATACCAACGTTGAAATTTTTGATTTATCAGGTCGTAAAATATGGTCGTTTACTCAACCTAATGCAGATAATATCTCATGGGATTTGGTTTCGAGCGATGGTAGAAAAGTCAAAACCGGTATTTATTTGTACCGGGTAAGTATAAAAACGTCAGACAGCGATATTACTTCTAAAACCAATAAAATGTTGGTTGTAGAACAATAATTTCAAAATTCTGCGTTTAATTGTTCGAAATCTTAATTAATTTCACTAATATTGCACCCTCAAAAAATATAATTTCCGAATGAAAAATAACCTGTTAACACTGTGCGTTTTTATATCTTTATCTATCAGTGCTTTTGCTCAAACAACTGACAACAATAATCCTATTGTAACAGCAGTACCATCACTTTCTATTGCACCCGATGCACGTGGTGGAGGTATGGGTGACGTAGGTGCAGCAACAACTCCGGATGTGAACTCACAGTATTGGAATCCGGCAAAATATGTATTTATGGAAAGTGAAACCGGTGTTTCATTGTCTTATACCCCATGGTTAAGAAAATTGGTAACTGACATTGATTTAGCCTATTTATCCGGATATTATAAATTTGATCAACGTCAGGCAGTCAGTATGTCATTGCGATACTTTTCGCTTGGTGATATTACGTTGATGGATCAACTTGGATTACCTCAGGGTTCTGCTCATCCCAATGAACTTGCGTTAGATGCTGCTTATTCCCGAAAATTATCCGATAACCTTTCGGCTTCTGTAGCATTGCGCTTTATTTATTCTGATTTGAATAACGGAATAAATCTTTCAGGAGGAACTGAGATGTATCCGGGTATTTCTGTTGCAGCAGATATTGCCAGTTATTACAAAACGACACTACCGATTCAGGGTGTTGATGGAACGTTGGGAATTGGTTTAAATATCTCCAATATCGGTTCGAAAATTTCGTATGATGGTAATTCAACATCAAATTTTATACCGACTAATATGAGACTTGGTGCATCGTATGATTATCCTATTGATAATTATAATAAGATTTCGGCAAGTGTAGATTTTAATAAATTGTTAGTTCCAACAACAGATCCGTCTAATCCAAATAAATATAATGATATGTCGCCATTAACAGGAATTTTTTATTCATTTTCGTATGCTCCACGTGGATTTGCAGAAAAGATGGAAGAAATTTCATGGTCAGTTGGTGCTGAATATGCCTATAACAATCAATTTTTTGTGCGTGGTGGTTATTTTAATGAAAACGTAAACAAAGGAAATCGTAAGTATTTTACTGCAGGTGCTGGATTTAAGTTGAATGTGTTCCAATTGGATGCGTCTTACGTTGTTTCAACTTCACAATCTAATCCATTGGATCAAACACTTCGTTTCTCGCTTTCGTTTGACTTGTTTGGTTTGAAGAACCTTGTGAAATAAAACTTTTTGCCCAATTTTTTGGGTTCAAATATAACGGTTGTATTCCTCCTTTTGGTTGATACAACCGTTTTTTATTAAGAATTATAAATTGTGAATTATGAATTCAATCAGAGTTGGTTTTGGTTACGATGTTCATGCTTTTGCTCCCGACCGTGAATTGTGGCTGGGTGGAATAAAGATTGATTACACCGAAGGTTTGTTAGGACATTCAGATGCTGATGTACTTATTCATGCGCTGTGCGATGCATTATTGGGTGCGGCTAATCTTCGTGATATTGGTTTCCATTTTCCAGATACAGCGGGTGAATACAAAAATATCGACAGCAAAATTCTTTTGTTAGAAACAATGTTGTTACTCCGGTCAAAAGGCTACGAATTCGGAAATGCAGACTGCACGGTTTGTGCTGAGCAACCTAAACTGAATCCGCATATTCCGATAATGCAAGCTTGTCTGGCTGAAGTGTTGGGAGTGGATGCCGATTTAATTTCTATTAAAGCTACAACAACTGAAAAACTCGGCTTTGTTGGTCGTAAGGAAGGAATGGCAGCGTATGTTACTGCGTTAATTCATAAGCCTTAAGAACTTTTCTTCCGTTAATTTGTTTTACCTATTAAGATATACAAAAACTCTATCGGTTTTTATGATGTATTGTTTGTGCTTATGATTATTTTTGCACCATTAAAACAATAACCAATTAAATAATATAAGATTATGTCAGTATTAGTAGGAAAAAAAGCTCCGGTATTTAATGCAAAAGCAGTAGTAAACGGTGGCGAAATTGTAGAAAACTTTT
>CAZTDH010000095.1:0-7899 GCA_964612615.1 uncultured Paludibacter sp. | reverse complement strand
TTGTTGACCTTAATTTAATCAGAAAGCCCCGCATTTGGAGATGCGGGGCTTTTTGGTTAGAAATATTAATTCTGTTTAATCCTTAATACAGCGTACTGTTTTACCGAATTTATTCGGACTCGGTACTGTACCTATCGTTCCATCGGAAGCTTTCAGGGTGGAACTATACGATTGAGAAGCATCAAAAGCCACACTGGTCCAGAATGTCATGTAAGTTTGAAGTCCACCAAATGCGCCCGAAGTATCCAGGCGGTATCCGGCACCAACAGCAGTAAATCCACTTTCGTTGGTTGCCGATGTGGCAGATGACCAATGAGTTGTTCCCGTTTCTTTCAGTTTGCCGCCTGCCACGCTGGTTCCACCCAAAAATGTTACAAGTGTTGCCACTTCAACATCGGTTGGCACATGCCAGCCTTTGGGGCAAAGTTTTCCTGAACTCACTGCATACCAGTTGTATAAAGCACCATAAGGAGTCTTATTGTTAATATCGTTATTGTACCAGCTATAAGCCGCAGTAGACAGTCCTGCCCAGCCTATTACATCAGTAACATTAGGAATGCTTGTATTGTCGTTGTATTTAGTTGTTTTCAGGTTTTCAAGCATCCAGGTTTGTGTACCTATAGTTATGGTGTGATATACATTTCCATCAGCGTCGGTAACAGTATTAGAAGCAGCAACAGGTTTGTAAAACACAACACTGTCAACTTCGGTGACTTTATATTTTCCAACGGTAACACCGCCTTTCATTACATACATGGAGTCGGTTTGTGCGGTTATGAAACCGGTCAATAGCAATCCTATAATAGCAAAAAATATCTTTTTCATTGATTCTGAATTTTAAAGTTTGATAAATCTGGTTGTTTGAATAGTTGTTCCGTTGTTTACACGGCACAGGTAAAACCCTTTGTTGAGGCTTGATACATTAATTCTGGAAATACCGGAATTTATATCAGGCACTTTGCTGAGTAGCATTTTTCCATCGAGTGATAGAATTTCAATACTGATTCCGGAATGTCCATCCGATACCAGTTTAATGTTCAGTTCATCAATAACGGGGTTGGGGTATAAAACCGACAAAGACATGCTCGTTACTTCATTCAATCCCGATGTAAGATCTTTGAAATTTACATAACGAAGAGCTGATAGCGCATACGAATCAGCATTGCCGGTTGTTTTGGTTACAACCAGATTTCCCGACGGGAATGTAAGTTTCTTAACCGTGTTTAATGTGTATGGGGTTTGTGTTCCGGTTTTTGGCCGCACATACAACGATTGCGAATGCAAGACCATAAGACCGAGAGCCAGCAAAACAACCACTGCACCTGCACGTGAAAGTTTGTGTTTCATTCTGTCCTCCTTCTTTAATTAGTAATTTAAGATTTATTAGTTTAATCCGGGCAAAAATACTGCTTAAAATATAAAATTCCAACTTTTTATACAAAAAAAATGAGTAAATCATAAAAATATGCTCAAAAATAAACCCCATTGCTTTAGGCAACAGGGTTTATCCTATAAAATATTAAGTTATAGTTCTAAACTTTTTTCTTCGCAAAACTCCTGCGCATAGATTTAAGCAGTTGTTGCGCACTCACATCGGGAATAATGATGCGGCGAACACATTGCAAAGGCAGCAATGAATCACGCTTAGTGGAAAGCTCGAACGAAATTTTAAAGTATTTGCTTAGCTCCTTAGCTGCATTATGATTGAAAACACCATTCGGGTATGCCCAGTATTCAACCGGTACGCCTGTTATTGCTTCCAGTTTTTTCTTTGGGTCTGCCACTTCTTTTTGCCAGTCTTCGGGTGTTTTGTATTTGGTAGCCATGGTATGATCCCAACTGTGCATACCTACAGTATGGCCCGCTTTAGCCAATTGGGCAATCTGATCTTTGGTCATGTAGTTCTTTTTATTGTAGGTAATGGTCATAATAAAGAACACGCCCCTAAACCCACGTTTTTCGAGCACCGGAGCAGCGATAGCAAAATGTTCTGCCCGTGAATCGTCAAACGTAATGAGAAAAGGTTTTTCGGGCAACGATTTATTATACACCAGGTAATCATAGAGTTGTGCCGGCGAAATGGAATGATAACCACTATCGGCCAGTATCTTTACATGTGCTGCAAATGTAGCCGGACTTACTTTATAATCGCCTTTGGGTCCGTCGGCAATGCGGTGATAACACAACACCGGAACTTCCGTTTTGGCATAAATTTGTGCCGCCGTATTTTGGGTTTGATCTGACTTTTTAATATCATTTGATACATTTGTTACTACGGTATTGGTAGCTACAACAGATTTTTCAGGTTGTTTTTCGGCCTTTTTACACGCACCCGTTACCAATGCCAACGAGGCAATAGAGAGAATGATAATTTTCTTGTTCATATTAATCGTTTTTTTTATGGGGAACAAAGCTACACTTTCATTTTCATAAATCCAATATTTGAAAGAGATTGTTAGTTACATTTTAAACAAAGTCACTTTTATATGCGTTATAATTGACAATTAAAACCAATTTAATCACTCAAAATCAAAAAAACATGAAACGACTCAATTCCCTGCTGCTACTACTTTGCAGTATTTCTGTTTTAAGTTTCGGACAATTCAAATTGCCTGATTTACCGTATAAATACAATGCGCTGGAACCATACATTGACAGCACCACCATGCACATTCATCACGATTTTCATCATGCCACTTATGTTACAAATCTGAACAAAGCACTTGAAAAATACCCTGAATTGTATAAAAAAGACTTACTTGAATTGATTCAGCATATCAACGATTTGCCTGCCGATATTCAGACCGGAGTAAGCAATAGCGGTGGTGGAGTATGGAATCACAGCTTTTTCTGGAAAATTATGACAGCACCCGGCACAGCTCCCATGTCGGTCACTATGACTAAATTATTGACTGATAACTTCGGAAGTGTGGATGCGTTTAAAGCCGAATTTGAAAAAGCTGCTCTAGGCCGGTTTGGTTCAGGATGGGCATGGCTTATCAAAGAACCTTCGGGCAAACTGCGCATAATCTCCTCTCCCAATCAGGATAATCCGCTTATGGCTTCGGCTGAAGTAAAAGGCAAACCCATTCTGACACTCGATGTGTGGGAACATGCTTACTACCTGAAATACCAAAACAAACGGGCAGCTTATGCCAAAGCTTTTTGGAATGTGGTGAACTGGACTGAAGTGGAAAGACTGGCAACAAACTAATCCGAATTGATAATTATTATTCTGGAAATCCTGCTGATTCATTGATTCGGCAGGTTTTTTTTCATCATAGCTATCAATTAAAATTAAAACGTACTAAAGTTGTTTGTGTATATAACATTTTATTCACAAAACAAGTCTAAATATTAATGTGAGAATTGTCAATAATTCAGCATTAATTAGTCCAAAACACTCAAAGTTTGTGTGAAATAGATCTGACTATTACGCCAATAAGAATTGTTGGCAGCCAGAAGAAAAATGAAAATTGTGTCACTTTACTGACCAAATAACTCAGCCCATAGGTAGAAAATCCATAAATACCCATAAAGAACATTACAATTCCACAACATATAATATAAATCCCTACTTTCTTTTTATTAACCTCTTTGAAATACAGATTTATTACAATGAGTATTAAACCTGTTATTGCTAATGGAGCTGACAGGAAAATTAAAGGAGCAAAAATGACCCCTACAATAGGCGGAGGATTAAAATCATACATTAGAACTAAAGCTCCTGCAATAGTTGATAGCAAACCTGTAACAAACATGAAAAGGCTATTTCTTAGGTTTTTTTCCATTGGATTTTAATCTGTATTTCAATCACAAATATAGTTGTTATTTTACAAATTCTAAAAATTGGCATAAAATGAATTGGATTTATAAACCAAATTCTAACTAATATTTTATAGGTTCGTGTTTACTCCTCTACTTCGCGACGAATTCTATCATGTGACAATGCTTAGAAACAGACTGTTAGGTAACATGCATAAACTCTTATACGCCATATTGTGTAAATACTATTTGATGTGCTACTTTAAACTACCCCCTCTTCTGGTATAAACTGTCATATACTGTTGTAGAAAGCTATCGCTATTTTATAACAAAATATGTTTATCCTGAATTATCAGAACAAAGCCTTAATGACATTCGAAAATAATTTATATTTTTTTTATCTATAATTATACAGATTTCATTCTTTTTCCTATCTTTCGGGCAATTTTAAATCAAACAACAATACATTTTTTATGGAAAGAATAAGCACCACCGAAGTCCTTGATTGGGCAAAAGATTTTCTATCAAAATCGGAACAAGAAATTACCACCGATGAATTAAAAGAGCAAAAGAAATACGCCATTCTGATTCAGAATCCGAATGATAAAACGCTGCTTTCAAAGATGTTGGACGAGTCGTCGCAGATTCACGACAATAAGAAACTGGCTCGTCGCATGAAATTGCTGATTGATCGTTATGGTGTGCCGGAGTTTTTCAATTCAACCGATACATTTCTGATTAAACTGTTTACTTCTTTCGGGTATTGGTTCGATTTTATTTCCGTTCCTATTTTCAAAAACCGCCTTCGTTCCGATACTTCCAAGGTGATTATCAACGAGAAAGCATCGTTATTGAATCATCATTTGTCGGAACGTCGCAAGCAACAAATCGGTCAGAACGTTAATCTGTTGGGTGAAGTGGTGCTGGGAGATGGCGAAGCCAATCACCGATACACTCATTATCTGGAAGCACTCAAAGACCCAAGAATTAACTACATTTCCATCAAAATATCAGGCATTTACGCACAAATAAATCCCTTAAATTATGCGGTAAATAAAGTGGAACTTTGCGAACGCCTGACACGCATCTACCAACAATCCATCGACTTTCCTTTTATCGACGAAGCCGGTGCAGCTCATGCCAAGTTTGTGAACCTGGATATGGAAGAATACAAAGACACTGAACTGACACTGGACGTATTTATGACCGTATTGAGTCTGCCGCAATTCAAAAATTATTCGGCAGGTATAGTGGTGCAGGCATATCTGCCCGATGCATGGAATTTTCAGACCGAGTTATTGGAATTTGCACATAAACGCGTTGCCGATGGTGGAGCACCACTGAAAATGCGGCTTGTAAAAGGTGCCAACCTGCAAATGGAATCAATAATATCTTCATTAAAAGGGTGGGAAAATCCTGTTTTGAGAACAAAAATAGAAGTGGATGCTAATTATCTGCACATTCTCGACCGTGCGCTGGTGCCCGAAAATGCCGCCGTCATGCATATTGGTGTAGCGTCTCACAATTTTTTCAGCATTGGCTACGCTTATTTACTGAGTAAACAAAACGCTGTGGAAGAACAGGTCACTTTCGAAATGTTGGAAGGTATGGCCAATCATTTGCCACGTGTAATGCGAAATCTCGGTAAGCAGATCATCCTTTACACACCGGTTGTAAAAACCGAACATTTCCTGAATGCTGTTTCGTATCTGGTTCGCCGGCTTGACGAGAACACCGGAAAAGACAATTTCTTGAGCTATTCCTTTGGGTTGAAATACGACAGTAAACAATGGAACTTTTTGAAACAACAATTTCTGGAGGCTTATGCACTGAAAGACAAGATAGATGCAAAACCGTTCAGGACACAAGACAGAAACAAAGAAGAAGTTGGTAGTAGGAAGTCGGTAGTTGGCAGTAATCAGCAACTATCAGCTTTTAAGAACGAACCCGATACCAATTTTGATTTACGCCCCAACCGCTTATGGGCAGATGACATTCGGAATGAATGGAAAAAATCAGCTACCGATAAACCTTATCAGATTCCTATACAAATCGGAGATAAAGAGTTGACTTCAACAAAAAAACTTTCGTTTTTCGATCATTCACAAACCGACGAAATCTGTGTTTGTGAAGCAAGTTTATCGAATCTGGAAGAAATAAAGGAAATTATAACTGTAGCTGAAGCCGATAGTTCGAGTTGGCGCAAAACAACGCTCGAGGAACGAAACAGCATTCTTCATCAGGTTGCCGATAACCTGAGTCAGAATCGTGGTCATTTGATTGGTTGCATGTCGGCCATTACCGGAAAAACGTTTGGCGAAGGCGATGTGGAAGTTTCGGAAGCCATTGATTTTTGCCGCTTCTACCCTGTTTCCATGAAATCATTTGAAGAGTTGAAATCTGTAACTATGACACCCAAAGGCATCGTGCTGGTTATTCCACCCTGGAATTTTCCGTTGGCTATTCCGGTTGGTGGTGTGGCCGCAGCACTTACAGGTGGAAATACCGTGATTCTTAAACCTGCTTCGGTGGCGTTGCCTGTGGCATGGGAATTTGCCAAATGTTTCTGGGATGCCGGTGTGCCAAAAGATGCGTTGCAAGTGGTTTGTACCGATGGTCGCGAACCATTGAATTATCTGACTGCACATTCTTCCATAAAACATATAATATTGACAGGTGGAACCGATACCGCTTTCCGCTTATTGGAAAACAACCCCACTTGTCCGCTTTCGGCCGAAACGGGTGGAAAGAATGCCATTATTCTCACAGCAAGTGGCGATCGCGATCATGCCATTCAGAATATTGTAACTTCTGCTTTCAGCAATGCCGGTCAGAAATGTTCTGCCTGTTCACTCTTGCTGCTCGAAAAAGAGGTTTATAATGACCCTGACTTTAAAACCAAGCTAATTGATGCAGTCACCAGTATGAAAACAGGAGGCGTATGGGATGGTGGCAATATTGTTGGCCCTATGATTACCAATAACAACGACAAGCTACTGCATGCCATCGAGCATTTGGAAGATGGTGAATGGTGGTTGGTAAAACCCGAATTCGTTGATGAAAAACGTTATACTCTGAAACCAACTGTAAAATGGGGCGTAAAACCTAACAGTTTCACCTTTAAAAATGAACTGTTTGCACCTTTGCTGGCAGTGGTGTGCATCGACAATCTGGAACACGGTATTAAGTTAGTAAATTCTTCAGATTATGGACTGACTTCAGGTCTGCAAAGTTTGGATGAAGCCGAACAATTGTTATGGAAAAACAGCATTGAAGCCGGAAATCTGTATATCAACCGTGGAATTACCGGTGCCATTGTCAATCGCCAACCATTTGGCGGCATGAAACTTTCGGCATTTGGGGGCGGTATTAAAGCCGGAGGAAGAAATTACGTTTCATGTTTTGTAAATATTAGTGATAATAATATTCTTAAGGCAAACATTAATGAAACGACAGGTTTCAAATCTTACAGTGATTTATTAGATAATAATGACAAAACACGCTTCCTGAATGCTGTTGAAAGTTATGCCGAAAATATGCGGGCTGAATTCTCACAAGAAAATGACATTCATCAGTTAATGGGTGAACGAAACACATTCCGTTATCTTCCACTTACCAATATGGTTTTACGGGTTTTAGCAACTGATGAATTGGTTGACATTTTAATGATAATGGCTGCAGCTAAAATCACTAAAACTCAATTGAGAATAAGCATTGCGCCGCTTGACAGTAAACTAGAAGCTATAAAAAGCATTATTGCCAACGATTTCAAGCTGATAATAGAATCTGATACTGAATTCATTGATAAAATGCCAAGCTATAATCGAATTCGTACTTGCGGCAATCAACTTCCAATGGCATATTATGAAAAAGCAGCAAAAACGGCAAAACATATTGCTATTGGCAGACCTTTGACCGAAGGCCGATTGGAATTACTCCACTATTTGAAGGAACAAAGTATAGCTTTCGAATACCACCGTTATGGTAGTATTACTGGGGAAATGAATTAGTATATACATGCTAATTAGCTAAAAACCACTCTTTCATCTATTTTGAAAGAGTGGTTTCTTGTAGAAGTAATTACTACAAAAATATTATTTACCTTAAAATAACTATTTTAACGTTAAATACTTA
>CAZTDH010000094.1:0-7951 GCA_964612615.1 uncultured Paludibacter sp. | reverse complement strand
GGACATTCGCTGATACATGATCCGCAAGCAATACAATCTTCTGAAATAACGTAAGCCATTTTTCTTTATTTTTTTGTTAGTACTAATTAGTGCTGCAAAAGTATAACTTTTTCCAGACCAAAAAAAACTTTTAGGTGTTTTTTTTCAAAAACATATTATTTCTGACTTTGTTCGAACAAACTAACAACATTTAACTGAACATATTGACATCTGATTATTTTTTCTTGACTGATTGTTCTAAATATTTAAATGCTATGTATAGTTCTAAGGCCATTGAATGTAATCAACAGATATTCAGCACTTTAATTTGATATTACATTTATATTAAATTTTTAATAATTTGCTGTAACATAAAATAGTTTTTAGTACATTTGCATTGTTTTAAATTAAAAAAACACGACTCATTTAAGGAATATAAGTTTTTAGTAAATCAGATTGAAAATCAAACTATTAAACACATAATTTATACAAAACATTTTGTTATGAACAATTCATTTTTTAGTAAATTTACCCCCAAAGAACCAAAATTTTTCCCTATTTTGAAAGAAATGTCAGAAGTCATTTTGGTTGCATCAGATTTAATTATTGAATGCGTACAAAACAGCGATCATGAAGCTGCTATTGAGTATTACAAAAAAATCAAAGAACAGGAACGTAGAGGTGATGAACTTTCAAACCGCGTGTTCGATGAACTGAATTCTACATTTATTACACCGTTCGATCGTGAAGACATTCACCATTTGGCTGACAGACTGGATGATGTAACTGATTTTATTAATAGTTGCGCGAAGAAAATTGCTCTCTACAATCCTAAAAAGATGCCTCAGGATGCTGTAAAGTTGGCTGAAAACATAAAAGAAGCTGCTGTTTTTATCAACAAAGCAGTAGACGAACTTGATGTTTTAAAGAAAAACTCTAAAAAAATTAAAGAGTATTGTCAGGAACTTCATGTACTTGAGAATAAAGCAGATGATTTGTACGAAAATTTCCTTATCCAATTGTTTGAAAACGAGAAAAATGCTGTTGAAATTATTAAGCAAAAGGAAATTATGAGCGAGCTCGAAAAGGCAAACGATGCTGCTGAAACAGTAGGTAAAATTATCAAAACGATTATTGTTAAGTACGCATAATAAATCGAAAACAAAAACATGACGCTTTTAATAACTATTATCGTTCTAGCTTTGGTTTTTGATTTTATCAATGGATTTCATGATGCTGCGAATTCCATTGCAACTATCGTATCAACTAAAGTTTTAAGCCCTTTCAGAGCTGTTTTGTGGGCAGCAGCATTCAATTTTGTTGCATTTTTTATTGCCAAGTATTTTAGCGGATTTGGTATTGCCAACACAGTTTCTAAAGCTGTAATTGAGCAATATATTACGCTACCGGTAATTTTTTCCGGAATAGTAGCTGCTATAATGTGGAACTTAGCAACCTGGTGGTTAGGAATACCTTCTTCTTCTTCGCATACACTTATTGGTGGATTTGCAGGTTCGGCTATTATGAGTACCATTATTGCAACAGGTTATACAACTTCAGGTTTTGAAGCTATAAAATCGGATGTAATTATTAAAATTGCATCGTTTATAATTCTGGCACCCTTAATCGGGATGCTTATTTCAACACTTCTCACCATCATTATTTTATATGTTTTCAAAAAAGTAAATCCGCATAAAGCCAATAACTGGTTTAAAAAATTGCAATTGGTTTCGTCGGGTTTATTTAGTATCGGACACGGATTAAATGACTCGCAAAAAGTAATGGGTATTATTGCTGCGGCTCTTTATGCTGCTTATACCAAAAATCATTTAGATGTAGGTATTCATAACATAAAAGAAATTCCTGACTGGGTTGCGTTTGCTTGTTTTACAGCTATTTCACTTGGTACTATGTCTGGTGGCTGGCGTATTATTAAAACTATGGGGTCGCGCATTACGAAGGTTACCCCGTTGGAAGGTGTAGCCGCTGAAACTGCCGGGGCTATAACATTGTATATTACTGAAATATTGAAAATACCTGTAAGTACAACTCATACAATTACCGGTTCAATTATTGGAGTTGGTGCTGTAAAAAGACTTTCTGCAGTACGTTGGGGAGTAACTCGCAGTTTATTGATTGCGTGGATACTAACAATACCAGTAAGTGCTGCATTAGCTGCTTTAATTTATTACATATTCGGTGGAATGCTTTAAAAACCGAATAACCTTTGGATAACTACAATATACATTTTATAGTTATACCAGATATTCAGGAGTGGTCAAAATGCTTGTAACAAATAATTTATCCTGGTTTTTTCCACCCCAAGTATTTCTCCCTGAATTCGTCAACAACATAAGCATTGGATCTTTTGTAAAGGGCTAAAACAGAAATGGAAAAAATAAGTCCTAATACATTGCCGCATGATTTGTATAATTCACTTACAAAACATGCGGCAATATTTTTTTTTTGTAATTCATTTACCATCTCCCCTACCCGACACATCCATTCTCACATCCGAAAGAGGTTTATTAAACTCTTATGCTCATTTCACTGCCAAAGTATATAAACTTGTACCTAATAATAAGTACAAAAGTGAGTTTCAACAGTTCGATAGATTGTCAGATATAATATTCAGTCAAATCTACTAATCCATTTTTCAACGCAAATTTAATCAGCTCCTGTATGTTGTTTAGTTCCAGTTTTCGGAATATATTCTTGCGATGAGTATTTATGGTATGGTGACTCAAACATCGTAATTCGGCTATTTCTCTGGCAGTTTTACCTTGTGTAAAAAGCTGAACAAGTTCAAGTTCTGTGGTAGTAAGTAAATTTCTTCTGGTTGAATTTTCTCTTTTGCGGTGATGACCATCCAAAATAACCTTCAATGCCTCACTGCAAAAATATTTTTTACCTGCTGTGGTAGCCAGAATGGCCGATGCAATTACGTCGTACTCGTTTGTTTTAAGCACAAAATTGGCTTTCGCAAACGAGGCAGTTAGTGGCATTAAAAATATTTCATCCGGAATATCAGCCAGAAAAAGCCATTTAGATTGTGGAAAACATACCGACAACACAATTACTTCATCAATGGAATTTATTGCTAAACTATCAAAATCAATCAGTACAACAGCCTCACTGTTTGATAATAAGGTACTGTGCAGTTCCAGTTTGGTCGATGCTGTAAGTGTTTTATTTACCTTAACCTGATCCTGAATGATGCGTTCCAGACCCAACCGACACAAGTCGGTGTTCTCCGCAATAATAAAAGTTGCATCAGCCATAAATTCTATATTCTCAGGTTCAGTTATTTGTATTGCAAAGTTCATACTATTATAGGGTATATGAAATACCCCACTTACAGTATTTAAATACCATAAGTGGGGTATTCAATAACGCCTACGAATAAATTCAGATGCAACCTGCGACAGAAGTATATCCGGCTACGCAACGATAATATACGGGGCTTTGCGATGGTCGATGCTTATGGACTTTAAAATATCGTAACTGTAAATACCACAACAGAAAACTCAAACTAAAATAGTTTATAAATACTTGATATTTTGTATTGCCAAACCAAATACTGTTCGTAATTTTGCGAACAGTATTCAACTTATACATTTATCAATATGAATAGCAGCAAAAATAAAGATTATAGCTTTGATAATGAGCAAATTGCCCGATTTGCAAAAGCATTGGGACATCCTGCCAGAATTACGATTCTGAATTTTCTGGCATCAATGGATACTTGTTACTTCGGAGATTTACATAATGAGTTGCCTATTGCCAAAGCCACTGTATCGCAACACCTGAAAGAATTAAAAGAAGCAGGACTTATTCAGGGCGAAATTGAGGGTCCGAGAGTAAAGTATTGCATAAATCGGGAAAACTGGACAAAAGCGAAAGACTCGTTTGACGCCTTTTTTGATTCGGCCAAGGAGAAAACCAGTTGTTGTAACTAAAAAATATCTAAACACATACAAATTATGAACATTCAAGTATTAGGAACCGGCTGCCCAAAGTGTAAATCACTTGAAAAAGCCACACGCGAAGTAGTGACTCAAAACAATATTGATGCAACAATTTCAAAAGTAGAAGACATTGTAGAAATTATGAAGTTTAATATTATGACCACACCGGCTCTAGTCGTTGATGGAAAAGTAGTAGTTAAAGGGCGAGTTCCATCAAACGAGGAATTAAAGGAAATTATAACCAGCAAAATTTATATGAAATGAAAAAACTGATTTCATTGTTTATTCTGACTTTAATAGTCGTTTTATTACAAGCTATTGCGAAAGTGGAAGTATATTATTTTCACTACACCCGTCGTTGTGTAACTTGTCAGGCAGTAGAAACAGAAACTCTCAAATCCATCCAGGTTCTTTATCCTCTAGAATTTAAGAAAGGTCTGATTACATTCAAGTCAGTAAATCTGGACGAAAAAACCAGTGACTCTTTAGCAAAGAAATGTAAAGCTGAAGGTCAGTCATTACTGGTAATAAGTGGTTCTAAGCGCTTTGACCTGACTGAGCAAGGATTTATGTATGCCAAAAGTAGTCCTGAAAAACTAAAAGCAGAGCTGAAGAAAACGATTGATCCACTTCTGAAATAAAAAAAATGGAACTTCTGGGAAACATACTTGAAAATTCGCACTATTCATTTCTAACAGCCATTTTGCTTGGACTGATGACGGCTATAAGTCCATGTCCACTTGCCACAAACATTTCGGCAATTGGATTTATCAGTCGTGATATTGAAAATCGGCGTCGGGTATTTATCAACGGATTGGTTTATACACTTGGTCGTGTTATTAGTTATACCGGGCTGGCTCTGATTATTTTCTTTGGTGCAAGTAAAATGCATATTTCTATGATTTTTCAGGGATGGGGAGAAAAACTACTAGGACCGGTTTTAATTATCATTGGCTTTATGATGCTCAATATTATCAAAATCAAATTTCCCGGATTATCTGGCCTTACCGACAAAATCGGGGAGAAAAGCAAAGGCAGTTATTGGAGTACGCTTTTGTTGGGAATGGTTTTCGCACTGGCGTTTTGTCCATATAGTGGTGTGTTGTACTTCGTCATGCTCATTCCCATGACTGTAGCCAGTGCAAGTGGGTTATATCTTCCGGTTTTATTTGCTATTGCTACCGGCTTACCTGTTATACTTTTTGCATGGTTGTTGGCTTATGCTGTCGGGAAGGTGGGGAAGTTATATAATCGTATTAAAACTTTTGAACTGTGGTTCAGACGGGTTGTTTCGGTGGTCTTTATATTGGTAGGAATTTATTATATCGTCATTTTCTTTTTTTAAACGAAAAATGAAATTCAACAAGAATCTAATCTCTCCACCGATATTATTACTTACGTGGTACGTGGTTTATTCCAACCTGCAACGGATAACTGATTGGTTTATTGATACTGTTTCAGGCATGACAAAGGGTTCACACCTGACTGAAGCTTTGCGGTTTTTTCAATTTGAATTCCCGAAAGTATTAATGCTGCTGGTATTGATTATTTTCTTTGTCGGCATTTTGCGCAGCTTCTTTACTGCCGAACGCACGCGCAAAGCATTGGAAGGGAAAAAAACATTTACCGGAAATGTGATGGCGGCTTTTCTGGGTATTGTTACGCCTTTCTGTTCCTGTTCGGCTATTCCATTATTTTTGGGTTTTGTGGAATCGGGCGTTCCGCTGGGAGTCACTTTTTCATTTCTTATTGCCGCTCCTATGATAAACGAAGTTGCTGTAATACTACTTTATGGCATGTTTGGGTGGAAAGTTGCAACAATATATATTGGTACGGGGCTAACTATTGCCATTGTTGCAGGGTGGATTATTGGCAAACTAAAACTCGAAAAATGGGTGGAAGAATGGGTCTACAGCACCAAATTAGGCGAAGGAGAGAATGAAGAAGAGAAAATTAGCTTTTCAGGTCGTATCACCATGGGTTTTGATGCCGTAAAAGAAATAGTCAGTAAAGTGTGGTTATATGTGGCATTGGGCATTTTAGTCGGTGCAGGAGCTCACGGTTATGTACCAGCCGAATTTATGGCTTCTTTTATGGGAAAAGATGTTTGGTATGCCGTACCTCTTTCCGTATTAATAGGCATTCCGCTTTATTCAAACGCTGCCGGAATTGTTCCAATTGTTTCGGTTTTAATTGAAAAAGGAGCTTCGCTTGGTACAGCACTGGCATTCATGATGTCTGTTATTGCACTCTCTTTACCCGAAATAATTATTCTTCGTAAAGTACTGAAAATGCAATTGATTCTGACTTTTATAGCCATTGTTGGCAGCGGAATTATGATAGTAGGCTTTCTCTTTAATTATATTCTTTAGTTCCTTTCTACCCATTCTGACTTACCAAAATCAATGATTTCTTATTTAATATCTCTATTTGTCTTCCGGTTACCTTTATTATACCGTCTTTATCAAACTCAGCCAGTACGCGGCTCACACTTTCACGACTGGTGTCCACCAGATTGGCAAATTCGGTTTGCGAGAGCGGTAAAGTAAAGCTATCGCTTTTGAAAATTTTATCGGCAAAATCGAGTATTGCATCAGCCATATTTCCCCTGATCAGTTTTTGGGTGCGGTTGGCACAACGGTGAAATGACTCCAGCTCGTTTTTACAAAACTCCTGAATGATTTCTCGGGTAAACTCTTTGTTCTCATCAAGAATAGTTTGAAAAACCTCCAGATCAATAAAACAAACCTCTGCATCTGAAACGGCTGTAACAGAATATTGATTGATTTTGCTTCCGAAAGTGGTGGGTAAACCTAGATAACTTGGAGCATTTACCATCTTTACAATCTGCTCAGTATAAGGACCTGCAATATGGATTTTGGCTAAACCTGTTCGCAAAAAAACCACATTGGTAGAATAAGTTCCCTGCTTGATAATCGAATCTCCTTTTTTTAGTTTTAGTTCCAAATGGTTATTTGACAGTTGGTCAAGACTACATTCACTCAACATGGATGTAGCTTTGGTTTTAAAAGGGCAGTTTCTGCAATCGGCCTGCATAGTGTTTTGATTTTAAGGAATAAGTTGCAAATATATACATTGTGATGCATATCACAAAATAATGTATTTACAAGCACATCAAAAAGACTATTAAATAATTTTTTCGGTAATACATTTGCAGAATTCTTCTATTTAGGGCAAATTCAATATATTATTATTTATATAAACACCTGAAAGGGAGGATGTGGCATATTACAACTTATTATTATGACGACCAAAGAATTAAAAAACATAAAATCTGTACTGGTAGTCGATGCCCGTGGAACAGCTTGTCCGGGACCTCTATTGGCTGCAAAAAAAGCCATTTTGGATCTTGAACCAGGCAAAATTATGGAAATACTTTCAGCCGATGAAGTTACTAAGTGCGATATTCCCCGATGGTGTGAAAATGCTGGTCATAAATTTCTTGGTTTTTACAAAGAAGATTGCTTCAATCACTTGTTTTTAGTCAAGAATATGACTTTATCTTGAAGAAAATACAATTTGTTATTTTTTATATAAGTATTTAAAAATCAAAAGTATACGTTATTCAATGAAAAACATACAAATGAAACTACCGTCACTAAACTATTTGGGTGTTATTGTTGCAATCATTCTGACAATGAATTCTTGCAAAAAACACAACCAGAACCACAGCAATATTCCTACACCCATCAATCCAATTGAAGAAAGAGCAATAGCTCACTTAGATCATAGCGCCTTTTTTAAGGATTCAATAAAAACACCTCAGGAAGTAACTAAGAAATGTCTGGAATGCCATCCAAACAGTGCTAAGGAAGTGATGAAAACTCCTCACTTTAGCTGGATAAGTGGTGATGCCGTTCGTAACGGAAAGGATATTTTATTAGGAAAGAGAAATCAGATTAATAATTTTTGTATCAGTGTTGTAGGAAACTGGAAATCATGTACAGCATGCCATGCCGGATATGGTTTTGGCGATATGAGTT
>CAZTDH010000093.1:0-8059 GCA_964612615.1 uncultured Paludibacter sp. | reverse complement strand
TAAATATCCACAACTTTCAGTATTTTTAACGGGTGGTAGCACTTTTTACTTTGTCACCAAACTAAAAAACCCCATCTTTGCAGAAAAAAATTTAGTATTAATCGGACTCAACCGTATACTCCAATACAATGTACAAAAATAAGTTATTTGCTATCGTATTATCGATTTTCTTATTCGCTCAATTGGCTCAAAGCCAAAACAATACAAATTCACCTTATACCCGTTTCGGTTTTGGTGATATAAGCGACACAAATAACGGTGAACAACGCGCAATGGGTGGTGTGTCTATTGGTTCTCGCATTAATTCAAGCATTAATACAGTGAATCCTGCATCCTACAGCGCAGTTGACAGCATGACCTTTATGTTTGATTTTGGTGTTGCCGGTTTATTGTCACATTTCTCCGATTCTCGTGGTGGAGTAACTAAGGGCAACGGAAATATCGAATATCTGAGTTTGCAATTTCCCCTTGCCAAATGGTTGGGATTCAGTGCAGGAGCTTCACCTTATTCGTTTGTTGGTTATGATTTTTACAATAAAGGCACTAATATTACTATTAATCAACCCCAAAATGATACTGTTTCATACACCAAAACTTTCAATGGTAGTGGTGGTTTTAGTCAGGTTTATATGGGACTTTCGGCCAATTTATTCAATCATATTTCATTGGGTGTGAATGGATATTATATGTTTGGAACAATCAACAATTACAGAGATGTAAGTAGTTCATCAAGCAGTTTCACTTCAACAACTGAATACAACACATTGAAAGCCAATAATTTCAGATATCGTTTAGGTGCACAGATTTACAATACTTTTGCAAAAAAACACGATGTAACGCTTGGTGTTATTTTTGAACCCAAAGCCAAACTGAATGGTAATTTCAAAAAAACACTATCAGGTATACTCGTTGAACCAACAGATTCTTCCAATATTTTTGAAACTCCCGGTATTTTTGGTTTAGGTTTATATTATACCTTCGACAAAAAACTTTCGATAGGTGTGGATTATAGCCTTCAACAATGGAAAGAGGCATATTTCTCTGGTAAAAGGGACAGTTTGGGTAACCGCTCGAAATTGTCTATCGGAGTTGATTATATGCCTGACGCAAAAGGCAGAAAATACTCTGACCGGATTCACTATCGCGCAGGGTTTAATGTTAGCGATTCATATTTTAATGTAAACGGTCAAAATTTGCCTAAAAATTATGGTGTTTCGTTAGGTATAGGTTTACCATTGCGCAATAGTAGCACGGTGCTGAATGCCACAATTGAATATGGTAAAATAGGCTCAACCAACTTATTAAACGAAGATTTTTACAAACTAACCTTCAACTTTACCTTTAATGAACATTGGTTCTTTAAACGTAAATTATAATGAATCAAGGTGCTCAAATTCATAAACCGATTGAAATGAAACCCGGATTTCGTTCAATTTTAAAAAACAGTTGGAAAAAAGGAATAGGTATCGTTTTTCTACTGTTTTTTGTTATTTCATGTGGTAGCAATGAGGAAAAAGCCGAGAAAATTGCTGCCGTTTCTGACCGCACCAAAATACCCAGACTGCACGCCACGGAAATAACCACAGTCATTTCCGACTCTGGAATCACCCGTTACCGAATTTCTGCTCCGCGTTGGGATATTTATGATCGCGCCATGCCACCTTATTGGGAATTTCCGAAAGGAATTCATTTGGAACGATTTGATCAAACACTCAAAGTAGATGCTAATATCCACAGTTTGTATGCAAAATTCAATGAAAATGAACAAATATGGGAACTGCGGGGGAAAGTACGGGCTATAAATTTGCAGGGAGAGCTTTTTGAAACGGAAAAACTTTTCTGGAATCAGCGGTTGGAGAGTTTTTATTCCGACACACTTATCAAAATAACACAAGCAACTCGTATAATTACCGGAATTGGCTTTGAATCAAATCAGACCATGTCTAAATATATGATTAAGAGACCTGAAGGAATTTTTCCGGTAAATGACAAAGAATCAGAATCCAGTTCTACACCACCAAGTCCAAGTGCTGAACCAACAGTAAAATAGGATATTAGTTCTAAACATTTTGAATTCGGTCTTCAGCTATTTCACAAAACTCTTCACTCAACTCGAATCCGATATAATTACGGTTCAGCATCTTAGCAGCAACAGCAGTGCTGCCCGAACCCATAAACGGATCGAGTACTAAATCACCTTCATTGCTACTGATTTCAATAAACGGAAGGCAAACTTTCAAAGGTTTCTGCGTTTTATGTTTAGTTCGTTCTTTGCCCATACAAATCGGAGATTCGATAAAGTTATGCATCTCATTCACGTGCTTTTGATTCCACGTTTTGGGAATACCTTTAGAGAAATGAACCATCATTTCCATGCTGTTGGCATACATTTTTCGGGTATAAATAGCCGGAAATGGATTTTTTTTATGCCAGTGAATTACTTTGCGGAACTGAAAGCCAACCCGCTCCACCATTCGGTTGAGATACGAAACGAAATCGTCGCCACACCACAAATAACCAACAGCACCGGGTTTACAAACCCGAAAACACTCAGTCAATACTTCTTCCAAAAACTGTAGATATTCTTCTTCCGACTTAAATCCGTCAAAATCAAATTCTGTTACCACGTCTTTGTGGTTTTTCAATCCTTCAACATTTTGCGCACGGTATTGATAGTAAGGTGGGTCGGTAAAAATCAAATCAACACACGCATCAGGCAACTGTTTTAATCCCTCGAGACAAGACCGGTGATAAATGACATTTAGTTCCATGAAAACTGGTTGAGTTGTTTTAGATAGGTGATTTAAAAATGGAGTGAATTATGAATTATGAAAGTATTTATCCAACAAGTTCTTGGCTGCAATAAATGAGCTTAATTCGTGAGACAATACTTTTTTCTCACTTTCAAGAAGCAACGTTTGAATTTCTGAATTTTGATAAAAATGAGATTTTAGTTGCTCATTTATGGTTTCGTACATCCAGTATTTTGATTGTAAAATGCGTTTTGCTTCGAAAAAACTGTTTGATTTGACGTAATCAATATAACGCTCTACCATGCCCCATACTTCTGGAATGCCATTTAATTCAACTGACGAGCAGGTTATAGCTTCGGGAATCCAGCCCGATTCCGGTGCTGGAAACAGATGCAAAGCATTCTGATATTGAGTTCTGGCAACTTTGGCTTTGTCAGTATTCGAACCATCACATTTATTTATGGCAATTCCGTCGGCCATTTCCATAATACCACGCTTTATACCCTGAAGTTCGTCGCCAGCACCGGCCAATTGGATTAACAAAAAGAAATCAACCATCGAATGAACCGAAGTTTCCGATTGCCCCACTCCCACCGTTTCCACAAAAACAGTATCAAAGCCGGCAGCTTCGCAAAGTATAATACTTTCGCGGGTTTTACGGGCTACTCCTCCGAGCGAACCAGCGGAAGGTGAAGGACGAATAAATGCATTTTTAGCAACCGAAAGTTCTTCCATACGGGTTTTATCACCCAAAATACTGCCTTTGGAACGTTCGCTACTCGGGTCGATAGCAAGTACTGCAAGTTTATGTCCACCACGAATAAGATGCATGCCCAACGCCTCAATAAATGTACTTTTTCCGGCTCCGGGAACTCCGGTAATTCCAAGGCGAACAGATTTTCCGGTATATGGAAGACATTTTTCAATCACTTCCTGCGCAATCTGTTGATGTTCAGGCAAAGAACTTTCAACTAGTGTAACCGCCTGACTTAACATCGAAATATCACCTTTCAGAATAGCTTCAACAAATTCATCTGCACTATACCGGCGACGTTTGGGAGACGTTTTCCGGTATGGATTGACTGTTGGAGCATTTTCAACGCCTTCATTTACGGTCAGGCCTTTATACGCCGGATCATTCTCAGGATGGTGTTTGTGATTATGATGCATAAAATTTATACTAAAAGAGCCAAGATTTTTCCCGGCTCTTAGTTCTTTTTTTTTAAAATACGGTTTATTTCACTTTCCAACCTACCACTAAAATAATGAAACTATTTTCAGGATCATTAGTCTGAACAGTAAATGATTTCTTGTAATCGCCTGCAACAAGCCCTTTTGAATCTACAGCCACTGCAAGGTCAGATGATCTTCCACTTTGTACAGAAGCTTTTCGAACTTTCACATTAAGTTCCTTATTATTGTTGATAATTCTGCGTATTTCAAGGTTATTCTGACCTTTATTACTTATTTTAAAATTGGTTGTTTTAATACCATTTGAATTAATGGTTCCCAAATTGATTGTACGTTCCGGAATTTCAAGAATAGGCGATTTGCGTTTTTGTTCCAGCGTTAATTTGCTAAAATCTTCAACAATATTACCGGTAATCATTAATCTGAATTCCTCAGCTATTTTTTTTGTACCATTTATAACCACAAAAACGTCATCTGAAACTGGTCCCCACTGCGGACATTTCTTAGAATCAAATGTAAATGTTACTTTTCCTTCCTGGTTAGGATTCAATGTTTCAGGTGAAACTGTAGCTGTAAGATAAGGTGGCAATCCGTCGATTGTTGGTTTCACAGATGATTTTCCTGTATTTTGAATTGCTAAAGTCCGTTCCTGCATTTTCCCTTTATCAATATTATTCAGTTGAACAACTTTAGATTTTAATCCTAAACTGCCCATATTAACCGGATAAGCGCTATTATCAGTTGATGGTTTTGGTATTACTTCGCCATGAATAGTCAATATAAATTGTTCTTCGGTAGCGTTACTATACACCGTAATAGATTTCGTGAAATTTCCGGGGCGTCCCTGTGGATTATATGTTACTGTGATAGTTCCTTTTTTACCCGGCTCAATTGGATATGTAGTCCATACGGGAGTTGTACAACCACATTGAGCCTGTGCTCTGTTGATTACCAAAGGGGAATTTCCTTTGTTTACAAAATCAAATACATGCGTAATTTTACCATCTTCTTCTTTTACTTTTCCAAAATCATATGATTTTTCATCAAAAGAGATTACCGGTTTTTGAGCCATTGCCACTAATGAAAACACAAGGCAGATCATTAGTAAATTGTACTTTTTCATATCAAACTAAATTATTTTGTTTCATTTTTATTTTTGAGATATGCAAAAGTATAAAAAATGTCGTTGATTATTCCCTAAATAAAAATTATTCTGTATAAATTTAGTTAATACATTGATTATTTAAAGTATAGCTGTAATTATAATCATTTAATAGAAATCATCTTAAAATCAAAAACTCAGAAAACATGTCAAAAAATGCGTACTTTTGTACACTAATTTGTATTAAAATATGAAAGCTAAAATACAGAAACTTACTACAAAATATTTTGATTATGTAGTTGATTGTTACCATCATCTTCATTCCCACCCCGAACTTTCGTTTGAAGAATATGAAACAAGCCATTTTATTCAAAAAGAACTTAGCAAAATGGGAATTCCTTTTCGTGCCGAAATTGCTAGTACAGGCATTCTGGGAAGAATAGAAGGACTAAATCCACATAAAAAAACAATTGCCCTGCGTGCCGACATGGACGCATTGCCTGTATGCGAAAATGTAGATATTCCCTGGAAATCGCTGACTGAAAATGTAATGCATGCCTGCGGTCACGATGCTCATACAGCCACGTTACTGGGAGTTGCACAGATTCTTAACGAACTAAAAACTGATTTTGAAGGAACTGTTTTGCTGATTTTCCAACCCGGTGAGGAAAAAGCACCTGGTGGCGCACGTTTGATGCTCGAAGATGGGCTTTTTGACGAAGTACAACCTGAATTAATTTTGGCTCAACATGTTTCGGTGGATTATCCAACCGGTACAATGGGTTTTCTGTCAGGAATGATAATGGCTTCGGCCGACGAAATTCATGTGAAAGTTCATGGCAAAGGCGGTCATGGCGCGTTACCTCATTTATGTAACGACACAGTACTTGCTACGGCTCAAACGTTGGTTGCACTGCAACAGGTTCGCAGCCGGTTATGTCATCCTCTAACGCCCATGGTGCTGACATTCGGAAAATTTGTGGCTGCGGGTGCACAGAATATCATTCCGCACGAGGTTTCGCTTTCGGGAACACTGCGCACCGTCGACGAAAAATGGCGAAATGAAGCTAAAGCTCACATTAGACGAATTATTACAGAAACCTGTGCTGCACATGGTTGTACTGCCGAAATTGAGATGCCCGATGGTTATCCGTGTGTTATCAATAACGAAGAAATTACAGACAAAGCCCGGGAATTTGCTTCGGAATGGATTGGCGAGGAAAATATCCGGAAGTTGGAAATGAGAATGACAGGTGAAGATTTTGCCTTTTTTACTCAACAATACCCCTGTACTTTTTTTCGGTTTGGCATTAAAGGCGAAGTGAATGCAAACACCGGAGGTTTACACAGTGCCACTTTTCAAATGGATGAAAAAGCATTCAAAACGGGCGTAGGTGGAATGACATGGCTCGCATGGAAGTTTCTTTCAAATTAGCAATTTACAATTTCTAATTTTCAATTAATTGGAAATTAAATTATTGGAAATTGAATCTTTTTCCACTTCATAGTGATACACATTCTCATATAAAGTTTCTTTGATCATCTCAAAATGAGTATCGGCAAAGTGACAGTCGTTGCTCATTAACTGCATGGGAATAAGGAATCCATCCCCTTCGTAAGGAGGTTGAGCGTAGTTATGCGAAACAACCGAAAATCCCATTTTTTCATAAAACCGTATACGTCCGATAGCAGCAATATTGGTAGGCAATTCTACTTCAATTACAATTGGCAATTTAGTCTGAGACTTAAAAACATCCATAGCCTCCGTACCAATATACTGACCACGCATTAATTGACTGACAGCTATATGTTCAATATAATAGAACCGGTCAAACGTCCAATAGTTGAATAGCCCAACAAATTTATCATTTTGAACCAAAGCATGAGCACAAAAACGTTTTTCATATGTCAACTCATATTCCAAGCCTCCCCATGTCCTGCGCTCTTCGGGTGGAAAAGCTTGGGTATAAAGATTGTACAAATCTGGAAAATGAGGACAATTAACGCATGTGATTCGGTGAAAATTAAGCATATTCTCTGATTTAAGGGGTAATGAATAAAACTACATTATGATTTTATTAACGTAACAAAAATACAGATAAAAAAGTTCAAAACAAACACCATATTATCTGTCAGAACGTGTTGAAAAATGACAAAAAAAGAGTACTTTTGCGCTCGAATTTGAGAATACGAATATCAAACTATTTTTTATACTAACTAAATAACAACAGTATGATTTATTCCCACGAAGTAGAACACATGTGTGTTGTAAAAAAAGGTCCAAATCACGGACCTGCTCCCATACCTGAAGAAGGCAAATGGGTAAAATCGAAAGAAATTAAAGACATTTCAGGTTTAACTCACGGTGTGGGTTGGTGTGCTCCACAACAAGGTGCATGTAAACTGACTTTGAACGTAAAAGATGGTATTATCGAAGAAGCATTGGTTGAAACAATCGGTTGTTCAGGTATGACTCACTCAGCTGCTATGGCTGCCGAAATCCTTACCGGAAAAACGATCCTTGAAGCATTGAACACTGACTTAGTTTGTGATGCAATCAACGTAGCAATGCGTGAATTATTCTTACAAATCGTTTACGGACGTACACAATCTGCTTTCTCAGAAGGTGGTTTGCCAATCGGTGCAGGTTTGGAAGACTTAGGAAAAGGCTTGCGCTCGCAAGTTGGAACTATGTTTAGCACAAACGCTAAAGGTGTTCGTTATTTGGAAATGGCAGAAGGTTATATCAACCGTATGGCATTAGACGAAGATGGTGAAGCTTGCGGATACGAATTCGTACGTTTCGGTCCTATGATGGACTTGATCAAAAAAGGTGTTGATGCAAACGAAGCATTGAAAAAATCGACCAGCAAATACGGTCGTTTCGACAATGCAGCGAAATATATCGATCCTCGTCACGAATAGAATCCAATTAATAATTCACAATTAATAATTAACAATTCAGATGAAAACAGATAATATCATCGCTGAAAAAAGCAAAACTTTTGCAATC
>CAZTDH010000092.1:0-8242 GCA_964612615.1 uncultured Paludibacter sp. | reverse complement strand
GAATGAACGGAACAAAAGTTCCGAAAGAAAAAGTTGACCGGATTTTGGAAGCTATTCGTTTAGCACCTACTTCATTTGGTTTACAGGGATTTAAGGTGATAGTAATAGAAAATGAAGCCTTGCGCGAACAGATTTTCAACGGTGCTTGTCAACAACCACAAATAAAAGAAGCGTCGCATGTATTGGTTTTTGCAGCTAATAAGAAAGTAAGCCAGGAACAAGTTGACGAATACATGCAATTGATTGCTACCACCAGAGCTATTCCTGTGGAAACTTTAAGTGGTTTTAGAGCAGCTTTTGATGGAATAGTGGCCGGAACTGAAGAAAGAAACTTTGTCTGGACTGCCCGTCAGGCTTATATTGCCTTTGGTGTTGGACTTACTGCTGCTGCCCTGGAAAACGTGGATGCCACTCCAATGGAAGGATTTAGTGCTGAAGCATTGGATAAAATTTTAGGCTTACCAGAACAAAACCTAAGCGCTGTTACAATTCTAACATTAGGTTATAGAGATGAAGAAAATGATGGACTTGTGAATGCTCAAAAAGTTAGAAAAAGCACAGAACAATTATTTGATTTTAAGTAATTTGCATTCTCTGTCAGCACTACTGACACTTTTATATAAAACCAATCGGTCGGATTTCAAATAAAATTCGACCGATTATATTTAAAATTCAAAATAAAACATACAATATCAAAATGGAATTATTAGATGCATTCAAATGGCGTTATGCCACCAAGAAATTTGACTCGAGCAAAAAAGTAGAACAGGAATTAGTTGATAAAATTGTAGAAGCGGCCTGGATTGCTCCAACGTCATCTGGACTGCAGCCTTTCGAAGTGATCGTTATTAGCAATCAGGACTTGAAAGACAAAATCTTAGCACTTGCTTACGGTCAGGAAATTGTCAGAGATTGTTCGCACCTTCTTGTCTTCGCGGCATGGGATAATTACACTACTGAACGCATCGACAATATTTACGCTCGAATCACTGAAGAAAGAGAACAACCTGCAGATCGCTATCAAGCCTATACCGACAGATTAAAAACCAATTATTTATCCCGTACGGCAGAAATAAATTTTGCCCACGCTGCTCGTCAGGCATACCTAGCTTTTGCTTTTGCCATAGCAGAAGCTGCGACTTTGAAAGTTGACGCTACACCAATGGAAGGATTTATAAATGAGGAAGTTGATAAGCTCCTCAAATTGAGCGAAAAAGGATTGAAAAGCGTTACTTTACTACCTATTGGATACAGAGATGAAACAAACGACTGGTTAGTGAGTCAGAAAAAAGTCAGACATCCAAAACAAAATTTTGTCACTATGATTGATTAACATTCCAACTATCTGGAATAAAGAAATTACAACTGTTTGCTAAAATTGTGGATTGATCAAACTTACCTGAGCAAAAAAAATAATAACAAAAAAGAAATAAAATTTCAAATCCCGTTCTCGCTAAAATAATTTTTAATTATCTAAATTCGAAAATGAAAAGTTGTGAATGAAAATAGAAAAAAAATACAAGTTTATGTTCTCAGCAAGAAGTAATTGCCTAAAAACAAAAAATAATAACTTATAAAAGAAAAATTAACATTATTTAAACTATCATTAACGTTTACAAAAAGAAAGATTCATCAACTTGATTATCTTAGACTTATACTATTAAAAAACGGATATTAAACCCTATTTTGATAGTAAATTGTAGTCGAATAAAAAAAAAATATTAAAGTTTTTAATTTAAGTGTTTGTAGTTTGAACTTTTTTATTGTACTTTTGTTAATTATATACTAGTATTAATACTACGAAAGTATACTTAATTATTAAAAAGCTATGTTCACTATATCTATTAATTCTTAAAAACGTAAAAAAAATGGAAAACGAAAACAAAGTTCTTGAAAAACTATTAAAAGTTCCAACTTATACAGTTGGAAATTATTCAGTTGACGTTCAAAAACGACTTCTTACCATCAAAGGAGATTCAAAAAAACTTACTAACAAAGAACTTCATTTGTTAGTTGTTTTGGCTGCAAACACAAACGTAATGTTAGAACGTAAGTTTTTGCTTGAATCAATTTGGGAAGAAAACAATTATTTCAACGGCAGAAGCATGGATGTTTATCTTTGCAAATTGCGCAAATTGTTGGCCGAAGACCAAAGACTGAATATTGTCAATATTCATGGTAAAGGTTATAAATTAATTGCTCCGGGGAATTGATTATTCCGAGTTGCATTATAAAATGCTTTAAAACAAAGAGATATGTGATTCATATCTCTTTGTTTGTTTTTAGGGGTATCAACTTTTTAATCTCAGAAATGTTCGAATAATTAAAACCCATATGAAAACAAAATCTATTCAACAGGAAATTATATTCGATTGTGAGCCGGCAGTAATTTACAATTTGCTTATGAATCAGGACAAACATTCTGAAATAACAGGTTCGGAAGTAATCATGAGTAATGAGCTAAATGGACAATTCAGTGTTTTTGATGGATATTGTGAAGGATATAATATCGAACTTATTGAAAATCAAAAAATAGTTCAGGCATGGCATTTTGATGAAGATGGTTGGTCTGAAGATCATTACTCTATTTGCACTTTTATTTTTGAACCAGCTGAAAATAAAACAAAGCTAATATTCACCCAAACTGGTATTCCCGAACATAAAGCCGAAGAGCTGGAACGGGGCTGGAATGATTTTTACTGGCAACCTATTAAAGAATACTTAAAAAATCGCTGATATTTTGCTAATCAAAATAGATTCAGTACTTTTGTGACGTAAAAAATGTGGAGAGATTTGGACTGCTTGCAACCACAGAAAAAAATGCTAAATCGCAACACTTTCTGCCCCTTACAAAGTCCTACGCACTTTCCTGATTAATTTACCAGAGATTTTAAAACAATTTTATCAACATTACTGTTTCATGTTGCAGTTTGCCTCGTACGCAATTGTGATTTTTAAACAGTAAAAAAAGTAAATTAAAAATGGGATATTTATTTTCATCCGAATCGGTTTCCGAGGGTCATCCTGACAAAGTAGCCGATCAAATTTCAGATGCCATTCTGGACAATTTTCTGGCGTTGGACAGCACTTCGAAAGTGGCCTGCGAAACTCTTGTAACCACCGGACAGGTTGTGTTGGCCGGCGAAGTAAAATCAAACGCCTATATCGATGTACAATCGGTTGCGCGCCGCGTGATTAACCGCATTGGTTACACCAAAAGCGAATACAAGTTCGATGGTGACTCATGTGGTATTTTCTCTGCATTACACGAACAATCGAGCGACATTAACCAGGGAGTAGAACGTGCCAATCCAATGGATCAGGGTGCAGGCGACCAGGGAATGATGTTTGGTTATGCAACCAACGAAACCAAAAACCTGATGCCAATTGCTCTTGACCTTTCACATGCATTGGTGGAAGAACTGGCAGCAATCCGTCGCGAAGGAAAAGTAATGACCTACCTCCGCCCCGATTCAAAATCTCAGGTTACCATCGAATATGATGACAACAATCAACCGGTAAAGGTTCACACCATTGTTGTATCGACTCAACATGATGACTTTTCAAAACCTACAGCAACAAAATCGCAGGAACAGGCAGACGAAGAGATGTTGTTGATAATCAAAGAGGATGTAAGTAACATTCTGATTCCCCGGGTAAAAGCATTGGATGTTCAATTTGCCCAATTAATCAAAGATGATTTTATTCTGCATGTAAATCCAACCGGAAAGTTTGTAATTGGTGGTCCTCACGGCGATACAGGTTTAACCGGTCGTAAAATCATTGTTGATACTTATGGTGGTAAAGGTGCTCACGGTGGTGGTGCTTTTTCGGGAAAAGATCCTTCGAAAGTAGACCGCTCAGCAGCTTATGCAGCCCGTCACATTGCCAAAAATATTGTGGCAGCCGGGTTGGCTAACGAAGTGTTGGTTCAGGTGGCTTACGCTATCGGTGTAGCCAAACCAATGAACCTGTATGTAAACACCTACGGAACTGCTCAAATACAACTAAGCGATGGTGAAATTGCAGTAAAAATCGAAAAACTATTCGATATGCGCCCGAAAGCCATTGAAGAACGTCTGAAACTTCGCAATCCAATTTATGAAGAATCAGCATCGTATGGACATGTTGGTCGCGAACCAAAAACTGTAACTAAGAAATTCAAAGATGGTAATGGCAATGAAATCAGCCGTACAGTGGAACTTTTTACCTGGGAAAAAACAGATAAAGTAACCGAAATCAAAGCTGAATTTGGAATCTGAACAGATATTCAGAACCTAGAGCCAAGATATTAGACAAAAGACTCCTGCTTTACAATTTGTATGGCAGGAGTTTCAATATTATGTTGAATAAAATCATTTTCGATTCGTTTAATAAATTCAACATTTATAGCCTATTATATTTCCATTTTTTGCATTACATTTGTATTATACAAAAGTTGATGAAGTATGAAACGGAGTAACGAAAATCTGATTAGAACGATAAAAGAATTTATTTTGTTCTGGTGGCAAAAACTGCTTGAGTTCTTGCCCGTAGCGTGGGATTTCACAAAAGTGTGGTGGGCAAAGTTCATTATGTGGCGCAAAGCACGCTTAGTTCGTTATAAAGGATTAGTGTGGTACCGGAAAATAGCTAACCTGATTGTAACATCCATCGTTTTGTTCCTGATTTTTCTTTTTATCGTCGACATCAACCTTTTTTGGTTATTCGGCAAATCACCCGGTTTGCGAAGCATAAGCAATCCCAACCAATCTGTTGCATCACTGATTTACACGTCGGATGGAAAAGTATTAGGAAAGTATTTTCGTGAAAACCGAACACCGGTAGTTTATGACGAAATATCTCCTAAACTTATCAAAACACTTATTGCGACTGAAGACGAGCGTTTTTACCAACATTTCGGAATCGATTTCGAAGGTGTGATTGCCGCATTGAAAGACATGACTCAAGGCCGGAGTAGAGGTGCAAGTACCATTACGCAGCAATTGGTGAAAAACATGTACAAAACCCGAAACCAATATTCTACAGGTCTTTTTGGTTATATTCCCGGAGTTAAACTTATAATCAGCAAAACCAAAGAATGGACAACAGCTGTGAAAATTGAAATTTTCTACAGTAAAAAAGACATTCTCACTATGTACCTCAATACTGTTGATTTTGGAAGCAATGCATTCGGAATTCATACAGCTGCCAAAACCTTTTTCAATACCACCCCGAAAAAGCTAAACTACGAACAATCGGCTACCCTGGTAGGTCTGCTGAAAGCGACATCATCCTACAGTCCCATTGCACACCCCAAACGCTCTACGGAAAGACGAAACGTGGTCTTGGACAACCTAATGAAGCACAAAGTCATCACACAACACGAGTGTGATTCGATGAAGCTAATTCCAATTCGCTTAAATTACAGTGTTGAACAAAGTTATGACGGTGATGCGCTTCATTTCCGCGCTTATCTCGAAAAATACCTTCAAAACTGGCAAGATGAAAACGGCTACGATATTTTCTCAGACGGACTAAAAATTTACACCACCATCGATTCGCGTATGCAAAAATATGCCGAAGAAGCTGTAAACCGTCAAATGCGGATTGTTCAACGTAAATTCTGGGATCATTGGCAGGGTCAAAATCCATGGCAGGACGAAAACCACAAAGATATTGTGAATTTTGTGGAAGATATTGCCAGGAAAACAAAAGCGTATACTTTGCTTTCGGCACGTTATAAAAATCATCCCGATTCGGTTACCTATTTTCTGAATCTTCCACACCGTACTAAAGTATTTGACTACGATGAAGGCGAAAAACAGGTAACGATGAGCATTATGGATTCCATTCGGTATATGAACCACTTTTTGCACAGCAGTTTTGTAGCGATGGAACCTGAAAGCGGAAATGTAAAAGCGTGGGTGGGTGATATAAATTTCAAATTCTGGCAATACGATAAAGTAGCTCAATCCAAACGTCAGCCGGGCTCTACTTTTAAGCTTTTTGTGTACACCGCTGCTATGATGCACGGCATGTCGCCCTGTGATTTGATGGTGGATAAATATGTGACATGGAAATACGACGAGAAAGGAAGTCAAAAGTCATGGACACCCCACAACGCCAACGGCTATTGTCTGAATTATCCGGTAACGCTGAAAAATGCTTTTGCACAATCCATCAACACCGTTGCTGTACAAATTGCGCAACAAGTGGGAATTCCTGAAATAATCAAATATGCATATTTGCTGGGAATCAAAACAAAACTCGAAAATCAGCCCTCTATTTGCCTCGGCTCTTCCGACGTTTCGCTTCTGGAACTTGTAAACTCATTCGGAACAGTAATTAATGAAGGAAATTATCATGACCCGATATTGATTACCCGTATTGAGGATAAAGATGGGAATGTGGTTTATGAACCGCAGACTGAGCGACGACGCGCCATACCTTATGAAGATGCATGGCTTATGACCGAATTGCTGAAAGGTGGTATGACTGAGCCCGGTGGAACTTCACAAGCACTTTGGAGTTGGGATTTATTCCGCTACAATACTGATTTTGGGGGAAAAACCGGAACATCGTCCAATCATTCAGATGCCTGGTTTGTGGGTGTTTCGCCCAAACTAATTGGTGGAGCATGGGTTGGTGGCGAGCACCGCAGCGTGCATTTCCGAACAGGTGAACTCGGACAGGGAAGCCGCACGGCATTACCTATATTTGGTATGTTTATGGAAAAAGTGCTGAAAGACGAAAGTCTGAAACAATACCGTGGAAAATTCCCCACCAAACCGAAAGAACCGATTACACGCAGTTATGGTTGCCATACGGTACTGCCACCCGATTCTGTAGCTGCCGATACCGCAGTTATGGAAGGGGCTGATATGCCGGAAGATGTGCCGGTTACAACTGAACCTACTACTACTGAATAATAATTCGGGCTGAATGCAATTGCAATTCAGCCCGAATTAGTTTTATCTTACCTTTTTTAATGTGGAAGTCTGGAGACTTCCTTTTAACCCGACGAAGTCTGGAGACTTCGCCGAACATCTCGCATCAACTACACTACGCCGAACAGGAGTCTATAACTCCCACCCTCCTGCAATTAACACCCTAGATATCTATTAATTACCTTTATAAAACATATCTGCAAAATCCTTGCTGTAAATATAAAGTGTATCTTTTACGACAGGTTCAATCTCTTTTTTCTCAATGGTATACGTGGGAAAAGTAATTTTTATTGATTTTGGTAATACCTTATCTGATTCAGTATAAAACAATACTGAATTTTTTAAATAGACACTAATTCTATGTCTATTTTCATATTGTAGACCATCTTTATTATTGTAATTAATGGCATTAATCATTTCATTTAAATCAATAAATGAATCATATTTCTGTGGATTCGGGTCACAATTATTTTTACTCATATTGATATTTTCACAATTCCAACCTTTAAATTTATTAGAAATATCTTGAGTTGAGTCACATATTGTTATTTTCTTTATATCTTCAACAATACTCTCTGTATACTTGGTTGGAGCTTCCATAAAAACTTTATATGGATTACATCTCACGGTTATAAATTCAAGAATGTAATATCTTCTGTTTTGCTTCAAATTTTCAGAACCGTAAATATTTATTGGACGTATGGAAATATCTGTAATTCTAAAATTCCTGTACTTTGTACTTGTTAGCGAAAATAGTGTGTAAATTATAAAAATAACTATAACACTTAGAAAAAAATATTTTATGTATTTCATCTTTTGGGAATTATAAAAAGTTGTTGTATTCCATTTAAATATCCATCGTTATTATACGGTGTCCAGTTTATTTGACCCCTGTTCGCCGTAGCGTAACATTTATTCCCTCGGATGTTTGGCATAGCGACCCGCTATGTCAAAGCTAAAAGGAAAGCTCCAGCTTTCCAAATTATATTTGTCAACTTTATCAACCAATTGTACGAATATACTAAACTTAACCATGCAAATATAAATAATTTGTTTTAATTAAAAAATAAAATGACTGCCTGAATTATATTTTCAGACAGTCATTACGATTAATTTAAATCACGACTTTCATAACCGGAGCGCAGAAATCGGTAGTCCCATCGGGGGTTACAGCTGCTACCCTGAAATAATACTTGCTGGCAACAGTAAGATTTGAAAGCTCATAATTGCAGCGGGTAGTTGTACCCGAAAGTATCCCCCTGTTCGCCGTAGCGTATAAAATCCTCCACCCGATGTTTGGCGAAGCGTCCCGC
>CAZTDH010000091.1:0-8260 GCA_964612615.1 uncultured Paludibacter sp. | reverse complement strand
GTTCATTATTTGGTTGGTTAAGTTGGTAATTATTAGGTATCATACAAGTTGAAAGGTTATTCTTTTTTCTCAGTTTTTGTTAATTTTATCTTCGACCCCCAAACCCCGACCTTTATCCCCCTTCGGGTACTTTCTCCAAATGGAGAAAGAAAAAGGAAATAGTAGTTTATGGGCTTTAAGACGTAGTTTTTGAATTTTTTGATAGATGTAAAAAGTCCCCTAATTTCACTCTTAAGCCCCCATTTGGGGGTTTGGGGGTCAATAAATATCTAACTTATATAAACTCTATTGAAATTTTATTTTCTCACGTTCTATAAATTCATTCAGCTTTGTTGGTTTCTTTCCGGTAAGTTTTTCGTAATAGTCTGAGATAACTGGTTCTTTTTGAAATCTGGGTAGAAAGTGTAACATTATCATTACGATAATCATCCCCTTAACCATCCCTTCTTCTTTCTTGATTTTGTAGAATTTAAAAGGGTTTACATTTAAAAAACGAATGGGACTTTTGATGGATGCATTTATTAATTCAGCAACTGTACCAAAGTCTATATTTTCTTCTCCTGTTAGCTCCATTGCTTGATTTTTGTACTCTGAAAAACTATTCAGCAAAATAGAGCAAACCTCACCGATATTTTCAATATCTATCCAATTAAATTTCGCTTTCCCCGATGGTAATATAATTTGTCGTTTCGTTTTTATGTCGTGCAGCAAAGTTGTTGTCAGGTTTTGCATAAAATAACTGGGTCTCAGAAAAACATGGTCTAACTTATACTCCCTAATCAGCTTCTCAATTTTGTTATGAGGAATTACGTTACTTTTCTCAGCTCCCTGAACTGATAAAAAAACAACTTCATTAATTTTGTGTTCATTTATTTTTTTTATTAAAGGCCTGAAGTATTTCTCAATGTCAGCAATATGGGGTGGTCTCAGAAGGAAAATTGTATGTGTGTTTTTCAATGCATTGTCAAAGGTTTCGGGTTGTTCGAAATCGAAATCTACGAATTCCAGTTCAGGGTAATCTTTAAACACTCGTTTTGCACTTTCCACGTTTCTTACTCCTGCAATTATCTTATTCGGTGTTCCATTTTTTTTCAGAAAACGAATCACTTCAAATCCTACGTTTCCGGTTGCACCTGTTATTAATATTTGTTTCATTTATTTAGTTGTTTATTTTTTCCGTTTTAAACCTTCATGTAAAAACGCAGCAAAATCTCAACTTATCAGATAAAGATTTTTTTCGGTTATTGACAGCACCAAAGATAAATAACAAAATTAATTCAACCAACAATTCATTCTTTTATTTTACACCTGATTTCAAATAAGGTGATTAAATCATAGTTTTGCCTATCTATTCATTACTGTGTTTTGGTTGGTGAGAAGCATATATTCTATTTGTCAACTGTAATGTGATATATTTCTAATTGCATTGATGTATTTTGGTTTAAGAAGATCGAAATGTGTTTTTTTTTATTAATGGCGATTTTTTATATAAATGAAAAGTGCGTTAATTTATTTGTATAAAATAAACAACCGAATAATCTTTGAACGAATTTATAAGTTTATTGAACGAAATTTATACTTGTGTGAATTTATTAGAATTATTTTTGCAATCGATATTAAATATATCTGCACGAATACAGTAAAGTATAATAAAAGTGAACAAACGATTAAATGTTTAACTTATCGGGTATTGTTTATTTACACACATTTATTATTTTTGTGCAATTATTAAATAATGAAATTTTTCTTCAATGATTTAGTATTAATTCAATTATTAATTAAAAAAAACTCACCAATGAAAAAATTATTTTTACCAATTTTCGCTTTATGTTTTAGTGCAGCTTTATTTGCTGCGAATACAGCAGGCACACTAACTTTTAAAGTAACCACTGTTTCAGCAAGCCCATTAACAAGTTCACATATCCAAGTAATTTGGATTAAAAACAGTGCAGGTACTTATGTAAACACCCTTTTGGCTTATTCTAAGACTACCAATATTGATCATTTAAAACTATGGGCTCCTACAGGTTCAGCGCCTTCATACACTAATGCCTTAACAGGTGCATCGTCAAGTACTTTTGGGGCACTAACTGAAACATGGATTGCTAAAGATGCAACCAATGTGGTGGTCGCTGACGGAAATTATACAATCTGGATGCAAGCATCATCAGATACTAGTAGTTCAGTTTCTTCAAGTTGGACATTTACTAAAGGTACAACTCCTGTTAATACAACTGGAACAGCTACTACTAATTTTACAAATGTATCAATAGTTTGGGCCCCGGTAAACACAGCCATTAACGATGTGGAAATGGAAAAATATTATTCTGTTTACCCCAATCCTGCTGTTTCGTCAATATATGTTAGCGGTGAAGATGTGAAAGAAGTGCAAATATGTTCACTAAACGGGCAAATTTTGATGACCAGCAACGAACAATCTGTAAACATAAGTAAACTGGCTAAAGGAAATTATTTAGCTGTAATCAGGGCTAAAAATGGTACAGTTGTAAAAAAGATTCAGAAGCTATAAATTCATTTACGACTTTTTTAGATCCGCTCATTTGATTACTCCGGTAATTGAATGAGCGGATTTTTTTTACTGTAAATCAATAATAACCAGGTGTATGAAAACCCTATAGTACTCGTTGAATTTGTAACATTAATGTAATACGAACCATTAATTTAATGTTTTATTTAGAAAAAATAACGTGTTATTTGTTGGATTAATCATAAATTCAACTACTTTTGTTCTCAGGTGTTGTAATAATTACAAAAATAAAATTAATATAAAAAAGTCATTTCATGAGAAAAGCTATTCTACCATTTGTGTTATTATTATGTTCCTTTTCATTGTTTTCCCAAACAGCCGGAACACTTACAGTTACTTATAGTACTCAAAAGATTGCTTCACAAACGTTATCAGTTTATGCAGTATATGTAACAAATTCTTCTGCAGCATTAGTTAATACCCTGGCATACAAAACTTCCAATGGAAATTCAAGTGCCAGCAGTGAATTAGCGTCATGGTGGACTTTAATTGGAAAATCACTCACCGGAGCAAAATTCATTGGTACTGTTGATGGAATAAGTGGAGCAACAACTTCGACATGGGCTATAGGTCAAAAAGTATATTGGGGTCGTACTGCTTCTGTAGCAACTGTTCCTGATGGAACTTACACTGTGAATTTTATAATTGGTGAAGCTACTTCAGGGGGAGGAAGTATTGTGGGAAATGTTATTTATAAAGGTACCTTTGTAAAAGGCACTGCTGTTTCGAATGCTACTGTAACAGCTACCAGCGGATTTTCAAATATTACTTTAGCATGGGCTCCGGTAAATACAGCCATAAATGATGTGGAAATGGATAAATACTATTCTGTATATCCCAATCCGGCAGTTTCGTCCATTTTTGTTAGTGGAAGTGATGTGAAACAAGTGGAGATATGTTCGCTTGCAGGGCAAAGTTTAATTGTGAGCAACCAACAACAAGTAAATATTAGTTCGCTTCCAAAGGGAAATTACTTAGCTATTATCAGAGCTAATAACGGAACTATTGTAAAGAAGATTCAGAAACAATAGATAATTCAGACTTATAAATAAACAACGGGGTGACTTTTGAGTCACCCCGTTGTTATTCTAATAAGTATTGATAGATTTCAGGAGTTTCTAAATCGCTGAAAAACAATAATATCTTCAAATCCTTCGGGAGTTTTTATCCAGTTTTTCAGAATACCATTGGTTTGATAGTTCTCTTTTTTAAACATTAACCGACTGGCGGTATTTTTTTCGGAAATATGGCAATAAAGCTGATTGAGCTGTAGGAAAGTAAAAACATATTCTTCCACCAAATGAAGTGCTGCAGTGGCATATCCATTTCCCTGATAAGCTGCATCTACATACAATCCAAGCGCAACACGGCTGTTGTGAATGTCAAAATCGAATAAATCAACTGTTCCAACAATTTCGTCAGATTTTTTACTCACCATCATAAGACGTAGCTGATGGGTTTCATAAATATCTTTTTCGGAATTGATAATGTATTGCTTGAGTATAAAGCGGGAGTAGGGGTTACGCGTGTTGCCAACAGCCCATAATTGAGGATTATTTTCCCATGCATATAACCGGTCCAGATCTTCCGGTTCTAATGCACGAAGTTTTAGTAAGTCGTTTTCAAGAAACACGTTGTATGACAGTAGTTTGTTTATCCAAAAATAGATTTTAAAAAACCACCTTTCTTTGGTAACTGATATTCCTGATCAATATCGTTCGAGATGGGTTGCAGATATTTTCCGTTTCGTATCATACGGTAAATAACACCCCAATCAGGTAAACCACCCAAATTCCGGTCGTCGATGAATAAATCTGCTTTGAGTTTCCGTGGTTCGGGATGTTCAGCCGATTCTTCAGGATAATTATTATTAACGGCATAAAATTCTAAGCCTCTTTCACGACAGTACATCACAGCTTCTTCCAGTTCCGCACCTTCGCGGACAGTCCACAGAATAAGCAAATAATCAGGGTATTGCTGTAATCGTTTTAATGTATCAATTGCAAACGGAATTTCTTTCCCAATTTTAGGGTATTCGTGTGTTACTATTGTTCCGTCGAAGTCTACTGCTATAATCATTTTTAATTCGAAAGTTTAAAAGTTATCAGTGAAATTATTTCTCGTCTTCCTCAGTTTCGTCCAGTTTTAAATCAGACGTGATTTTAGATTCGGTAGGTTTGCAAAAAATCAGTGCAATGGCGGCAATTCCGGCACAAAAAATCATGGATTGGGTTCGGATAAAATAGAAAGCTATTACGCTGAAGACCAATCCGAAACCAATAACCAATAACCGCCAGATTGCACCGGTAGCATATTTGTTTAGTTTGGTGAAATTGTCTTCTATTTCGAGCCACTTCTTAGTGCTCCGGTGAAATAAAGCCAATGCTCCCGGAATTGAAACGATAATGTAAAATATTACCAATGAAGATATTGTAATGCTGAAGTCGCTTTTTATATCTACCGAATTCTGACTGTTCATGGTAATCATATATCCAATGAAAGTAGCCAGAATAGTGAGCGTGTAAATAAGATAATATGCAATATTTATTCTTTTAATAATGCTTTCCATGCTTAATTTGTTTTATTTGAATGAATTAGTAAATTCTACTCTGTTTAAAATGGATCGTCCCAACGTTACTTCGTCGGCGTATTCCAGTTCGTCGCCAATGGCAATTCCACGTGCAATGGTGGTTACTTTGATATTCAACGGACCCAGTTTTCGGAAAATATAAAAGTTGGTGGTGTCGCCTTCCATGGTGGTGCTTAAGGCCAGAACAACTTCTTTTACTTCTTCGTCTTTCACCCGTTGAACCAGACTTTCAATCTCCAAATCGGCCGGACCAATTCCGTCCATGGGTGAAATAATACCTCCCAAGACATGATATAATCCACGAAATTGCTGCGTGTTTTCAATTGACATCACGTCTTTTATATTCTCTACCACACACACTGTTTCATGATCGCGCGACGGATTTCCGCAAATTCGACATACTTCAGTATCCGAAATGTTGTGACAAACCTTGCAATAAATGATTTCGTTACGCAACTGAATAAATGAATTTCCAAAAACTTCTACCTCGTGTTCCGATTGTTTGAGCAAATGCAAAACCAGACGGAGAGCCGTTTTACGACCAATTCCGGGTAGTTTGGAAAACTCGTTAACCGCATTTTCGAGCAGCGAAGAGGAAAATTGTTGTTGACTCATTTCTATTTAGTTGACAGATTGCAATTTGCAATAATAGTCGCACTTTTTTTAATCGGATGCAAAAATACAAAAAAAACCGGTTCAAAACTATTTTTACAGTTGGCATTTCAATTTGGTCGTTTTTGAGTATTTTTGTGCGGTTTTTATCGACAGGTCAATCAATTACACTTTATTCATGTCAGGATTTTCTATACTTCTTGTTATTGCCGTATATTTTTCGCTACTATGGCTGATTTCCTATATTGTAGGCAGAAAAAATACAGATAACGATGCTTTTTTTCTTGGCAATAAGAAATCGCCGTGGTGGGTGGTGGCTATCGGTATGGTTGGGTCGTCTATTTCCGGTGTCAGCTTTGTGTCGGTGCCGGGCATGGTTCGTGGCATTGATTTTAGTTATATGCAGACGGTTTTTGGATTCTTTGTAGGTTATCTGATTATCGCCAATGTACTTCTGCCACTGTATTACAAAATGAATCTGACTAGTATTTATACCTATCTGGAAGAACGTTTTGGAAAGTATTCGTATAAAACAGGCGCATCTTTTTTTCTGCTTTCGCGCACCATTGGTTCGGGAGTAAGACTTTATCTGGTAACGCTGATTCTGCAACATTTAATTTTTGACGCATGGCATATTCCGTTTGTGGTAACAGCTATAGTGGCTGTTTTTCTGATTTGGCTTTACACGCACCGAAGCGGCATTAAAACGATTGTGTGGACGGATACCTTGCAGACCATTTGTCTTATTTCAGCCTTGGTACTTATGGTGGTGCAGGTTGCTTCCCGACTGGATTTGAATATTAGTAGCTTTGTTCAAAAAATCTATCATTCCGAACATGCGCACATTTTTGTGTTCGACGACTGGCATTCGAAACAAAATTTTTTCAAACAGTTTTTCAGTGGAATTTTCATCGCCATTGTCATGACCGGTCTTGACCAGGATATGATGCAAAAAAACCTGACTTGTCGTAATCTGAGTGATGCCAAAAAGAATATGTATTGGTATGGAATTACATTTGTTCCTCTAAACCTCTTATTTCTGACTTTGGGAGCTATGTTACTTATGTTGGCAAGTCAAAATAATATCGCCTTACCTGCTTTGTCAGACGAGATTTTGCCAATGTTTGCCACGCAATACTTGGGCGAAACGGTCACTTTTCTTTTTGTAATTGGTATTATTGCAGCCACTTTTGCCAGTTCCGATTCAGCATTGGCATCGCTTACCACTTCGTTTTCTGTAGATATTTTGGGTGTAAAACACGATGAACCGAAAGTCGGTGAACGCAAACGTAAACTCACACATATTGGCATGTCGGTATTGTTTGTAGTAATAATGCTTGTGTTTAAAGCGTTGAATAACAAAAGTATAATCGATGCCGTTTACACCATAGCAGCTTATACTTACGGACCGCTTTTGGGAATGTTTGCTTTCGGTTTGTTTACCAAAAGGCAGGTTCGTGATAAAGTAGTACCTTTGGTGACGATTAGTTCGCCGTTTTTGTGCTTTGTATTAAATCTGTTATCCACCAATTTGCTTGGTTATGCATTGGGCTATGAATTGTTGATGATAAACGGATTAATCACTTTTTCAGGAATGTGGATATTTTCTAATGCGCAGTTGATAATTGACAATTGATAGCTTTTTATCTGTATTATCACTTTCTAACTTTTCACTTTATAAACTTTCAACTCATATAATAATGGAAATAAAGTCAGCAGAATTTGTAATCAGTAATACCGATTATAAAAAATGTCCCGAAAGTCAGTTGCCCGAATATGCATTTATCGGGCGTTCAAACGTGGGCAAATCGTCGCTTATCAATATGCTTTGCAACCGCAAGGATTTGGCAATGACTTCATCTAAACCAGGAAAGACGCTGTTAATCAATCACTTTTTGATAAATAATAACTGGCATTTGGTGGATTTACCGGGTTATGGTTACGCTACAGCCGGAAAAAATACCCGTGAGCGACTAAAAGACATTATTGAAAGTTATATCCTATATCGCGAACAACTTACTTGTTTGTTTTTGCTGATTGACTGTCGTTTAGAACCACAAAAAATTGATATGGAATTTATGGAATGGTTGGGCGAAAACGGCATTCCGTTTTCCATTGTGTTCACAAAACTCGACAAACTCTCACACGTCAAAGCTGTGGAAAGTATCCGCGCTTATAAGGAAAAACTTGCAGAACAATGGGAAGAATTTCCGCCAATTTTTGAGACTTCAGCCGAAAAACGAACCGGAAGGGTCGAAGTGTTGGGATATATTGAAGGCATAAATATGAGTTTGAAATAGTTGGTAGTTTCTAGTAGGTAGAATGTAGTTGCAAACGTTTGCGCTAAGATTTATAATTTCTCTTTTAGGATGGTGTGTTATTCTCATCAAAAATCAATATCATTGCATTTGGTTTTGAAAATAAGAGTTCTGGCTATTTAATCTAAAATCAAAATTTGTAAATCTAAAATCAAATACATGCTAAACATTCAAAAGAAAATGAGCAATGCT
>CAZTDH010000090.1:0-8280 GCA_964612615.1 uncultured Paludibacter sp. | reverse complement strand
CAAACGGACTAAAAGGAAATTTCTCGAAATTCAGGCTCGAATGTGGTTGCGATGAAGCCGGACGAGGATGTCTGGCCGGACCGGTGGTGGCAGCAGCAGTTATTTTGCCTATTGATTTTGAAAATTCCTTGCTCAACGACTCCAAACAACTTACCGAAAAAGAACGTGATGCGCTTCGCCCGATTATTGAAAAGCGGGCATTGGCTTGGGCTGTGGCTGAGGTTGATAATCATGAAATTGATGAAATCAACATCCTGAATGCTTCCATTCTGGCTATGCACCGGGCTATTGACAAACTTAGTATCCGACCTGAATTTATTATTGTGGACGGGAATAAGTTCAAACCATACGCCGATATTCATCATCAAACCATAGTGAAAGGCGACAGTAAATACCTTTCTATAGCAGCCGCTTCGATACTTGCTAAAACGCACCGTGATGAAATAATGCAGGCTCTACACGCTGAATTTCCGGTTTACGACTGGGACAATAACAAAGCCTATCCAACTCCAAAACACCGTGATGGCATCAGAAAAAACGGAACTACGCCTTATCACCGAATGACTTATGACTTGTTGGGAGAGAGAAAACAGGAAGAGAAAAACAGAAAGTTGAAGAAAAAGTAACTATATAAACTTTTTGCTTTCAAACTTTATACACTCAGAACGGATACCCGATAGCAAAGTGAAGTGCGAAGTCGTCATTGAAATTGGGGTTCATCCGCCATCTATCATTATGACTTGAAATAGCAGGATTGAATAATTTCACGCCTAAGTCCACACGGGCAATAAAGAATGAGAAGTCGAAACGAACTCCTGCTCCGTAGGCAATTGCAATTTGATTCATAAAGGTATCAAAATGGAATCCTCCGCCCAGCTGTGTTTTATAATCCTTTATTGTCCAGATATTTCCGGCATCCAGAAATAACGCGCCTTCCATCAACCAGAATAATTTGGCACGATATTCCATATTCATATCCAGTTTGATGTCGCCCACCTGGTTGAAATCGCGTGGTAAGTCAATTCGTTTATAAATGCCGGGGCCGAGTGTGCTTTCGCTCCATCCCCTGATACTGTTAGCACCACCGCTGTAAAAGCGTTTTTCGAACGGAATTACATCACCATTTCCGTAAGGAACTCCGAGCCCAAATCCCAAATGATATACAAACCGGTTGCCTTTGTCGAAAATCTGATGTTGGGTGATATTATATTCTCCTTTTATGTACTGAGCAAAACGTACATTTAAAATTTTGTAATAGCCGGCTGTATCGGGTTTTGTAAGCAAATGGCTTAATCCGTTGAGCCCATTACCGGCTGTTTCGATAGAATAGCGTGCCACCGAGTAATTCTGAAGGGGACGATTGGGGTTGAACGTAGTATAAGAACCGCTATAACCCATTCGCCAGATTAAATGGTCGACATAGTTATATGGGTTGAAAACAGGTTTCAGCGGATTGAGGAAGCTATCACGAAATTCCTGACGAATTTCGGGGAAACGAACGTAACTTAAATCGAAAAGCTGGAAATTATGACGGTACTTCCCTCTTGACCACGAATAGTTCATACCAGCTCCAATATTGGTTGTGGTAAATTCTCCCGGGCGGAACTGATAACCAAAAGCACTCGTAAATTCGGTATTAGCATGTATATTTCGTTTGAATTCGTAGCTTCCGAAGGGCAGCATAAACCGTGGAAATTTCAGTCCAACCTGCGCACCGTATTCCTGTGCCCAAACTCCATCCTGCCATTCTGCCGCTCCTCTAACCAACAATGAAAACGTTTCAGCACCTTTAAAAACATTGCGGTTTACTGTGCTCACATTTACTGCTCCACCCCAATACCCGGCGGTATAGGTTCCTTCAGCTTCGGCCGAAAGCGAAATAGCTTTGGATGGAATAACTATAATGTAGCAATCCAGTTCATGACTTTCGGTTTCTTTAAAGCTGATATTCACGTACTTAATTGGACCAAGCGCATTCAGTGCCGAATAGGTTTTTTCAACATTTTCGTCGCTGTACAAGGTTTTCGGATTAATGTAGGTGTTCTGAACCAGCGCATCAAGCGTCAGAATTCTTTTTTTAGGGGTTATTAGCTCAAAATCCCTGAAATGTAGTGTGTCCAGTTCCACTTTATTTTCCGAATCGGTGGTTACATTGGCATCGGTATGCGTGTAAAAAACAACTTTTCGAATGGAAAACTGATTGAAAATGACTTTGTTTATCGAGTCGAACGAACGCTTTAGGTAATCGCGTAATTCCAGTGTTACATTTACTTTGTGAGCATTCAGCGAGCTATCTGCTGTATATGAAAGAAATTCTTTGTTGAAATTATAATATCCTTTTTGCCTGAAATGAGAACTAATCCGTTCACGTTCAGCGTTAAATACATCCACGTTGAATAACATTCCGGGCTTAATAAGCGACTTGGAAGTATCGGCAGCAATTTCGTTGAGCAAATCGTTTTTGAGATCGATTTTATAGTTTTGCAAACTGTAGGGCTTATTGGAATTTACCAGATATTCCACAGCCGCTTTTTTGCCTTTAATACTCACATTGCTCTGAACTTTTGCATTGATATAGCCTTTGTTTTCAAGTAGTCGCTGCAGTTGCTGAACGGTAAGTGATGTGAGTGCAGTATTGTAAATCACCGGTGGGTCACCGATTTTATGGAAGGTTCTGTTTAAAAAGTGATTGAACTTTTTTACAGTGTCAATCGGAGCCCAGTTATACAAACCTAATTGCATGCGCCAAAGTCCGAAAACAGCTGCATTTGGTGTTTGACGGAGGTATTCTTTCAGGTCACCACTCTTAATGTCTTTGTTCTCGGATTTGACGGTTACTTTATCCAACAGATATTCTCCATCGGGTACAAATTTAGTGGTGTTGCATGCCGAAAACAGCAAAACAGCCACCAAAAAACTCATATAACCATGTAATTTCATATCTGTACCAAACAATGAATTAAAAATATTCTGCAAATATAGCTTTTTTTTATCGTTATCTTTAGTAGCTTTGTGTCTTTAAATTTCAGTTTTGCACTAACAATTCAAGACTATAATTTGAAATTAATATTTAAAACATGATTTCAAAATCCAAAACAAAACTCATCAACAGCTTGTCGCAAAAGAAGTTTAGGGACGAAACCAGACTTTTTGTGGCCGAAGGAACCAAACTTGTAACCGATTTGGTTTCTGCTTTTCAGTGTTCCATACTTATTGCTACTGCAGATTGGCTAAGAGAACACCGACAATTCAGAGCTACCGAAACAATTGAAGCTACCGACGAAGAACTTAAGAAAATTTCCAATCAAAAATCGCCCCAAGGTGTATTAGCTGTTTTTGAAAAAACGGATTATACCTGGAGTGAGCAAGAATTAAGCCAAAAGCTAAGTTTGGCACTTGATGATGTACAAGATCCGGGAAATCTGGGAACCATTATCCGTATTGCCGACTGGTTTGGCATTTCCGATATTTTTTGCTCGGAACATTCTGCCGATGCATTTAATCCCAAAACCGTTCAGGCCAGTATGGGCGCAATAGCCCGTGTGAGAGTTCATGTGGTTGATTTGGCAGGTTTTCTAAATACCTGTCAATCAAAATTGCCTATTTACGGTACATTTATGAATGGCGAGAATATTTACTCTAAAACGCTCACACCAACTGGAATTATCGTGATGGGAAACGAAGGAAATGGCATTTCTCCTGAGATAGAAAAACTGGTTTCAGAACGTTTGCTGATACCCAATTTCCCTTCAGGTCAGGCTACTTCCGAATCGCTGAATGTAGGCGTGGCAACCGCACTGGTGTGTGGGGAGTTCAGAAGAAGATTATAAAAACAAAAATACCACAAATCCGTTATGAATCTGTGGTATTTTTCTTTGTAAAAGTCTGGTTTTAATCAGCGCTATCCATTCCCATATCAGCGCCACCACCTTGTTGTTTTTTCATTTCGGATGGTTTTGGTTTCATATTTCCAAAGTTATAGGACATTGTTAGCATGACCATTCGCCCATGGAAATAAGAGCTGGAGTATTGCGAAAATCCTGTTCCGGATGTTGTTTGTCGGTCGCGATCCGAATTTAGCAAATCTCTTACATTCAGACTCAAACTGAGTTTCCGATCCAGAAAAGTCTGTCGAATACCCAAATCGATAGAGTACTGAGCATTTTTAGTTCCCTGTGCAATTAACTGTGGAGACTCATATTCGGCCGTAATCTGACCCGAGAATGTTTTGCTCAACATGAAGTTAGCCAGAATATTAGCGCTCCATGAGAAATTACTTTGTCCGGGTATTGCAATGACAGAATTATATTGATTTGTATAAGTAGATGAATCCAACTTGCTGTAATACAGGTTAACGGAAGTGGTCAGACTTAGAATCTTAAACAGTCTGTTTTTTGCGATCAGTTCCAATCCGGCATTTTGCGATTTGGTAACGTTGGCATACGTGCTTTCCATTATTCCATTATGCATAAACCGGATATTCTGAATCACAGAATCAGTGTTATGGTAATACAACGAGGTTGAAAGTGATTGAGCACCCCAAGCCTTGATATAGTTCAGTTCCAGCGCTGCTGAATATTGTGGACTCAATTTTGGATTACCATACGTGATATTGGTCGGATCGGAATAATTTTTAAACGGATTAATCTGTTGGCCACGGGGGCGGTTTACCCGATTTGAGTAATTAAACTGCAACTCGGCATCAGCAGGCAAATTATACGACAGATAAAGACTTGGGAAAACGTGAAAAACCGGAACATAGTTTATATTCTGAACATTTACCGGCAACGTGAAGCTGGTACGAGTAGTGTCCGACGATTGTTTTGTCAGGTTCTCGGCCCGTAATCCTAACTGAAAGCTGAATTTGTCAATCTTGCTTCCGTAGGTCACATAAGCGGCATGAACTTGTTCATTGTAGTTGAAATTGTCAAAATAACCCGAGATATTGACAATAGAGTTGTTGAGTTTCACACTATCACCCGACGAAGAGCTTAAGCGGTTATTAATTTTGCTTTCCCAACCGGCTTCCAGTTTGCTGTTTTCATTGAATTTCTTTGTGTAATCCACTTTGAAATCGTATTCAATATTTTTACTGTCAATTATCTGGTTGATAGATGATTTATTGCCGGAAATTGAGTCGAACTGATTGTAAAATGTATTGCCTGTGCGGTTATGGTTTGAATATGAGAATGTTCCGGTAAGGAATGTCCCTTTTTTGTCAAAATCATGTCGGTAATCTAAGTTCATATTCAGGCTCGGGCGAGTTCCTTTTCCAAGATTAGTCATTGAATAATTTTTCAAAACCGTAGATGATTGATTTTTAAATAAATAATCAGAATAATTATCCTGATAACCAGTACCGGCCATTCCAAAACCCGAAAGGCTCAGGGTATTTTTGGCATCTAAATGATAATCAAGCCCGGCACGAAGAAACAGTCCTGAAAATCCCATGTTCATTTTATTGTTTTGATGCAGGTAGGTGGTATCGTTGCCGTTTGTCCAGTTTTTGCGGTCGGTTTGTCCGCCACCCTGAAAATCCATCGCACGGTATCCCATGTTGAGATATGCATCTACTTTGCTGCTGCTGTAATTAATACTTGCACCCAAATTTGTACCAATCTTTCCACCATCAGGATATGACAATCCGGCTGAAATACTGCCATAATAGCCGGCTTTGCGGTTTTGTTTCATTACAATATTAATGATTCCGGCAGATCCTTCCGGACTAAATTTTGCAGAAGGATTGGTCATAATTTCTATGGATTCAATACTTTCGGCAGGCATTTGCTGAAGCACCTGAGCCCTATTATCGGCAGTCAGGCCCGATGCTTTTCCATTAATCCATACTTCCACGTTTCCATCTTTGCGAAGCGATACATTTCCCTGATTATCAACTGTTACCGAAGGAATGTTTTTCAAAACATCAGAAGCTGAACCTCCAGCTGCAGCAATATTTTGGTCGACGCTGAATACCCGTTTGTCAATATCAAATTTCATTTGAGAGCCTTGCCCGATTACTTCCACTTCGCCTAGTTTTTTACTGTCTTCGCTCATTGGAATATTGCCTAGTGCAAGTTGATTTCCCTTTACTTCAACCGGTTTTAAAATACTGGCGTAACCCACATAAGTAATGCGTAAAAAATAGTTCCCGTTTTCAACCGAAGGAATCACAAACCCGCCTTTATTGTCGGTTATCGCTAGTGCTAAAGGTTTGGGTGACCCTTTTTTGATAAGTGCAATATTCACATAATCCAGTGGATTTTGGTCACCCGCATCCACAATAGTTCCTTTAATACTGCCGGTAGCTGCAAAAGCTCCCGATACTGAAATCAACAAAACAACAACCAATAAAAAAATCTTTTTCATTCTATAATTTGTAAAAAGTTATTTATTACATAATAAAAATCAAACAAATTGGGGCTAGCCCCAAACCCCACTTACATTTTTTGTCTTGACACAAAAAAGTAAGCAAAAAAAAGTCAAGACTACGCCTGCTTCACACGAAAAACTTGCGCTCGGATAGCTGAAAACTTTTAAACTCACTCGGACGGAATACGCCCTCGCTCAAACAGAAAAGTTTTCTACAGCATCCTCACTTGTTTTTCGGCTCACCAGACGAGGTCAATCCCCAAATCCGGATAGCAATACAAGGATTAAGTTCCGTAATTTTAGAAAGTTATATCGTTACGAATATTTTTTGTTTATACCAAAAAGAATATTTAACGCTTCGAATTAAGCACTCACCTTTGAAACAAAAAAAGTGCCAGAGTTTAAAATTCTCCGGCACAATTAAGTTTTACAAACACTATAAGTGAATTATTGTGAATCAAAAGTTTGGAAGCAGGTATTTCTCGCGTGATTCGAGAATTTTATCCACCCGGTTTACTTCGAGGAAGGTTGTTCCAAAGCCGCTTCCAAAGCTTCCGCTGAGGTAGCTTACAAAGTCTTCAGGATTAAGCATTCCCTGTTTAATAAACTTCTGTAATCCGGCAATAAAGTATTTCTGGGTATCGCCTTTTTCAGCCTGGAAGATAGGGAAAACACCATACGACAAAGCCAGTTCACGGGTTGAGCGCTCGTGATAGCATAAAGCCAGAATCGGATTTGTGCTACGATAAGCAGCCAGATGCAGTGCTGTTTTACCACTAAATGTATCGGTTATAATGGCTTTCGTTCCAATTTTGATACTTGCTTCGTTGGCAGCATTCGCCAGAAATGAAGTTGTATCATTGGTAACCATATTAACCGGAATATCATTTTCCACCAGTTTGGTTTTCTCCGCTTCTTTTGCCACGCTTGCCATGGTACGAACCGCTTCGACCGGATATTTACCATAAGCTGTTTCGCCACTAAGCATCAGAGCATCAGTTCGGTAGTATATAGCATTGGCTATGTCGGTAATTTCGGCACGGGTAGGACGCGGATTTTTAATCATAGTGTGAAGCATTTGCGTAGCCACAATAACCGGCTTGCGTGCTACCACACATTTACGAATGAGACGACGCTGAATACCCGGAATCTTTTCCTGAGCCACTTCAATACCAAGGTCACCACGTGCAATCATTACGCCGTAAGTATGTTCCAGGATTTCGTCGATATTATCAACACCTTCCTGGTTTTCAATTTTCGAAATGATTTTTATCGGGCTATCGTGTTCATCCAGAATTTTGTGAATATCCAGTAAATCCTGTTTGTTGCGCACAAAAGAGTGGGCGATAAAGTCCAGGTTATTTTCTATGGCAAAAACGATATTCTTTTTGTCCTTTTCGGTAAGCGACGGCAGATTAATGCGAACTCCGGGGACATTCACGCTCTTGCGACTGCCTAATACGCCATCATTCAGCACTTTGCAATACAATGCTTCGTCGTCTTTCGATTCTACTTTCAGGTCTATTTCACCATCATCAAACAGAATATCATCGTCCACATGCAAATCGCGAACGAAATACTTGTAGTTTACAGAGATACATTCGCGGGTTGAAATCAGGTCGGGGTTACCAACTACTTTTACTACATCGCCGGTGTGAAGCTCTATTTCATTATTTTCGGCTACGGTAGTTCTCACTTCCGGCCCTTTGGTGTCCATTAAAATGGCTATTTGATTACTTACTGTCCGAACGTTATTAATAATTTTCAGGAAACCTTCTTCCTGCAGGTGAGCAGAATTAAGGCGTACTACGTTCATTCCTTCGTCATAAAGCGACTGGATAAAATCTACCTCACAACATTTATCGCTGATGGTAGCTACAATTTTAGTGAATTTCGACATAAAAAAACTGA
>CAZTDH010000089.1:0-8314 GCA_964612615.1 uncultured Paludibacter sp. | reverse complement strand
ATAACTTTTTCAAGAAAATTACCGGTCAAACTCCCACCGAATTTCGTGTTTTAGCACGACAAACCTGATTTTTGCAATCATTCACCCGATTTTGTTATTTCCGACGGCATTTTGTCGCCGTACCTTTGCATTGTCAAATCAAACAATAATTCTAATTATACAAACTGTTCCCTCTCCTTTGGAGAGGGTTAGGGAGAGGTCAATATGAAGACAATTTTGCATAAATCAGAAACACGCGGACATGCCAATCACGGTTGGTTAGATTCGCACCACACATTTAGTTTTGCAAATTACTATAATCCGGAACGCGTGAACTTTGGAACTCTTAGAGTTTTAAATGATGATATTGTCATTGCTGGCCAAGGTTTTGGAACACATCCTCACGATAACATGGAAATCATTTCTATTCCACTGCGTGGCGATTTGGAACATAAAGACAGCATGGGAAATCACGGCGTTATTAATGCCGGCGAAATTCAGGTAATGAGTGCCGGAACGGGTATTTTTCACAGTGAATTCAACAAAAATAAAGATAAGGACATTAATTTCCTGCAAATTTGGGTTTTTCCGAATAAGAAAAATGTAACGCCAAGATACGATCAGGTTTCATTGGCAGATATTGAAAAACCGGATGAATTTTATCAGATTCTTTCACCAAACCCAAATGATCAGGGCGTGTGGATTCATCAGAATGCATGGTTTTACATGGGTGATTTGTCAGAAAGTTGGGAGGGAAGCTACGATCTTAAAGACAAGAATAATGGAGTGTATTTCTTTGTAATTGAAGGTTCATTGACCGTTGCAGGACAAACACTGAATCGTCGTGACGGACTTGGAGTAAGCGAAACCGATAAAATAGAAATTAAAACGGATAGCTTAACCAAGCTGTTGATAATGGAAATACCAATGCAGTAAGCAGTTATTACTGAAAAGGAAACAAACAAGTAATCAAATAATAAACAATTAAAATCAAGAAAAATGAAAACAATTAAACAATTTCTCGCAACAGACCAACAATCATGGTCATTACTTTTAGTACGTTTGGCTTTAGCCGTAGCAATTTTCCCTCATGGTGCGCAAAAAGCGCTCGGACTTTTTGGTGGATACGGTTTTTCCGGAACATTAGGTTTTTTCCAATCGTTGGGAATGCCGGTAGTACTCGGAACTCTGGTTATTCTGGCTGAATTTGTTGGAAGTATCGGACTTTTAGCCGGAATCGGAACCCGTTTTATGGCTTTTGCACTTTTCGTTGAAATGACAGGGGCAATGGTTTTAGGTGGTCACATTCACAACGGTTTCTTTATGAACTGGTACAAAATGCCAAATACAGGCGAAGGTTATGAGTATTTTATTCTGGTTCTTGGAATTGCATTGGCAGTGCTGATTGGTGGAAGCGGAAAATTTTCGGTTGACAATCTGATTTCTAAGAAATTGAAATAATGTTATTAATCAATCTTAAATCAAATAGCCGCTGTAATTTCACTACAACGGCTATTTGGTTTTATTTTTTCTTTTTCATTGCTGCACGCATCTCATTCTCGGCTTTCTTTTCCAATATGATTCGGGTTATAAGTTCCACAGGAATTTCCTGACCAGGTTTAAACCGAATACCACCAACTGATGTATCATATCCTTCCAGTTCCTCTTCCATTTTAGCAAAAAGCGTATTACTCATAGATGTGAACGTAAAATGGTTTTTATGAGCACTGAAACCTACAAACATATAGTGATAGCTGTAACAAACAATTCCGTAACTCATTGATTCTTTGGCTTCAGGGGCTAGTTTTCTGACAAGTTCGCGCAGTTGCTCTAAGGACTTACGATACACTTCGGGTTGTGACTGAATATATTCGTCGACAGTGGTTGGTTTTTCCATAACTTTTACTTTTCAAATTAAACAATGATAGGTGGAAATGGTTCAATTCCATAAAAAAGCCCGATACACTTACGTGCATCGGGCTTTATCGTGATTTTGAATTGAAAACTTATTCAGCTACCACTTCGAAAGCAACATCAACAGTTACTTCTTTGTGAAGCTTCAATGTGGCTTTATACGAGCCTATTTCTTTAACGGCGTCTTTCAGTAAAATAACTTTACGATCAACTGCAAAACCTGCTTTTTCAAATGCATCAGCAATCTGGATAGGACCAACTGCACCAAAGATTTTGCCGGTTGTACTTGTTTTAGCACCAACTGTCAATGTTAGGTCTTTCAGTTTGTCAGCCAGTTCAACAGCTGCATTTTTCAGACTTTCCAGTTTGTGAGCACGTTGTTTCAAATCTTCCGCCAACATTTTTTTAGCTGAAGTTGTTGCCAAAATAGCTTTTTTTGTTGGAATCAGGAAGTTACGTCCGTAACCATCCTTTACTTTCAGAATATCGCCTTTGTAACCTAAGTTGATTACATCTTCTTTTAATATAATTTCCATACTTTTTCCTCCTTGCTAAATTATTTCATCATATCGGTTACATAAGGAAGCAACGCAATGTGGCGTGCTCTTTTAACTGCTTGAGCTACTTTACGTTGATATTTCAACGAAGTACCGGTAAGGCGACGTGGAAGAATTTTTCCTTGTTCGTTCAGGAATTTTTTCAAAAATTCCGCATCTTTGTAATCGATGTATTTAATACCGCTCTTTTTGAAACGACAGTATTTTTTCTTTTTTACATCTACTGAGGGTGGAGTCAAATATCTGATATCTCCGTTGTTTGCTGCCATGGTTTAGTTCTCCTTTACTTCTTTAGATTTAAGACTCTTTCTTTTTTCGGCGTATTCGAACGCGTATTTGTCCAAACGGAACGATAAGAAACGTAAAACACGTTCGTCGCGACGGAACTGGGTTTCCAGCGTAGCGATTACGGTCGATTCTGCATCAAATTGAAGCAACGAATAAAAACCAGTCGATTTCTTTTGGATTGGATATTGCAATTTGCGTAATCCCCAATTTTCTTCATTGGTAATTTTTGCGCCATTTTCTGTCAAGATGGCTTTGAATTTTTCTACCGCTTCCTTCATCTGGACATCAGACAAAACGGGAGTTAGAATGAAAACGGTTTCATAATGGTTTAACATACTGTTTGTTAGCTTTTTAGTTATTTATAATAAGTATTTAATAAAGCGGGTGCAAAGATAGGAATAAATCTTTGATTGACAAAGAGATTCTTTCTAAAAAACAGTTGGTAGTCGGTAAATTATCAGTTGTTGGTTCTCTTTTTTTGTTACTTTATAGTTGTCTAAGTATTTCATACGTAAATTAATGTGGGTTTTACCACGTTAAAGCAAGTTGTATTTTCAACCATAATACAATAAATGAGGTAAAATAAAGAGACTTCCTGGTAATTACACCAAAAAGTCTCATTTTGTAGCGGGAACGAGAGTTGAACTCGTGACCTCCGGGTTATGAATCCGACGCTCTAACCAACTGAGCTATCCCGCCATTTTTTTTAAAGCGAGTGCAAAGATAGCTATTTTGCCTCACCCGACAAACTTTTCAACCGAAAAATTCTGTTTTTGAGCCTATCAATTATTTAATTATTTGAAAATTAGAATCTAACTGTAAACTATAAACTGCTAAATATAAACTAAAAAGCAGGTTTCATTCCCAGATTCCACATCACAAATGACCACATATCAGTTTGTGCATCAATCACTTTTCCGACGGGTTTTCCTGCTCCATGTCCTGCTTTTGAATCTATCCGAATCAATGTTGGCTTAGTTCCTCCATTATTTTCCTGCAAAGTAGCTGCAAATTTGAATGAATGCGCCGGCACCACCCTATCGTCGTGATCGCCTGTCATAACGAGGGTAGCAGGATATTTTACGCCCGATTTTATATTGTGAAGCGGTGAATAGCCTTTCAGGTATTCGAACATTTCTTTGCTTTCAGCACTATTTCCATAATCGCTCGTCCACGACCAACCAATGGTAAACAAATGATAGCGCAACATATCCAGCACGCCCACCTCGGGAACGGCCACGGCATACAAATCAGGACGTTGAGTCATGCATGCTCCAATCAGTAATCCGCCATTAGAACCGCCGTCAATGGCCAATTTGGAAGAATTGGTATATCCTTTTGCAATCAGATATTCAGCTGCAGCAATAAAATCGTCAAAAACATTCTGTTTTTTTAGTTTAGTTCCGGCCATGTGCCATGCTTCACCATATTCGCCACCACCGCGGATATTGGCTACACAATAAATACCTCCATTTTCGAGAAACGGAACACGGGCAACATTGAAAGTAGGATTCAGACTGATATTGAATCCACCATAACCGTAAAGCATCAACGGATTTTTTCCATCTTTTTTCAATCCTTTTTTATAAATTATTGACATTGGCACTTTTGTGCCATCTTTACTGGTATAAAAAACCTGTTCTGCCACATAATCTGCAGAATTAAACGACACTTCAGTTTTTCTAAATACCTCAGAGATATTTTTTGCAGCATCAAAGCGATAAATAGTGGGTGGAAAAGTGTAAGACGTAAACAAATAAAATGATTCGTTATCATCTTTATCGCCCGAAAAACCAACCAAAGAACCTATAGTTGGGAGCTTAACTTCATATAGTTTTTTTCCACTCAAATCAAACCCGTATGCATGATTGCTGGCATCCTTCATATATTCTGCCAAAATCTTACCACCGATAATAGTGGCACGCTCCAATACATTGGATGTTTCTGGAATAATCTCTTTCCAGTTTTCACGGGCAGGGCTTTTTACATCAACTTCTAACAAACGACTTTTCGGAGCTTTCCAGTTAGTCAATATATACAGTTTGCCGTTCACATGATCTACAACCGAATAGTCGTTATCAAATCCGGGCGCCAACTCAGTAAATTCCAATTCAGGTTTTCTCAGGTCTTTCATAAACAAACCGTTGCCGGTAGTGGTTTCGGTTATTGAAATAAACAAAAACTGTTCATCATCACTCAGGCTGGCGTAACATTCGCGCAACGGATGTAGTTTGTCTTCGTAAATCAGTTTATCCTGACTTTGCTCCTGCCCCACAGCATGAAAATAAACCTTTTCAAATTCATTTTTATTTGAATATTCCTTTCCGGCAACCGGTGCATCATAAGCACTATAATAAAATCCATTTCCCCGCCATGAAATACCCGACGATTTCGACCATTTGATATGGTCAGTCAGCAACTGTTTTGTGGCAACATCCATCACAAAAATCTCATTCCAGTCGGAACCACTACGGGCAATGGAATAGCCCAGATATTTCCCATCCTTTGAAAAGGCATAATGAGACAAAGCCACTGTTCCGTCAGCAGAAAGTGTATTTGGATCAATCAAAACTTCGGGTTCGGCCTGAAGAGTTTTCAATCTGTAAAGAACACTCTGGTTTTGTAAGCCATTGTTCTTTAGAAAAAAATACTGACCATTCTTTTTAAACGGCGAACCATATTTCGGGTAATTCATTAATGTAGTCAAACGTTTTTTCAACTCATTACGGAAAGGAATATGAGACAGATATTCATTTGTAACTTTATTTTGAGCTTTCACCCAAGCTGCTGTGGCTTTGGATGTATCATTCTCCAACCAGCGATAAGGTTCATCAACTTTAACGCCAAAATAGGTATCAACTACATTTTCTTTTGCTGTTTTGGGATATACAATTTGAGAATCGCAATAATTGGAGAGTAAAACCATACTGAGCATAATTGAAATGAGACGTTTCATATAGATATTATTTAAGAGTTATGTAATCCGAGTTCTTTTGCCACTTGCTGCATAAAAGCTTTTGCAGCATCATATTCGTTGGGAATAACTCCGTCCAAAATGGCATCCTTAATGCGCATTTTTATATCACCAACAATAGCCGAAGCAGGTAAATTAAATGTTTCCATTATTTCCTGTCCACTAATCGGTGGCTGAAAATTCCGAACGCGATCTTTTTCCTCAATTTCCTTCAATTTTTGACGAACCAACTGAAAATTGGACCGGAATTTCTTCACTTTTTCGGGATTTTTCGACGTGATGTCAGCTTCACACAGCTGCATCAGGTCATCAATATCGTCGCCTGCTTCGAATAATAATCGACGAATCGCAGAATCGGTTATTTCTTCTTCACTTAGTGCAATTGGACGCATGTGAAGCGTTACCATTTTCTGAACGTACTTCATTTTCTCGTTGGTAGGTAATTTCATCCTTCGGAAAATCTCCGGAATCATTTTTTCGCCTACAAAATTATGATTGTAGAATGTCCAGCCTAGTCGTGCATCAAATTTTTTGGTACGTGGCTTGCCTATATCGTGAAGCAATGCTGCCCAACGAAGCCACAGATTATCAGTATGTTCGCATAAATTATCGAGTACAGCCAGTGTATGATAAAAATTATCCTTATGCCCTACTCCATCTTTGGTTTCAGCGCCCTTCAATGCCAGCACTTCAGGAAAAATCAACTCTAACAAACCTGTTTTTTCAAGCAAAATAAACCCAATCGACGGTTTGCGCGACATCATGATTTTATTCAGCTCGTCAGCAATACGTTCCTTGGAAATGATTTCAATGCGTTCTTTATTTCGGGCAATGGCTTCAAAAGTACCGGTTTCGAGGAAAAAACCGAGTTGTGCTGAAAACCGGATTCCACGCATCATACGCAGCGGGTCATCCGAAAAAGTAATATCAGGATTTAACGGTGTGCGAATCACAAAATTTTTCAAGTCTTCAATGCCGCCAAACGGATCAACCAACTCACCAAAACGGTCTTTATTCAAACAAATTGCCAGTGCATTAATCGTAAAATCCCGGCGATTCTGATCATCTTCCAATGTTCCATCTTCTACAATCGGATTGCGTGAATCTCGCTGATATGATTCTCGACGCGCACCCACGAATTCAAGTTCAAGCTCGTTCAATTTTACCTGTGCTGTTCCAAAGTTCTTAAATACAGTCAGTTTCGCGCGTTGCCCCAATTTCTCAGATACACGTTGAGCCAGCTCGATACCACTTCCAACCACTACCACATCAATGTCTTTCGACGGGCGTTTCAGAAAAATATCGCGCACATAACCACCTATAACATAACATTCCTGCTGCAATTCATCGGCAGCTTCCGAAATCAACGAAAAAATCTTATCCTGTAAATGCTCTTTCATTATAATCATCCTGAATTAACGAACAAAAGTACTTGAATTTATTTAAACAACCATAAGCTGAAATGTTTCATTTCCGGCATAAAAAAACTGCAAAGTTAATTCCTTGCAGTTTCTTTTGAATTTAATAGTGAGGTTTATTTCTTTTCAGCAGGTTTTACTTTCTTTACTTTTGTTTTACTTAACTCATTTTCAAGCCTTTCAATTTCTTCTTCCTGATGATTAATCGTTTTAAGCAGTTCATTCAATTCTTCATTATCAATCGTAGAAGGATATTGAGCTTCAACACGTTCAAGAAAATCGGCCAACACGTTCATGTAATTCATAAATGCGTCGTAAGGTGTTTCATAATTAGTTCCATGTGCATCTTTATGGCTCATATACCGAAAATGTTCGGTAGATTGAAGAATTAACCAATCAAGCATCAACGATTTGTCGTTACAAAGTCTTACACGTTCACCAACAGCATACAATTTATTCAATGCTTCCTGCTGCAAATCATTTCCTGTCCATGGCGTCAGATCCTTATCATTGCCTACCCAACTCATTGGATAAGGAACTGATAAAGGTCCGGCTGACTCAGCTTTTTTGCTGACTTCTGAGGGCAAAACAAAGCTCATTTGCTGCTCCATAGCATGATAGGGCAAAGCTTTAAGAAAATCGAAAATACCTGTATGCGCAGGTTGAGTAATTCCAAAGACTTCATATCCCATGCCTATGTTGATAACATTTTCACCTTCGGGTAAAGCTGCAATCCAACTAATAAATTTTTCGGCAGTCAACGCTAAATTACTGAATCGAAATGCCATATCATCACTCAATTTGCTATTTCGAACCAATAATTTAAGTTTTGAAATATAAGAGTGATTATAAACATAGTTCGGGCTTTTCCATCCCATAATATGTTTTGCTTCATCAATCATCATGGTTTTATAACCCATTTTGGAAACCATTTCACCTATTTCGTCGGAGTAAATCAATTCTGCATTGAAAAATGCAGTAGGTTTTTTTCCGAAAAGTGCCTGAATTTTATCTGAATGCATTTTTACCTGACGGGAAAACTCATCCGCATCAAACACCGACGCAAGTGAGTGTGCATAAGGTTCAGCCAAGAATTCAATGTTTCCGGTAGCAGCCAGTTCTTTGAAACTGTCAATCACTTCCGGGGCATATTGTTCAAAAAGTTCAAGCGTAATTCCTGAAAT
>CAZTDH010000088.1:0-8351 GCA_964612615.1 uncultured Paludibacter sp. | reverse complement strand
TGATTGTGGACGATGGCGGTGACGCTACCATGATGATTCACGTGGGTGGTGCTGCTGAAAAAGATGCCTCAGTACTTGATAAATCGACCGGAACTGACGATGAACGTTTGCTGTATGCCATTATGAAAGACGTTTTGGTTGAAGATAGCAGCATCTGGGGTCGCATGATTCCGGGAATACGTGGTGTTTCCGAAGAAACTACAACTGGAGTTCACCGTTTGTACCAAATGCTGGAAGAAGGTTCGCTGTTGTTCCCCGCTTTCAACGTGAATGACTCAGTTACTAAATCGAAATTTGATAACCTCTACGGCTGTCGCGAATCGTTGGCAGATGGGATCAAGCGTGCTACTGACGTGATGCTGGCCGGTAAAGTGGTGGTGGTTTGCGGTTATGGCGACGTGGGTAAAGGTTGTGCAAAGTCAATGCTGGCTTATGGTGCGCGCGTTATTGTGACCGAAATCGACCCGATTTGTGCACTACAAGCTTCGATGGAAGGTTTCAAAGTTACGACAGTGGAAGATGCGTTGGCAGAAGGCAATTTGTATGTTACAACTACCGGAAACAAAGATATTATCCGTATTGAGCATATTGCAAAAATGAAAGATGGTGCGATTATTTGCAATATCGGACACTTCGATAATGAAATTCAGGTGGAAAAACTGAAAAAATATCCAGGAGTTAAACTGGTGAATATCAAACCACAGGTTGACAAATATATTTTCCCTGACGGTCACAGCGTGCTGTTGTTAGCTGATGGTCGTTTGGTGAATTTGGGTTGTGCAACCGGTCACCCATCGTTTGTAATGAGTAACTCATTTACTAATCAGACACTGGCTCAGATTGAGCTTTATACCAAGGATTATGCAGTTGATGTGTATCGTCTGCCAAAATATCTGGATGAGGAAGTGGCACGCTTGCACCTTGAACAATTAGGTGTGAAACTCACTGTGTTGACTCCCGATCAGGCTGCTTACATTGGAGTGGATGCTGCAGGACCTTACAAACCGGAACACTATCGTTACTAGTGATTAATGATTAGTGATTAAAAAAACTTCAGGCTGAAAAGAATTTTCTTTTCAGCCTGAAGTTTTTTAGTTGAGTATTTACGGTAATCTATTTCCTTGTTTTAGCCCAGTCCATTACATTGGCCGGAGCACGTTTGAAAAAGAGCTCATTGCCCATAAATTCCATATAGGGTTGAGAATGTTTCCAGAATGCGTAATATCCTTCGCAAAGATAATTCAATCCGGGTTCACCGGTTTTAGTTTTGATTATACGGTTTTTAGGACATTCGCCGTGACAGAGTTTTTTGAACTCACATTGCTGACATTGTGTAGGAAGTGTGTCACGTTTATCCGCACCAAAACGAAGCTGTTTGGGTGAGAAAACCATTTCATAAATGCTGTGAGTCTTGATATTTCCGATTTTATATTCAGGGAAAACATAATGGTCGCAGGCATACATGTCGCCATTAAATTCCATTACTGTAGCATGTCCGCAGGTTTCACCAAATATACAAACACCGGGCATTTGTCCAACTGTACCAGCCAAAGCAGCATCAAAAAGCTGTATGTAATATTGACCAACATCCTTTTTAATCCATTCGTCAAAGATGGTGATATAAAACTGTCCGAACTTCTTTGCATCCACAGTCCATGGTGCTATTACCGCATCATCACTACCTTCGGGAGGCAGTAAGCTTAAACCATCGGCTCGTGTTTTGGAAATCTGCTCAACAATAGGCGAAAACTGCATGTACTTAGTACCAATCTCTTTGAAAAAATTATATATTTCCAGCGGGTAATCAACATTGTAATTATTGATAACCGAAAGTGTGTTGAATTCAACCTGATGTTTTTGCAGCAGTTCTATTCCTTTCATTACTTGCTGAAAAGTGGCTTTTCCTGCTTTGTTTTTGCGGTACACATCGTGGCAATGCTCCGGTCCGTCGATAGAAATTCCAATCAGGAAATTGTTGTCTTTGAAGAATTTACACCATTCGTCGGTAAGCAGTGTGCCGTTTGTCTGAAGTACATTATCGATATTTCGACCGCGTCCGTACTTCTTCTGAAAAGTAAGTGCTTTGCGATAAAAAGAAATATCGCGCAACAGAGTTTCACCACCGTGCCAGGTAAACAGCACTTCAGAAACTGGTTGCGCCTGAATATAACTTTCAATGTATTTCTCGAGTGTGTCATCACTCATTTGGAGACTTTTACGATTTTCATAAAGTTTCTCCTTTTCCAGATAATAGCAGTACGAGCAGTTCAGGTTACAACTTGAGCCATTCGGTTTTGCCATCACATAGGTAGGCATCGAAAGCGGGTTATAAGCTATAGTTTTTTTCATATCAGCCTAAGGTTGCTTTCCATTCGTCTTCTTTGAAACCTACTAAAACGTTTTCTCCGGCAACTAAAATCGGACGTTTTACAATTAATCCGTTAGAGGCCAGAATATCTAACAGTTCATCTTCCGACAAGGTTTTCACTTTGTCTTTCATGTTGAATTCCTTATAAAGTAATCCGCTGGTATTGAAGAATTTTGATATTGGAAGTCTGCTTTTGGCAATCCACGCCTTGAGTTCTTCCCTGGTTGGATTTTCCTCTTTTATAGGACGGTATGTATAGTCAATTCCGTTTGCTTTCATCCATTTTTCGGCTTTTTGACAAGTGCCGCATTTCGGATAACATAGTGCGATTGGTTTCATACTTATTTGAAGATTGCCTTAAATATGTCATTCATATTGGCATACAGCAATAATCCGAAGAGTAAAACCATGCCAACTGTTTGCGCATATTCCATAAATTTATCATTTGGTTTTTTGCCGGTTATCATTTCATAAATCAGAAACAACACATATCCACCATCAAGCATCGGAATTGGCAGAAAGTTCATAAAAGCCAGAATGACTGATAATAAAGCTGTCATTGACCAGAAAATTTGCCAGTCCCATGTTTTTGGGAACATTTTGCCGATTGAACCAAATCCACCTAATTGTTTTGAACCTTCTTTGGTAAACACTAGTTTAAAGCCCTTGACATAACTTGTCAGTTTTCCCCAGCCAAGATTGATTCCGGCAGGAATAGCAGCCATAAAACCATATTGAGTACGTTTTGTTTGCAGGAAGTTTACGATAGGGCGAACACCAACGCCTAATTTTCCCGTTTCGTTCAGTTGAATTTCTGTCTGCAAAATCTGACCTTTCCGAACATAGCTCAGATTGATATTTGTGTTTTTGGAAGCATCCAGTTCCGCAGCAATATCCTGAAAAATAAAGAGATGCTTGCCATTAATTCCTATTATACTGTCGCCCGACTGTAATTTGGCTTTCTCGGCGAGTGAACCTGCACTAACTTCGTCGATTACGAATGGGAAACGAACTGAAATAAAATCCGGTTCTTTAGCCGCTAATACTTTTTGTGATAGATCTTTCGGTAAATTAATATCAACCAATTGATTATCTCTCAGCACCGTAATGTCCTGATTGCCATCAATTAAAAGTTTTTCAAAGATATCAGCACTTTGTTCTACCGATTTACCGTTTATTTTTACAATATTGTCACCATTTTTGAATCCATTATCCAGTAGAATCTGTGAGAAGTTTAAACCGTATTTGGCATTTTTCAAAGGTAAATATTCTTGTCCCCAAGTGAAAAGAACTGCTGCATAAATAACCATAGCCAAAATGAAATTCACCAATACACCGCCAATAATAATCGGTAGGCGTTGCCAAACTGAGCGGGAACGATACTCCCAGGGTTGTGGTTCTGAAGCCATTTGCGAAAGACTTTTTGTTTCGTCAACCATACCTGAAATAGAGCAATAGCCACCCAGTGGTAACCATCCAATTCCCCACTCTGTACTTTCCGGATATTTGCGCCAGTCGTCTTCAGGTAGATCTGTAATCGAAATTTGTTCGAAAATCTGTTTCCCTTTAGCATCGAGAATATCGTTGCCAGAAGCATCTTTCTTGGGTTGTTCATTTGACGGTATATTTTTAGCCAAAAACTTCACAACCCATTTTCCATTTATTTTTTTAGCCCGTATTAATGAAAAGTTGGGATTGAAAAACATATAGAATTTTTCGACACGAACTTTGAACAAACGCGCAAATGCAAAATGTCCGAATTCGTGCAGAACTACTAAAATCGATAAACTAAGAATGAGCTGTGCAGCCCTGATTAGGAATGTTTCCATAAAAGAATTATGTTGTTTAGTTGTTTATTATTTCTCCATTAAAAATAGAAATTCGTTGTGATTTCCATCTGATGTTATCCATTCGCTGGTGGAACGCATATTGCTCATAACGTTTTTTCTATAATCAATTAATTTAATTTCCAGTAATTTACCCGAATTTGATATTGTTTCCAGTAATTGTTCTTTGGTAGCACGTCCACCCGAACTGTACGACAACAACAAATAACGTGAATTTGTTTCGTTTATTAGTTTTCGCAGTGCTTCCATGGCCAAAAAATCACCGGAATCGTTTTTGCGGAACTCTTCAAAAACAGAACAGCATTCGTCACGACTATCTTCTCGTCGGTTTGCTTTACCAAACAGTTGTGGTTTGTCGTTGTTAATTATCGTTGTCCACAAATGATAATAGGCCGCATACCGAACACGGCTTGGTGGCATTTTCTCGTTATTCGAACCATAAGGCGGATCGAGATATACCAAATCAAACCGATTGTTAGCCACTGTATTAAATACATCATCACGGATTACACGGTTATCTCCATTTAAACTAAACCGTTGAGGAAGTTTTAATACCAAATCTTTGTACGAACGTGCCGACCAATCGGTCAGATAAGCCACATAATGTCCAAGGGTATTATCCACTTTATCCAACGCATAAATCAGACTGGTGAGCAATACGCATTTATCTTCCCATGGTAAATTCATCTGTTCAATTTCTTCGCGAATTGCATCTAGCTTTCGTGTGTTTTTTAGCTGAAACGGTTTTTTAATATCATTTTCAGCTCCACCATAATTTTCTGTAAACCAACCATCAACGCCTGTCAGATTGTTCAGATAATCTATAATTTCTTTATAATACACATTCGGTTTATCTGATTTCAGATAACAAGTCGCAAATACTTCCGACCATGCCGAAATATCGTTAGAGGTGGTTGAATAACCGAGTTGAGCAAACGCCTGCGAAACCCGTGTAGAACCGCTGAACCCATCTAAAACCGTTTCAATTCCATTCAATCCCGACACCATTTCAAAGATAAAAGGCAGAAGCTTCAACTTTGAACCGGCATATTTAATGCCTTCGGTTTTAGGGATTTCCATGAAACTATTTAATCATTTCTTTCGTCAGAATCCGCACTACCGCATCAGTCTTCACATAATCTTCGTAAGTTGGTTTGGCTATGAATTCTGCTTTTCCCAACACTTCTTCAATAATGTCACTCATTTGCAAGAAGCCGATTTTATTTTTCAAAAATTCTGCTACTACTACTTCGTTAGCTGCGTTTAGAATGCAGGGCATATTTCCTCCTTTATCCATGGCATAATAGGCATATTCCAGATTTCTGAATCGTTCCATATCCGGACGTTCAAAGGTGAATTGTGAACACAAATTGAAATCAAAACGCGGAAAATTAGTTTTCAACCGATCAGGATAGGTAAATGCGTATTGGATTGGTAATTTCATATCCGGCATACCGAGTTGTGCCTTAATGGAACCGTCGGCAAACTGAACCATAGAATGTATTATAGACTGAGGATGAACTACTACTTCGATTTGGTCAGGAGTAACGCCAAAAAGCCATTTAGCTTCAATAATTTCAAAGCCTTTATTCATAAGGCTTGCCGAGTCGATGGTGATTTTGGCACCCATATCCCAATTTGGGTGTTTCAGTGCCTGTGCGCTCGTCACATGTTCCAGTTCGTGAATAGTTTTTGTGCGGAACGGACCGCCCGAAGCTGTCAGAATCAGTTTTTCAATCGGGTTATTTCCTTCGCCGGCAAGGCATTGAAAAATAGCCGAATGTTCGGAATCCACCGGAATGATAGAAGAATTATTCTGTGCAGCAAGTTTGCAAATCAATTCACCGGCAACCACCAATGTTTCTTTATTAGCCAGTGCAATTTTCTTTCCGGCTTTAATGGCACTCATGGTTGGCTTAAGTCCGGAGTAACCTACCATAGCCGTAAGTACAATGTCGATGGGTTGCATTTCAGCTAACTGAGCAATAGAATCAGCTCCGGCAAATATTTTTACCGGTAAATCGGATAAGGCATCTTTCAACGTGAGATAGTGCGATTCGTTTCCAATGGCCACCATCTCAGGTTTGTATTTCCGCGCCTGCTCGATGAGCAAATCAACATTGTTATTCGCAGTCAAAGCATATATCTCAAACAACGAATCGTTTTCTGAAATCACTTCCAGCGCCTGCGTTCCAATGGAACCGGTTGAACCTAAAATTGCTATTTGTTTTTTCTGAATCTCTTCCATTAAATTTTTATGTACGGACAAGTCGCGACTTGTTCCTTCAAAATATAATTACTTCTTCAGGATCGATAGGTTTTCCCTGTTTCCATAGTTCGAAGTAAAATTGCGAACCACTTTTCTTTCCTGAAGCATCCCCGGTAATGGCTATACATTCGCCTGCCTTTACTTCATCTCCAACCCGTTTCATTACCCGGGTGTTGTTTTTATAAATAGATAAGTAATTGTTTTCGTGTTGAACCTGAATTACATAACCGAAATCGAATGTAAATGCTTCATATACAATAGTTCCGTCCTGTACACTCATAACACTTTCGTTGGGTGATGTAATCATATAAATGCCGAACTGATGGTCGGACAGATTAAATGATGACGAAATTACTCCGCGTGACGGACGAAAGAAAATGTAGGTGCTTTCCGTAGGTTTGCTATCGATACTGGCCAGATTGTATTTTTCGTCTTTCTCAAATTTCTTGCAAAATTCAGTTTCCCTTCTTGATTTTTCAAGCAGTACTTTTGCACGTTGTTTCAAGGCAATTGAGTCCAGCGAAACTATAGAATCAGGTTTGGTTTTGCCAGCAATAATACCTTTGACAATATCTATGTAGCCTTCCTGCAAATCTACTTGTTGAACCAGGGAGTCAGCACGCATGGATTCTGAGATAATGCTCGCCCTGTTTCCCGATTCGCCGTAACCGGGCAAATAGCGTGCAATAGGTGTGGTAAAAATAAGTATGGTAAGCAGTGTAAATGTCAGGATAAAAAATCCGGAACCAAACAGAAAAACACTGAAACGCGACAAACGGACATGCCATGCCTCTTCCAGTGTGTTTTCATTCAGAACCGAAACGCGATATTTGAATCGCATTTTCTGAATAAATGGTTTGAATTTATTTGCAGTATCTTTCATTCAATAATCTGTGAAATGAGCCGAAATGTCTACAAAAGTAGCGAAATTCAAAATATAAACAAAATGCGACTTTCATTTCAAATCTAAAATAAAGCTCTTTAGCAGGTATGATTCAATTTTTACAGAATTTTATTGTTGTTTTTTATTACTTTTGCCGAGATAATGAACAAAAAATAACGAACAAATGACCCGAATCGGACTACTCTCGGACACACATGGATTGCTAGATGAACGTGTATTTGAACATTTTTCAACCTGTGACGAGGTGTGGCATTGTGGCGATATCGGTTCGCTGGAAGTATTCAATAAATTGCAGGCTTTCAAACCGTTTAGGGGTGTGTGGGGAAATATTGATGGGTATGATATCCGCACTCAATTGCCACAACATAACCGCTTTCTGTGCGAAGATGTGAAAGTCTGGATGACTCATATTGGGGGTTATCCCGGCAATTATGATGCGTTGGTTCGTCCGGGTATTTATCAGCAACCACCCAAGTTGTTTGTTTGCGGACATTCACATATCCTGAAAGTGAAGTATGACAGAACGCTCGATTTACTACACATTAATCCCGGAGCAGCCGGCAAACAGGGCTTCCATAAAGTACAAACTCTTGTACGCTTCGAAATTGATGGCGAAAAAATTCAGAATTTGGAAGTGATTGAGCTGAAACCAAAAGAAGTAGGGAAGATGCTTTAATTTTTACCACTAAGGCGCTAAGGTCGCTAAGCTATACAAAGAATAAATTTCAAAATTTGTTTTAAATTTTAGTGCTTCTATGTGTCCTTAGCGCCTTAGTGGTTATATAATTTATTTCACTCCATGCATCAGTTTTTGCAATCGTTTCGACAGCAAAAACAAAATAACCGAAGCCACTCCGGCTATTACCACAAAAAGCATAAAGAAATCGTAAAGCGAAACAATCTGAATGCCGAAAATGAATTTTGGTTTATTTGCTTCGGGGTATAATCCGCTGAGCATTCCTG
>CAZTDH010000087.1:0-8401 GCA_964612615.1 uncultured Paludibacter sp. | reverse complement strand
TCCCGATGTTTGTTCACCATCGCGAAGTGTGGTATCCATTATTTCAATCATAATTCAATATTAGATTTCAACTTTTCACATTATAATTACGCAGAATTATAAGGGATTATTTTATACTCTTGCTTTTTCGAACTCTTCTGTTTGTATTTTTTTGCTCAACAAATAGTCGATATCATCCAAACCATTTACCAGACATTCTTTTTTATAAGCATTTATGGCAAAAGTTTCAGATTTTCCCGTAGCATCATTTGTTACAGTTTGATTCAGCAAATCGATTGTAAGTGTTGATTTAGGATATGTATTCACAGTTGCAAATATTTCGGCTAAAAACTCAGCAGATACAACTACCGGAAGGACTCCATTGTTCAATGCATTATTTTGAAAAATATCTGCAAAAAAACTCGATACCACTACTTTAAATCCGTAGCCATCGATTGCCCATGCAGCATGTTCACGACTCGAACCTGAACCAAAGTTCTTACCGGCTACTAAAATAGAACCGCTAAAAGTTGAGTTATTCAACACAAAGTCAGCTTTCGGACTTCCATCTTTGTTGTAACGCCAATCGGCAAACAAATTGTCACCAAATCCATCTTTGTTGGTCGCTTTTAAAAAACGAGCAGGTATAATTTGATCGGTATCCACATTCTCAATCGGAAGTGGAACTACACTTGAAGTTGATTTTATAAACTTTTCCATTTTTTCCTAAGTTCAATATTATTTACGTGGATCTGTTATTTTTCCAGAGATGGCAGCAGCAGCAGCTACAAGAGGACCAGCCAAAATTGTGCGCGCACCAGGTCCCTGACGACCTTCAAAGTTACGGTTTGATGTTGAAACTGCATATTTGCCGGCAGGAACTTTATCATCGTTCATTGCAAGGCAAGCAGAACAGCCCGGTTGACGTAGTGCAAATCCTGCTTCAGTTAGAATATCATACAAACCTTCTTCGCGAATTTGCTTATCTACCATCCAACTTCCCGGAACTAACCAGGCGATAACGTTATCAGCTTTCTTCTTACCTTTTACATAATTGGCAAATACCCGAAAATCTTCAATACGACCATTGGTACAACTTCCAAGGAATACATAGTCGATAACTTTACCTTCCAGTTTTTCACCGGCTTCCAAGCCCATATATTCCAACGATTTTTGATATGAAATGCGTCCGGCTTCATCCACTTTATCCAACGTTGGAATTGATTCTGTGATACCCATTCCCATACCCGGATTTGTTCCGTAGGTAATCATTGGCTGAATATCAGCAGCATCAAAAACAAGTTCTTTATCGAAAACAGCTCCTTCGTCAGTTTTCAAAGTTTGCCAGTAAGCTAATTTTTTATCCCATTCAGCACCTTTAGGAGCAAACTCACGGCCTTTTACATAGTCGAAAGTTGTTTGGTCGGGTGCAATTAAACCTCCACGAGCACCCATTTCGATAGAAAGGTTACAAACAGTCATGCGTTCCTCCATCGATAAATTGCGAATTGCCTCACCGGCGTATTCTACAAAATAGCCCGTTGCACCACCGGTAGTCAGTTTCGAAATCATGTAAAGTGCTAAATCCTTAGCAGTTACACCAGCATTCAATTTACCGTTGAACGTGATGCGCATAGTTTTCGGACGGGTCTGAAGTACACATTGTGTAGCTAATACCATTTCCACTTCGCTGGTACCAATACCAAAAGCAATAGCTCCAAAAGCACCATGGGTAGACGTATGACTATCGCCACAAACAATAGTTGCTCCAGGATGAGTGAAACCATTTTCAGGGCCAATAATATGAACCACACCATTTTTAATGTGACCTAACGGAAAATACAAGGGTAAATTGAATTCAACAGCATTACTTGCAAATGTATCAAGCTGATTACGAGAAATTGGGTCACTTACAGGCTGATCCTGATTAATAGTCGGTGTGTTGTGATCTGCTGTCAGGGTAGTTTGTTCCGGACGAAATACTTTTAGTCCACGTGCACGAAGTCCGTTAAATGCTTGTGGACTTGTCACCTCATGGCAAAAATGACGATCAATATACAATTGTGTCGGTCCGTTTTCGACCGAAGATACCACGTGGGCATCCCAAATTTTATCAAATAATGTTTTCATATTTTATTTTACAAACTTATTTATAGCATTAATATAGGCTTCAACCGAAGCAGCAACAATATCGGTGTTAGCACCAAAGCCGTAATAAACAGCTCCCTGATGTTCAACCTGCATGTGAACTTTACCCACATCATCACTTCCTTTATTTATAGCCTGAATGGTAAATTCCTGTAAAGTCATATTGCGTTTGATAATTTGTTTCAAGGCTTTGATAGCTGCATCCACCGGACCATTGCCCGAAGCAGCTGCCTCAAATTTTTCATTGGCAATAATTAGTCCTATGCTGGCAACAGCCCTCACTCCTACTCCCGACGTAACCTGAAGATAATCAAGTTTAATCCGTTGTTGTTCGCTGCGCTCCTGACCTGCAAGCATCAACACATCATCATCGTTAATATCTTTTTTCTTATCAGCCAGTTTCAGAAATCCTTCGTATATAGTATCAAGTTTATCACCTTCTACGTTTACGCCCAAAATACTCAAACGATGTTTCAGAGCTGCACGTCCGCTACGGGCTGTCAGAACAATCGAGTTTTCATCAATTCCAACATCTTTAGGGTCCATGATTTCGTAGCTTTCGCGGTTTTTCAACACGCCATCCTGATGAATTCCGGACGAGTGTGCAAAAGCATTACGACCAACAATGGCCTTATTGGCCTGAACAGGCATATTCATTAAGCCCGAAACCAATCGGCTGGTCGAATAAATTTTTTGAGTATTGATTTGTGTTTCGATATTCAACCCTTTGTGACATTTCAAGATCATTGCCACTTCTTCCAACGAAGTATTTCCGGCACGTTCGCCAATACCATTCATGGTCACTTCCACCTGACGGGCACCATTCATCACTCCCGAGATAGTGTTAGCAGTAGCCATACCCAAATCGTTATGACAGTGAGTAGAAATAATAGCGTTATGCACACCGTTTACATTCTCCATAAGGAACTTGATTTTTTCGCCAAATTCTGTTGGCAGGCAATAACCTGTTGTGTCGGGTATATTTACTACCGTTGCACCGGCTTTGATAACGGCCTGCACCACACGTGCCAAATACACATTATCAGTACGTCCTGCATCTTCGCAATAGAATTCAACATCTTCCACATACTTTTTAGCATATTTTACAGCCGCAACAGCACGTTCAAGAATATCTTCCTGATTGGAGTTAAATTTATGTTTTATATGAAACTCAGAAGTACCTATTCCAGTGTGGATACGTTTGTTTTTGGCATATTTGAGAGCATCGGCAGCCACGTCAATATCTTTTTGTACTCCGCGTGTCAACGCACAAATAGTTGGCCAGGTAACTGCTTTTGAAATCTCTACCACAGAGTTAAAATCACCCGGACTGGAAATTGGGAAACCCGCTTCAATTACATCCACGCCCAAACTTTCGAGTGCTTTTGCCACCTGAATTTTCTCAACAGTGTTTAACTGACAACCCGGCACTTGTTCACCATCGCGTAATGTGGTGTCGAAAACAAATAATCTATCCATAATCTATTGATTTACAATTTAATCATTTACGATTTAAAATTGAATTTCTGAACGTATTTGATTACAAAAAAAAACAATCTAACCGTTCAAAAGTTCTTTGATTTCCTTTTAGAGACTGAGGTCAGCCTAAAAAAAAGCCTTCCGCACCGAAGTGAGAAAGGCTACCTATATTCTTGTACAATTACATACACACCAAACTCACTTCTACTTGTTTTGCAAGAGAATAATAATACCGAGTAGGAGAATATGTAAATAGTGTCTGTTCATTTTTTCTAAAAGTGCTGCAAAGATAAAGCATTTTTTTATATCTGCAAATTCAAAGTGAAATATTTTTGTTTATTTTTATTACAATTCAATATAAAACTGCCCCAATTTTGATTTTCTTTAAAGTTTTCACCTCAAAAGCTTTCTGAATTTGATTTAAAGTGTTGAATTAAATAAATAACAACTATAGCATTATTTTGTTCACAGCTACCAAATTGGTATGCCAAAATCATGTTTTACAACATATTTGGAAAAATAATTCTTAAAAAGTTTTTTTATTGGTTTACCAATATCTACTTTTGGTCGACCATTTAATTGGCATACCAGTACTATTTCAATCTTAAAACAACATAATACCCTTATAATCAACATAATTTTCAAATTTAAAATTTATTATTTATGAAAAAACTACTTTTTATTTTTAGCTTGTGTTTGGTAAGTTTAGTGGCAAATGCGACAAACTATCTAACCGAAACTTTCACTGCAGGAACTATCCCAAATCCACAAGTTGTAACAACAGGTTCTACAGATGGAAGTGGGTGGACTGTGGCTAATGCTACAACTGCTACATGGGCATCAACAGGTTCCAGGTCTATTACAGCAGGAACAACAGGTATAACATATACCAAATCAGGGCAACAGAGTCTTAATATTTCTGGTACCGGCAATACTTTTGTTAACAATTATACAGGTACAGCTAATTGTACTAGTTATGCTATAAAGCCTTTAACTTCCACAGTTTCAACTGGTACAGTTTATTTGTCTTTTATTTTTAATTCTGCCGGACCTAGTTCTTTTGGAAGTAATGGTCAAATACTTGCACTCACAAGTGCTACTGCTGCTACATCTGCAATTGCACTTTGGGGCCGTCAGATTACTGGTTCAACTACAACCTTCACCTTAGGATTAACAAGAACATCCACATCAGCTGCACAAATTCAAAATAATCTAACAGCATTAAACTATGGAACAACATATTTATTTGTTTTAAGATACGATTTTGATACATCTACCGGAGGTACAACTGGAACAGCAAAAGCATATGTTAATCCAATAGTTGGAGGTACCGAATCTAGTGAAACAGCTTGGATTACTGATAATAGTGGTACTGGTACATTATTAGCCAGTGCTGGTTATTTAATTCAAAGAGGAAATGGATCAAGCAAATCGCTATTTAAAGCAGCAGGAATCAAGGTTTCTTCAACATGGGGGGAGGCTGTAGCTGCAACTTTAGACACTCCAACTCCAAATGCTGCCACATCAATCACATCTTCAAGTTTTCAAGCTAATTGGGCTGCAAATTCCAACGCATCAAGCTATACTTTGAATGTTTATCAAAGTGATGGTACTACCTTAGTAAATTCTTATTCGGGAATCGGAACAAATTCTTACACTGTTAATAGTGGCTTGAGTTTAGGTACTGCATATAAATATAAGGTAATAGCGATTGGTAATGGTTCAAGCTTTTACTCGTCAGCTGAATCAGCAGCTCAATCTGTAACAACGGCCGCAGGCACACCACCACTTGATACACCTTCACCAAGTTCAGCAACATCTATTAGTACTGATAGATTTACAGCCAATTGGGGTTCAGTTGCCAATATTGTAACATACACATTAAAAGTATATCAAAGTGATGGAACAACTTTAGTTGGTTCACCCTATACCGGCTTAAATGGTACAAGTCAACTTGTAACAGGATTAACGAAAGGAACAACCTATAAATATACAATAATTGCGGTTGGTGATGGTTCAAATTATTTAAATTCCTCAGAGTCTTCACCAATGTCTGTTACAACAACACTTCCACTATTAACAGCTCCTACGATTAGCTCTGCTACAAATAGTTTAGCTGAAAGTTTTACAGCAAACTGGACAAATAATGATGCTAATGCTACAGGTTATTCAATAAAAATATATAACTCTACACCTACTTTAGTCAAAACTGTATCAGTAACGGGGCAGACTACATCTACTGTAAATATTACCGGGTTGTTAGTTAACACAAGTTATACATATACTGTAACAGCTATTGCAGATGCTATTAATTATGTAAATTCAACTGAATCTTCAACATCGAGTTTCTCAACTCAATCAACTTATCCGACTTCAATCAGCACAAACTTTTCAGATTTAACTTGGGGAACAGTATATACATCATCTAATGCACCTTCTTTAGGAAATTACCCTGTATATACTGTGAATGGCTGGGATTTAACACATGCGTATATTCAGTCTGGAACAAATACAGGACCAAAAGGCGAGGCTCATTCATGTACATTGAGATTGGATAAAACTAGTCCTAATAATGGCGTATTATATTTACCTACAGTAGCAAGTGTAGCTCAAGTTGAAATCCATTCAAGTGCAACATCAGGTAGAACATACGTGTTAGATGTGTCATACAATGGAGGATCATATTCGAATGTTGGAACATATACGGCAACAGGTTCTGAGAAAATTGATATTATTTCAGTAAGTGGAACAAATGCAAAATTCAGAATAACTGACACTAGTTCAGGTCAGTATGTATTCTATCAAATTATTTTACGTCCTAACAACCCGGCATTATTAACTGCACCAACTGTTGGGACAGCCACTAATATTAAGGCAACAACAGCTACTACACAGTGGACAACACCATTAGATGCAAATGCTACAAATTTTGAAGTTAAGGTTTACAAAGTAATTTTATCTGCTTCTACACCGGGTTTGAAAACAGAAACTACAACTTTAAAGGCAACATCAACATCAACAAATGGTTCCAGTACGAGTGCTAATGTCACAGGATTACAGGCAGATTCGATTTATGTTTTCAAAGTAAAAGCCGTTGGCAATGGTGACGTAAACTATTCAGATTCATATCAGACTATTTCTTCTGCTCAGTTTACAATGGCTCATCAGGACTATTACCAAACACAAGCTTCGGGAAACTGGGGAGATGTAAGTACCTGGCAATCTTCAACTGATAATGCAACATGGTCAAATACAATTATCACTCCTTCTTCAGCATCGTCTGTTGCTTCAATCGCAATTTTGAATGGTCATACAGTTACAGTTGCTGCTAATGCTACTGCTTCAGCTTTAACTGTAAATGCAGGAGCAAAATTGACTTTAAACAATAGCATTTCCTTAACTGCCGGAACATTAAATATAAATAGTGACAATACTCACGGTACAGCTACTTTTGTAGATAATGGAGGAACACTTACTGCAGGAACTACAAACGTTCAACAATACCTCTCAGCAGGTCGAAACTGGTATGTTTCTAGTCCGGTTTCAACTGCAACTAGTAATGTATTCACCGCTGCTAGTAACATACTTTACAGCTATGATGAAACAAATGCAGCCTGGCCACAGATTACAGACAATGTAACAGGACTTGGAGTAATGACTGGCTACGTGGCAAATATGGCTACCGAAGGAGCAGTAACATTTACCGGAGCATTGAATACCGGAGCACAACAAATCAGCCTTTCTCGTCATACAGGTATAGCAAAAGAAGGATTTAATCTGGTAGGTAATCCATATACATCGTATCTGAATTTTGAATCAGCTTTGGCAAGTACAAGTACAGCTAATGTTTCACAAACCATGTGGTTCAGAAGCAAAAATGCTGATACTTATGTTTTTGATGCTTATAATGCTTTGAATCATATCGGAACAAGTAATAATAACAATAACTTAATTGGTGTTACGGCAGAAATTCCTCCAATGCAAGCAGTTTGGGTAAGAGTTGATGTTGGTCAGACAACTGGAACACTCGCAGTAGATAACTCTATGCGTTCACACCAAGATCAGAGTATTGTTACAAACCGTTTTAAAGCTCCTGCTACGACTGTACCAGTATTGCATCTTCAGGTAACCAATGGAACTACCAGCGATGAAGCTATCGTATTGTTCAATTCAAATGCTTCGAATGGTTATGATGCTTATGATTCTGAAAAAATGACCAATGCAAATGCTTCAATTCCTGAAATTTACACGTTAGCAGGAACTGAACAATTAGTTATCAACGGATTGAATTCAATTCAATATGATACCGAAATCCCATTAGGATTCACTACCGGTCAGTCAAACACATTTACTATCAAAGCTTCACAATTTAGTAATTTTGTTTCAGGTACTCAAATTATATTGCGTGATAAGTTGGTAGGTACTGAACAGGATTTGACTGTCGCTGATTATAGCTTTAGTTCTGACATTGTATCTACTTCGAATCGATTCTCTCTGATATTCAGAGCACCTTCTGTTGCAACTGGAATTAACTCAGCAAGCAACAACAATACATGGATTTCTACCAATTCAAACAATCAGGTGGTGATTAATGGTGGAGGTTCAGTAGTTATTTATAATGCTGTAGGTCAAAAACTGTCAGCAAAGAATTTGACTGCAAATACTACGGTAATTGAAACTCCACTTCAATCGGGTGTTTATATGGTTGCGGTTACGAATGCAGGAAAGACAATAACCCAGAAAGTAATTATTAAATAAAAACTTAGTCTAACCTGCAATTATATGTAGGTTAGAC
>CAZTDH010000086.1:0-8408 GCA_964612615.1 uncultured Paludibacter sp. | reverse complement strand
ATTATCATATTTCAATAAAAACATCATTTTAAATTATATAAACATATAATCGCTCAGAGCTTAATGATATTACTTAATGTTGAGTTTTTAGCTCTATCACCGTTATTTCAGGTCGCACACCTATATACATTGGCAAACCGATATAGCCTATACCCCGGTTCACATAAATAAATTGATTATCAACACGATACAGACCTGCCCAGTACTTAAATACAAAGGCTGCCGGCGAAAACAAATGCTTTCCGAATTTAATTCCCAACTGTCCGGCATGTGTATGTCCCGATAGCGTTAAGGCAATATCGGTATGGTGAAGCACTTCTGCATCCCATTGCGAAGGGTCGTGTGAAAGAAGAATTGTGGGTACTTTCGGGTCTGTGTGGCGCAGGGCTTTGTTTATATCGCTGTAGTTGGCACGTTTGGAGTTACCGTAATTTTCCAACCCCACCAGCAAAATGCTGTCCGAATCGGATTTCAGGTAAATATGTTCGTTGAGCAGCAGCCGGAAGCCAAAATTCTGAATAGCCTGCCGAATATGTTTGCTGTTTTCGGCTCTTGCCGAATCATTTTTCCAGTTGGTATAATCGCCGTAATCGTGATTCCCCAAAATGGCGTATTTCCCATCGCGTGCTTTCAATTGCAAAAAATAGGGTTGCCAACCCGAAGCTTCCTCCGCAAAATTATTCACCATATCGCCTGTAAACACGATGATATCGGGCTGTTGCTCATTCACCAGCTTAATAACCGGCGACAGTTTTTGAAATTTATGATTCCAGCTCCCCAGGTGAATATCAGAGAGCTGCACAATGCGGTATCCGTCGAATGCAGCTGGAAGTCCTTTAATAGGTATCTGCACGTGTGTCACATCGAAGTTTCGGGGCGTGATATAGGCACTAATCAGCATTAAAGCCACCACATACACATTCAGACCAATTCGCGCAATGTAAAAGTAAATGCTTTCGCGACCGGTTATCTTTTTATAAATAAATTCCAGTGCGTAAAACACTGCGTGAATCAACTTCGACAGGTAAATAAGCAGGAAGAAAAAAAACAGCCACATCACAGCCACTACAATACGGAAATTGTGCATGGAGTCCAACCCGATTTTGATATACAAAAACAGTCCGGCAAAAATAAGTGCCGGAATAAGGTGCATCACAATGTAGAACGGATGCGAGTCGCGTCGTTTCAGCTTCAGGTAGAAAAAAGTATCGGGTATGGCAATCAGCAGCAGCAAACTCACCAACGTAAGCATATACATTCTCATAGTGTCAACTCGTTTTGTAAATTAAGTCAGCCCGTATTCATTCCTTCAAAGTCGGAAGTGGGTCACGGGCAATACTAATTTATAACGCCCGATGCAACGGAAAGTTATACGCAACCAATAATTTTTTATGAAAAAAGAAGGTTTAAGTAGTTGGAAATAAGTAATGTTGTATAATTAAATGAGAAAAAGAATACTAATGGAACGCGAATTTACACTAATATAGCGGATTGAAAACGGATTTTAATCTCGCCCCTGGCAATATGATTTTCAAATAGTTACAGTATTATCAGTCATGTTTTCATGACTATAATCCGATTAAAATCAGTATAATTTTAATCCCTGAATATCCGATTAATCCGCGTTCTGTTCTTTCGTCAAAATACGATATTATATTCTAACCATTACTTGATTTAGAATTCAACAAATTTCAGGACAATATGTGAAATTGTGGCAGAAACTATAGTCTTTGCTTTTTTGCTCCAAGGTCACGGATAAAACTGGTAAGTGCATTTCCGAATGACAAATAACTTTGAGCATAGAAATACAGAAAATCAGCCAATCGAAGGCAGAAAATCACAAATAATATACAAGCGAAACAGCCCAGAAGGACTAAAATGAATAGATACATATCGTATTATGGTTAGCTTTTGAAAATAGTAATTCAACCGTTCAGCGGAAGGAACATACCTTAGACGAATGAATACAATTTTTGTACGCTTTCAAACAAAAAATCATAAAGGATTAGAGTTTATCAGTAATAGAGAATTATTGTTTGGATTGCTAACTTGACGAAAATCCGCGTTCTATTCTTGATCTGAAATACGACCAATCGAACTTGTTCGCATTGCTTTCGGTACCTCCAAATCCGGGGAAATTCACATTCAATTTACTCCTTAAAATAGTCGGTTTTATCCTGCTCCATCATAAAATCACAGAGAAAAATGCTGTCATTTTTTACACTACCCATCCTGAAAAAACGATTAATTATCCGGTTTAAAATCTCTGATTTCGTAGCACTTTGTGCAAATACAAAATAGGAGCAAAGCAGGTTCAACCCCTCATTTACTCCATTAAAATGAGTAGTATTTTACGGTTATTGCACGTATATGTTACGGTACTTACACGATTATGTAACGATATTAAATAAATTCATATTATATTCATGTTATTTGCGTATATAAAACAAATGATATACCTTTGTGATTTGGTGTTACCACCTGAATTCCCCGATAGTGGACTTAAGAAAGTGTGGCAATAAAAATTATCCTGAAAACAAGAAAACCTGTCTCTCAATTGTAAATTGAAGATGATTAAATAGTAACTAAAAAGATGGCAATTGTACATGGAGCACTGCAGGTTACCGGCAGCATAAAAGGGGTAACATTTTACACCCGAACGGGAAGTGATAAAGTGATTATGCGGACAAAAGCCGGACCCAGTAAACAGCGTATGGCCAAAGGACCGGAGTTCGAAAAGGTGAGGCAACATCAGCAGGAGTGGGGGGCTTGTGTTCAATTTGCACGGTCAGTTCGCGATGCTGTGGGCAGCACATATCGGCTGGGTGATTTCAACCTTACACCGGTATGGACAGGCATGGGCAAAAACCTGATGAAGCTGGATCAAATCGGTAAAGTGGGAGAGAGGCGACTCTATCTGACCAGCTACCGGCAAGCCCTGGAAGGATTTAATATGAATCGTGTTTATCCGCTTAACAGCGTGTTGCGGGTATTGCCAGGCTGCCGTATTGACCGCGAAATGCTGGAGGCTACGGTTACTTTTCCACGCATTAATACCCAATCGGACATACTGAATGTACAAAAACTGCCTTATTTCAGATTGCTGGTATGCCTGGGAACGGTGTCGGATTTACAGTATAACCCCAATAACCTGTTTTACAACTATGAACCCATGGTGGATTTGATGCAGGGAGTTTGTAAGTCGATTATAACAGATTGGTTTCCAAGCGATAATATACTGAAGGAACAAAGCATGGTAGTACAATTAAACGAGGAGTTGAATGAATTTATGACAGAAAATGTGACTTTAGTGCTTAGCGTGGGGATTGAATTCGGCAAAGTAGGTTTCGGTGGCGAGATTGTAGAGGTAAAACATGCCGGATGCGCTAAGATAGTGGCAGTTAATTAGTTTATAATTAGTAGTTTATAGTTTATAACAGGGAAAAAAGAACCGTTTTTTGAAGTCTATTGTTGATAGTTTGTAATTTTTAGGTTGATAAGGAATCAGGGAGAAGTTGAATGTATATAATTACCGCTTAGCGATGTGCAGTTGGTGGAAGAAAATATCTCTTAAACGATAGGATACAACTTTTGAAGAACTAATTATTTAAGTTAATATACATTGTGTGAATTCATTTTAAAAGGAGCAGAGTGAACAGATTAAATTCTGTAATTCTATAGAGATGTTGTACAAAACTCACTCTAATTAATCGAATTTTAATTGGGGATTACTTATTTTGTAAATAGATTCAATATCGGTTCAAACTGTAATTATTGAGTCATTACATTAAACTGGTTTTCGATTTCAGAAAATATATTCCAATTATTTTTTGTTAGCTATTTTCTTTTTTCCACATTCTGATAATTTCTTTCTACCGGAAACCAAGCCCTAAAATTTCTATTACACGATTCTCAGCAAAGCAGTAAACAAACAATTAATCGTTCTTTGGCGGAATAATAAGGCTTGAAAGAGTTTCAGCGGATTCTGAGCGTTTTATTCTTATAATTTATATTATGTATAATAAGATTATCAGATTATGTGATTAACAGAAAAAAGTTCTCCCCCTCAAACCAGTACTAACCTGACTATTCATTGGTACAATAAAATTATTCCAATCAAATCATTAATTTTGTGGCATATCAATTAAAACTACAATAATGAGAAAATTCCTAGTCACTGCATGTGTATTTGTTTCGTGTTTAATTGGCTACTCACAGACCATAACTCCCGAACTGGCTGCCAAATTCTCAAGAATGCCGTTGAAATGTATAACTCAACAATGGCCAAATAAAACGCAGCACTTGTCGAACGCCGCTTCTGATCATATCCTACTGCCCTCGCAGCTGCATCCGGCGTTCTATGGCTGCCTGGACTGGCACAGCAGTGTGCATGGACATTGGTTACTGGTCAGAATTTTAAATACTTTCCCTGATATTATCACGCGCGACAGCATTATTAGCTGTTTAGACAACTCATTTCAGGTCAATAAAATTAACGAAGAAGCTGCTTATTTTGCTAACTATGCCGATTCCAATACTTTTGAACGAACTTATGGCTGGGCATGGTTGCTCAAATTGGACGAAGAACTCTCCCACTCTAATGATAAAAAATCTGTTACATGGCATAAAAATCTTCAGCCTCTTACTCGGACTATTGTAAAACTCTGGAAAAACTATTTACCCAAAGAAAGTTATGCCAACCGCACCGGAGTTCACCCCAATACAGCTTTCGGACTGGCATTTGCCCTCGATTGGGCTCGTTCAGCAAATGATACTGCTTTTGAAAGAATGATTAAAGCCAAAGCATACCTTTATTACGCAAATAACCGGAATGTGCCTGCTTATCTGGAACCCAATGGTACAGATTTTTTTAGCCCCACACTCGAAGCAGCCGATTTAATGAGAAGAGTTTTGTCGGCCCGCGAATTCAAAGTCTGGTTTAAAAATTACTATGAAAAACGAAGCATCGATCGGCTGATTGAAAATACAATTGTCAGTGACAGAAGTGATTATCTGATAGTGCATTTGGATGGCTTATCATTTAGCCGGGCGTGGTGTATGAAAGGAATTGCTTCCTGCTTACCTGCCAGTGATAGAACCGGGAAATTATTCAATAAAACAGCTAATGAATTGATAAAGAATAGTCTGCCGAATATAAAGGATGATAATTATGGTGGAAGTCACTGGTTAGCCAGTTTTGCATTTTATGCTTTACAGTAAACCGAAAATTACTTTAATTTTTTTGAAATGAACAACCTCTATCCTACTTCCCTTTACCCATGGTATTAAACTTATACGAAAAAGCCAGCATAACGAAGCTTTTCAGCGTATTAAACTGTTGATCTTCAACATAATTACTGGAAATTATTTGAGCTACGCTGAGTTGCTGCTGTAGTATATCGTTGACAACCAATGTAATGGTTCCTGCTTTGTATTTCAGGAAGTTTTTGCTGATTTCGGCGTTCCACAGCATTTCCTGCCTGTTATAAGCTGCCGAAAAGCCGGTCATATTGCGATAGCTTACATTCGACGAAACATACCACGAATCGGGCAAAGTTATCTGTGCCGTAAAATACCCACCCAGCACCGAAGTGTTTTTAGGAAGTATATTGCTTACCGAATAAGTAGTATTATTAAGCGAGTAAGTGGCTTTTGCCATCATGTAAAGCCAGTCCCATTTGAAGGTTAAGCCCAGTTCTTCGTTGGCAGTTACTGTTGTGGCCACAGTTTCCTGACTGCTGCTGTTGCCATTGAGCGAAGAATAACCTATATTATTGCGTATGCCGGCAGTCGTATAGCTATTTATCTGAAAATTAGCACTTAAAGGTCTATTGTACATTATAATGCCGTTGGCATTCCAGGAGCCCGATTTGTTGATTGGCATGGTGGTTTTTACACCCGTTGTGCCGTCGTAGTTGGTATAATTGATAATGTCATTGAGAATATAGTTCGCTTCCATGGTAATCATGAAAGCCTGTTGGGTTTCAGAATTGTTATTGTTGTACCGCAGGCGTGTCCAGTGTGTAAAGCGGGGTTGTAACTCCGGATTTCCCATTCGGATATTCGTTGGGTTGGATTCGTCGCGCGAGGGGTCGAGTTGTATGACCGATGGAGCTTCGGAACGACCGCGGTAATCGAACCGCAGGCTTTTTCCTTTACCCATATTGTACATCAGGTAGGCATTAGGGGCATAATTGAAGGTTTGATAACCAGGAAAATAGGTTATGGTAGAATCGAGTCCCGAAGCTGCTGCCCCCTGAATAAACGACCGGCTGCGAATAAATGATGGATTAAAATCGAGTCCGAAAGTATATATAAGCTTGCTTAGTACGCCCCGGTAACTCATACCCAACTGTTGAGTGAGTGTATTATTGTCCAGACTTCGGCTGTAAGGTAAGTCGAGAACGGTGAATTCACCAGTAATAAGGTCGGGTTTATAGTTGTTTTTTATATTTTCGCGGTTGCCCGACTGAACCCAGTAAACGAACTGCAACGAATGTTTATCGCCAATCGGTTCGATATACGACATATAAAGCCGGTTTGTGAAGTTCAGGCTGTTGGTTTCCCATTGTTGATTTCGTTTCACCACTCTGTTGGCCGGACTGTAACGGTAATAATAATACTGAGCAAGCGTTTCGCCATCGCCCAGTGAGTTGGAATAGCGCGAATCGATGCTCATGGAAAGTTTACGTCGTTTGTTAGCAAATTCATGCGATACAGTAAGCGTAGCTCCCAAATCGAATGCAGGAGTTACTGAACCGGCATGGTAATGGTTTGAATTGACTGAGTCACGGGCTGCATTTCCGGCTTGTAGCAGACTATATCCGGTATCATCCCGATAGGTAGTAGTATAGGAGGCTGATGGGGCAAACGAAAACACCCAACCTGCCAATGCCCGGCTTTCCACTTTAGCACTGAATCGCAAACCCTGATCGCGAACGTATTGCTGAAGTGTATCGGTCTGATAGGAAGTACTATCCTGCAAATAATACTGCCGAATGGAAGTGCGACGAACTTTACGCTCATTAAAACCATACGATAAATCCCCGTTGAAAGTCCAGGGCGCATCCTTGGCTTTGCCCGACGAAAAATTGATACCACCCGACAGCGATGAATTTAATCCCGGTTTTCCACTCCCTACCGTACTTCCGCCACTGCCAACGCTCATTCCGTTTATATTATTTCCGTTGGCCACTATACCCAGTTGTGTTTCGTCCATAAGCCTTGCAGCAAAAGTATTGACAGTGTAACGCATCAGATTACCCTCCGTGCCGTTAAGCTCCTCTCCTGCCCCGATATTACTGCTAACCAGCCAGCCACGTTTCTTATCTTTCTGAATGGTGATATTAATCGTAATATTTTCTTCGCCATCGTCCACCCCTGTTAGTTTGGCAAGTTCCGATTTATCTTCAATAATCTGCAGTTTGTCCATTATACCTGCAGGAATGTTTTTGATAGTTAGATTGGGATTTGAGCGGAAGAAATCCTTTCCATCTACCATCACCTTTTTCACTTCTTTGCCATTGACCAGTATTTTACCATCCTCGGTAAGGGTAATTCCGGGCAATCGTTTCAGCATATCTTCAGCTACCGCATTTTCCCTGAGCTTATAGGCAGCAGCATTAAACTCCACGGTATCAGTCTTTACCACCATAGCGGCACGTTTTCCTACAACCGTGGCTTCTTTGAGCGAAATGGCTGTCTCGTTGACATCTATATCCTTCAGCGTAAGTTGAGTCAGACTTTTATCAACTGAAATTAATTGATAACTATTGCGGTAACCCACGCACGAAATAAGTAATAAATATTGATTATCGGTGGCCACCTTTAGTTCAAACAAACCGGATTCATTGGTATTCGTTCCTGAAATGATGGTGCTGTCCTTTGGAGATAACAGCCTGACAGTGGCAAATGACAGAGGTTTAAGCTCTCCGTTTTCGTGACAGAGTACTTTACCGGATAGCTTAATAGTATTCGGAGAAACCTGAGAATAAACAGATTGGCTAATAAAGATACAGAAAAATAATAAAGTAAAAGCAAAACGAATCGTAAGTATAAACAGATTTTTCGAAAGTACTTGCATGCAGATAAAATTTCAGTGTGAGAAGTAGAAAAATGTAAACAAAAATCAAAACAAAGCAACTTTACTAACAATAACTGTACCAAGTTGACGATTTTTGAGTCTTTAGTTTTTGAATTTCATAAAAATATTATTTTTATGAAATATAAGTTGTATAAATTTATTTTATATCTTTGACGTAGGGTAAATACTGAGCTCATTACCTTATAACAAGTCTTATAATCGAAGAAAATATAGTCCATTCAATGCTGATAACCATTAAATAATCATCATATGAAATCATACAAATTTGATTTTCGCGGTTACTTAACGTTCGAAACTAAAATCA
>CAZTDH010000085.1:0-8652 GCA_964612615.1 uncultured Paludibacter sp. | reverse complement strand
AACGCATGGATTCCACGCTGTAGGTGTAGGTATTTTGGGGTGTCAGATTCTGAATCGGATAACTTGTATTCAATCCTACAAGTGCATTCTGAAGCACATAGACTGGTTCGCCAAGCGTAAATACCATTTGATGACTTCCCAGCATTGAATACGAATCCATGGGTAAGGTATTCCATTCCGCCGGATTAAATGTTGAAGAAGGATGATTTACATACATAGTTCTTTGGAGGGTAACATCCACACCCCACATTACATCGGCACCGGCATTGGCTTGTCCCGCCATATCAATGGTCACACCGCTTCGAACCAATGCAATAGCATCATTTCCATTATACTGAAGCAGCGAGTCTGTCACAAGGTTTGCTTTAGCTATCAAATCGGCAGCAGCTTGTTTGTGAACAATGACATAACTTTTACCTGTTGCCAATGTTCCGGTTAGCCGGAGTGTTGATAGAAACGGACCTGCTCCGTTGGATTGTTTCTGAAGCCAGTAATGTGATAAATCAAGGGTTTTTCCGGTTCCGTTATAAAGTTCAATGGCTTTGTTCCAACTGCTTCCTTCCACATAAGTAGAAATAATCAGGTCGCCGGCTTGATGTTCATTCTGAAATACATTCAGGCGGTATTGTGTTGCCAGTGGATCTGAAATCCATTGCAATGTGCCACCAACAGGAGTAATATCGGTTGGTTCCACCGTAATAAAATCAGCCGAAGCCAATGCTTTAAGCGGAATGTGTAAAGATTCAGTCAGTCCGCCACCTTCAACAATAAGCGTGTCGCGAACAAGACCCGAAGCAGAGGGTGTAAATTTCACCGAAACATCCGTACCAGTAAGAGCTGCCGAAGCCGAAACAACTGATGCCGAGAGCGAAAATGAAGGACTATTATTTTTGATTTTTATGGTTATATCCGTACTTATGTTCACGCCCTGAATATGCAAATTCTGTGAGCGTGTATCGTTTTGAAGTATCACCCCGAAATCAATCGAGTTTCCACGTCGGGGAGCAACCAGAAATGGTTCAGTCTCTTTAGGGAAGGGGTAAACATTCAGGGTATCCTTTCCCCAGATATACTCTGCCAAATCGGGATAGTCGATAAACGGATTGCGGTTGCCCTGTAAATTGTAAACCGCTTCAATACGGGTCAGTTCTTTGGCACTTACCGGATCTTGCTTGTTCCATTTAAGCAATAAATCAATAGCCCAGGGTTTAAAAAACGGATAAGTATTATTGGTGTACGTCATGGGCGATTGCATAAGCGGTGCCAGATTCTCATAAACAGAGGCAATATAAAAATACGACCGTGCAAAATCACCTTTATATTCGTCGGCAGGTTCAAAACAATTATCAGTATAAGCTGTTTCAAAACCGTTTTTTCCTGTTTTGGTCACCCCATTATCAAAGCCCGGTGTACCGGTCACTTCGCCCAACGGCAGGTTGTTCTTCGATTCGTTGGCCGAAGCATCAGCCGGATAAAGATGGAATAAATCTTTGTACGCGCCATTCGGATACGCGCCCCACCAGCTTTTGGGGAATGAATGTTCGATATGCATACCCGAAACGGCACTAAATCCCGAGAACTTTCGAACAGTATTGGAATACATATCAATCACTGTAGAATCGGCACGACGGTCGGTACTAAAAAAGCCTTCCCACGTAAAACCAGCACCACCACCGTATTCGAATTCCTTCATCGGACCGCAATAAGTATGAATCGCTGTTTTCAGCTCAGCTTTTTTCTTGTTTTTGACAAAGTAATAATAACCGGAAGGTACAGCAGCCGACAGAATAAAGGCTTGCAGGAGTAATCCGGTAAAAATGATATAGCGGTTAAATGAATTTCGTTGCATAAAGGCTTCGTTTAGAGCGTTTGATTATTTATGCAACAAATATAGAATAATTAGATGGGAATGAAGCAGAATGAGCTAAAATGTTATGATAATTAAGAGTTTAGGGGGTTAGCGAGAAAACAATAGTCATAATTTCAAATCTACGACAGCAGAGCATAAACACTGTTCAAACAAAGGATAGATTATTTCTTTCCAAGTTTTAAATATAATCCAAGTTTTACTCCTATTGAAAATAGTTTTACACTCGTTGTTTGGTATGTTCCCAGTTCTCCATTATAAGTTCCGTCAACAAGATAAAGCATCTTAGTATCTGGTTTCAACATATTATTTAAACCATAATTAAAGTAAGCGCCGGCATACAAATCAATCTTTTCGGTTAGCTTATAAGTTGCACCAAGTTCGGCTATTGCCATAAAGGCTGGATTAAAACTGTATTTACCGGTATAACTTTGAGTAATGGTTGTGAAGCCATGCTGAGGTAAATCAGTTAGTTCAATATTATACTGCGGATAAAATCCACTGGTTACAATTTCTCCTTCAGTTGTTTTATAGGTTGCATTTACAGGAATTGAAATCTTTGCTCCGGCAGATAGTAATAGTCCTAATTTATCAGTGAATTTATATCTGAATTGTCCTGTCAACGGAATTTCAATGAATAATACCTGTTGGTTTTCCTTCCAGTTTTTAAAGTTAGATTTTAAAATATAACTATCTCCATCGCTATCTATAGCCGGAGTACTTTCGGTAAGGTTAAGTGTTGAAAGCGCACTGAATGTTTGTATTCCGATACCCGTTTGAAAACCAATACTTGATGTAAAGAAATGGCTTAAAGCTATATTTGCAGTATAGCCGCTTTGAGCTGATTGAGTGCCATCCTTAAGTAAATAAGAAAAATTGTGTTGCCCGCCTCCAATATTGAAATGTAAGTAGTTTCCGTTTTCCTGAGCCAGAATTAATGTTGAAATAACTAAGCTCATGAATATAATGATTTGTTTTTTCATGTTTCCTTTGTTCAAATGAAATAGCTGAATGAGTTTTTATTTTACCACAATAAGTTTGAATACATAATCTATCCCTGTACCCGCTACACGCCCAATATAAGCACCATTAATAGGGAGATTTAATTTATTTTCATTACTTACTGTGTTTGATTCATACACGCTTACACCCTGCGTATTGTATACAGATAATTTAGCGTTTCTCAATTCATCTTCAGACAAACCATTTAGATGAACCGTACAACTTTCATTTTCTTTTACCGGATTTGGAAATGCTCTTATCTGTGCTTTAGAGGGTAAAACAATCAATCCTTTCGAACAGGTATATAAAGTATTTCCATCCGAACTTGTTAGTTTAACCGAATAATTACCAATAAAACCTATTGGTGAACAATAGAACTGTTTGGTAGCACCGGGTATTTCAATGCCATTAATGCACCATTGATAGCCGACAAAGCGTTTGTCAGAATTGTCAAACAGAACTACATCGTTGAATTTGGTCCGGATATAATCGGCCGAAACATTAATGGTAAATGTAAACGGATAATCAATACTTTCAATGTATAATTCATTTTTCATTTTCACTGTTCCCTGATAAGTTCCATCTTTCGTATTGTTTGGAACTGAAAATGTCAGGGTACCGCCGGTATTTGCATTTGACAAATTCTGGTAAGCCACATTTTTCATGCCTGCGCTCAATGCTGCAGCATTAAACGTTATTTTATATTGCGTGGGTGTTCCGGTCAGTAAATTAAAGGGTAAATCCATGGCATAACCCTCACAACCCGGTGTTGTGATTGACAGGGGACTCAATGTGATGTAATCCGAAATCTTAGCATTGCTGATAACATAATTTGCCGGAGCAAGATACTTATCTTTGGCACTGCCTGTAAGCGTATAAACCACCGTAATAGTTTTATTTATGCCGGCGTTTGCATTATTATAGGTGGCTGTTGCAGTTACACCCACATTACCGGCATCAGTGGCATCAACGCCTAGCAACGTACCTGGTATAATTACCGCATTTGGGTTACCATCAATCATTTTGTTGGTTACAACGGTGGGTGCTGTAATTGCCAGAAGTGGTACGGCAGGCACATTCAGAATTACTTCTTTCCCATACGTTGTACCTAAGGTATTTGTAGCGTATGCTCTAACATAATAGGTTGTGCTTCTTACTAATCCGGTTAAGGTATTTGTAAATGCTCCTATTGCGCCTGTTGAATTCTGAACTGTTTTTGTTGAAAGATCTACAGTAGGATTTGGACTCGTACTCCATACAAATCCATATTGAGTAGGATCGTTTGAATCTATATACAAAATAGAACCATGACCTGTTGGATTAATTGATAAAACATCGCTCATCTCTTCAGTACTAACAATAACCGGAAGTCCTTCTGTTTTATTCTTAAAGTCTTTCCATTGATCTGCTGCTGCATATAATGATTGTGTTCCGGTAGGAACAACCAACTTACAGGATGATGGAGGCGGATTAGAGTTACCATCAGCTATAGAGAATACGCAGTAACCTAAAGTAATATTTGATGGTTTACTTCCATAAGCATTTATTTTAGTCAAACTGTGGCAATTGGCAAAACACCACCCACCAATTGAAGTAACAGAAGATGGAATGGTGAATTCAGTAAACGAGATACAACCGGAAAAAGCATCTTGAGCTATCGTCTTTACTCCTTCGGGCAACACTAAACTTTTTAAACTCCCGCAACCATAGAAGGCAAATTCTCCAACTGATGTAATAGTATTGGGTATATTTAGCGTTGTGAGTTTCGAACAGGAATTAAATAATGAGCTTGTGATTGCTGTTATAGGCGCATTTATAGTTACATTAGTAAGATTTGTACAACCATCAAATACCCATCCACCCAGACTCTTAACTGTTGCCGGAATCACAAAGCCGGTAATGCCTGAGCAGTATTCAAAAGCACCATCTCTAATTGCTGTAATCAAATTGTTGATTTTTATTTCTGAGATTCCGGTACAGCCATAATAAGCCGATGCACCAATTGATACAATTGAATCCGGAGGAATTATGCTTGTCAGTGTTTTGCTGCTTGCAAGTGTATAATCGCGTTTAAATGCTCCTGCCGGAATTTCTTTTGCCGGAAAGGTTACAGGGAGATAACCGGGGAAATTACTGTCCTGCATCGTTCCATCAAGTCCTTTATAATACACTATCTGAACCTTACTCAGGTCAACTGAGATTAAATTGGGCATTGAGTCCCGAACAATTCGAAAATCACGAGCATCCATAGTGCCGGTTAAAATAAGGTTAGTTGCAACCTTTTTAATAGATGCAGGAATGATTGTTTTAAGATTCCCGGCTGTAACTGCATATCTTTTAACTTCACCATCCTGAATGACAGTGATATATTCCGATTCCAGCTCTTTGGAGTCAATTCGTACCACTGCAGATCTTGGGGTCAAATATGGATTTGGGTCTGCAATTAAAAATAAAGAATCATTATTTACTCCTGTTGCAGATTTAAACTTCAACCACGTACTATCTGTTGAAGCTGTCCACGAAACATTCGATTTTATTGCGTAACTGGTTTTATTTCCGGTTTTTAAGTTTACCCGGACTGTATCTGCTCCAATAAACATGTAATAGGGATATTCTTCTATGTTTTTAAAACTTTTCCAACCAGAAGCTGCAGAATACAATGGTTTGGTATTATAAGGTACTCTGAGAATACACTTTGTGGTATCGACCTTGTTAAATGCATTTGTGTTGTATTTTACATTATCAATTACATAAGTAAGTGAAATCGGCTGTCTGTTATTGACACATATTTTATTTAAACCCGTACATCCAGAAAAGACATCATTATTGAAGGTATTTACTGATCTTGGGATACTTATTTCACTTAATCCCGTGCAATTCATAAATGCTGAAAAACCGAATGATTTAATGGAATTGGGTAGTTTTATATTTCTTAATGTTGTTTTGGAAATACCACCATAATTTGTATAAAAGGCATAAGTTGGAATTTCATTTGCAGAATAAGTCCAGCTATAATCCACATACGTTCCGGTATTACCGGTATAAGCATTAATTTGTACATCACCTAAATCCAGTTCGGTCAATAAAGGTAAACTATCTCTGATTATTTTAAAATCACTTGCATTCATTGCTCCGGTCAACTTCAATTTCAGGATTATTTTCTTTTGGATTTTGGTCAAAGCTGATTTCAAACTGCCGGGCGTGGCATTAATCACTTTCAACGTTGCGTCCTGTTTTACTGAAATTACTTGTGGTATATTATTCGAATCTATAACTGTAATTAAAGCATTTCTGCTTCCAATAGAATCATTGGCTTCAGCTGTCAGTGTGATAGAATCGTTATTTGCACCGGTTGATTTATCAATTTTAAGCCAGGTTTGATTCGAAGAAATTGTCCATGTGGTATTTGATTTGATATTAAAACCTGTAGTACTGTTCTTTTTTTCACTCATTTTCAGGGTCGATGCATCCAAACAAACTCCAATGGGATTTTCGATAATACTGCTAAAGCTTTTCCATATATCAGCATTCATGTAATTTGGTTTTGACTGATAGGGAATAAACAGGCTGCATTTGGTCAAATCAGTATTTGTAAACACGTTCATCCCCGATGTAAGTGCCATAGGAACTGAGGCATTGTAATATAGCGAAGTTAATTTTGAACAGTAATTAAATGCATTATTACCCAACGAATTTAATGTTCCCGGAATGGTCAGGGAAATTAATCCGGAGCAATTAGTAAATGCATCCGCACCTATTGATGTAACCGAGGCGGGTATCGTGAAATTTACCAGCCCTGAACAATTACGAAATGCTTCATTGCCAATTGTAATAACAGAATTGGGTATTGAAACTGTTGAGAGTAGAGCACTTCCTTCAAATAACAGATTAGGAATAGAAGTTAACTTATTTCCTAAAACAATGCTTGTAAGTGTGTATGAACGGGAGAAAGCCCGCTCACCAATCGAAGTTACCGAATTCGGTATTGTTACAGAACTCATTCTGCACCCGGAAAAAGCACTGTTTCCAATCGTTTTTAAAGAATCGCACAAATTCAAATTTAGAATGTTCCAACCCCCAAATGCACTTTCGCCAATGCTTTGTACTGAAATTGGAAGTGAAGCTGGTGACGAATTTGAGCAGCTTGCAAATGCATTCTTACCAATGAATTTTACCGACTTTCCAAAAGTGACACTTTTTAAAAAGCTGCATACCTCAAACGCAGATTCTCCAATATTTGTTACTAAATCAGGAATAATAACAGATGTAAGATTCGACCAGTAAAAAGCCTGTTTTCCAATTGAAGTTATGGAATTTGGAAGTATAACTTCTGATATACAAGGACCAAAATCATAAAATGCGTATAGGGGTAATTCGTTTGCCGGATATAAAATAGAACCACCATAAGTTCCTGCAGTCCCATTATATTCAACAATACTTACATTGCTAATATCTACTTTCACCAAATTAGGCATCTTGCTCCTTCGAAATGTTGTAAAATCCCTCGCATCTATATTTCCACTTACAGTCAGGTTAGTAACAGTACTTAATTCATTGGCTGTAAGCAACGATCGTAATGTCCCCGGAGTGCTAACATTGATGGTTTTTGAGACCTGTGCTTGTCCGGCGATGAACAGGAGCGAGCAAAGCAGTATCAATACCAGTTTTTTGTTTTTCATATTCTGATTAATTCTTTTACTTTTTCGTTTTTGCAGAGAGGGTATTCAGTTGTAGTATGCCGAAATTGTCCCCTGTGCCAGCAGGGGCTTTAAAACTGACTCAAACCTAAACACATGATTTATGAACCATGGAGCCATAGCACGATGGGTTTAAGCTATATCACAGTGTTTACGGGATATTTGTTATTGGGTAACCGTATAATTTACAGCCTGTCCGCCAATGGTTCCTGTAATAGTCACAGTGGTGCTTGTAGCGTTTTGTGAGCTGTCGAGGTTGGCTGTCATGGTTTGGGTAAGATCTATAGCCATTTGTTTGTTGTAGCCCGACCCAACAACAGTTAATGAGCCATTGGTAGTGAATTTTCCGGTAGCTTTACCCGATGCCACCACATAATTACCGCCGTACTGTATTGTTCCGGTCATTGTGTAGGTCTTTGTTTCAGCAATGATTCCATAGCCTGAAAAGACCTCACTCAAAGTCATCGACATAGTCATTGCTTCGGCAGAAGGGATTGATAAATCCATATTGCCCGAAATGGTTACGGTGCCACCATTAGGGCCATCAACGGTAGAGCCGGGAAATGGTATACTTGTGGCTGCCGAAGCAGGAGATTTAAAAAGAGTTTGGATTGTTTTGGAAGGACTAACGTTTGATAAACCGGAAGTTCTACTTCCTGCTGCGAAAATTTGAGTGATAATCTCTTTCTGAACCGGATCAGGGAGCGACTGAGGGTCGTTTTTTGTTCCACAACTTGTTGCCAGCAATAATAATCCGAAAAGAACAATCGAAAGTGTTGATTTTTTTGTTTCCATTTTTAGTAATTATCAAACTCCTACTCATTTGGCCTTTCGGATTTACGCCCCGTTTTTTTGTAAGTGGTTACTGGTCTCCACCTGTTCATTGTGTATTTCAGACTTCCCGCATCAGCTGAATTCAGCTTGCCCAGGTGAGTTGGAGTGGGGATGCCTGATTTGCCTACAAAGATAAATAACAAAATTAACTTAGACAATATTTTGCACAAATAATTCGTCCGCTGGCGCGGATTTGCAATTACGAGTGTTCGGAAGATTGATATATTGCTGCCATAAGCGTTCTTTGATATA
>CAZTDH010000084.1:0-8691 GCA_964612615.1 uncultured Paludibacter sp. | reverse complement strand
GAAAATTATTCACCATTCAATGTTGATATTATGAAAAGAATTATTACAACTCTGACATTTATTTGTATTCTTCTCGGTTCTTATGCACAGGTGATAACTCCGTTTGCAGTAAGAAAAACTATAACTCAAAAAGGTGGAATAGTTTTTTTGTCGAATACATCTTCGAAGGCAACCCCCGATAACATTGTTCAGAATGAGTTACCCCCTGCCGGAACAGGAGTTGACAATAATTTCACCAATACCTATGTGGATATTGATGGTGATGCTTCTACTTTTATGTCGAGCAGCGACCAATTGAATTTGCCGAATTGCAGTGAGATTAGTTGGGCCGGATTATACTGGGGAGCAGATTGTTCAACCGGTGATGAAAATTTTGCTGTACGAAATCAGGTAAAGCTTAAGGTTAATTCGGGAACATATATAGATTTGACTGCCGACTACCTTAAAGATAATACTGCAGGTTATAAATCGTATCATTGCTTCAAGGATATTACAACTATTATGCAGGCTAACGGATTAAATGACCGTTATACTGTGGCTAACGTGGCTACTGATGTTGCAGGTAAAAATTTGTTTGGCGGATGGACAATTGTTATAGTATATAAGAATACGCTTCAGCACATGCGTAACCTGACTGTATTTGATGGTTTGGCCAATGTAAGTACCGGACATACTCCTGTTGATATTCCTATTTCAGGATTCCAAACTCCGATTACCGGACCGGTAAATTTTGAACTAGGACTTGTTGTTTATGATGGTGACCGTTCTTATACAGGTGACCAACTTCTTTTTAAAGGAGGAACCAGTTTTGTAAATATCTCGGATGCCATTCACCCGGTAAATGATGTGTTTAATAGCACCATTTCAAGCAATGCAAAACTGACCACAACGCGTATTCCTTCTTTCAATAATACGCTTGGGTACGATGCAAACATTTATTTCCCCGATAATTCTGCAAAAAACTATATTGGTAATAATGCCATTTCGGCTACAATTCGCCAGACCACCGGTAGTGAAACCTATCTGACACAGGTTGTAACATCGGCTATTGATGTATATGAACCTGATTTACGCAGTTCGGTAAGGGTAAAAAATATTACAAATCCGGGAAATGCCAAGGCTATTCCGGGTGATATACTTGAATATACGGTTACAGGTCTGAATATCGGTTCTGATGCATCAATCAATACTTTCATGACCGATTCAATTGAAGGTAATTCTTCGTATGTGCCCAATTCAATGAAAATACTCAGCGGCCCAAATGCCGGTGTAATGACTGATGCCGTAGGAGATGATCAGGCCGAATATATAGCAGCTTCAAAATCGGTCAAATTCAGAATAGGTAATGGGGCAACAAGCCTTACCGGTGGGGTAGTAACCAATTCTTCGACCGGAGCAGACAGTACACAGGTTGTTTTTCGTGTTCAGGTATCGGGTGACTGTGTGTTATTGGCTTGTGATAATGTGATTGATAACAGGGCGGACATTCAGGGTACGGGAAATATATCAGGAAATACATTTCATATTTCAAGTAATCCTGAAATTTTCGATTCCAATGGTTGTCCATTGACCGGAAGCACAAAGACTGAAATTCAAACATCAGGTTGTTCACCTGCCACTGCTTCAGCAAATACCCCTGTATGTCCGGGTCAGACAATTAATTTTACTGCCAGTGAATCGCCTGCTGCTACTTATCTGTGGACAGGTCCAAATGGTTTTAGTTCCACTCTCCGTAACCCTTCAATAAGCAATGTAACTCCGGCTAACGGCGGAACATATACCTGCACTATCTCGATTACCGGAAAACCATGTGTGTACGTTATTCCTATAGTAGCAGTAATAAATAGTGCGAATGCAGGACCAGATCAAACCGGTAGTACAACCTGTGGTTTGACAACTGTTGCGTTGGCAGCTAACAGACCTGCGGGAACTTCAGGAACATGGTCAATTATTTCAGGAACAGGTGGTAGTTTTGTGAGTACAAGCAATCCTACTACTAACTTTAGCGGGGTAGCCGGCTCGTCGTACACCATGAGATGGACACTTGACAGTCCAGGTTGTACAGTAACTACTGACGATGTAAATATCCGATTTAACGTAGGACCAACAGCAGCCGTTTTATCAGGAACATCAACGATATGCTATAATGGCTATGCAACTATGCAGGTAGCAATTAGCGGAGGAACTGCACCATATACTGTAACCCTTACTAATAGTGGTGGTACTTTCAGCAATTACACTCCGGGCAATGATATTATTGTTGGGCCTTTGACTTCAACAAAAACTTTCGGACTTTCGTCGGTAACCGATGCCAATGGTTGTAGTGCGGCAGCTCTAAGTGGAAGTGCTGTGGTTACAGTAGGCGATGCGATTAGTGGAACAGGAGTTATAACCCAACTAAACCCACCTACAGATGGTGGAAGCGCAAGAACAGCAAATATTGGCAATACTGCAACCGGTACAGTATGGACTGGTTATTCCAATACAGCAGCATCCGGTGATGGGCTTTATGCTACCACAAACATCACATCAAATGCAAGTTCTGCCTACATGTATTTATCTGATTTTAGATTTAATGTGCCAACAGGAGCAACAATAACAGGTATTGCAGTTACTACAGAAAGATTTTACACCACTACAGGTACAAGAACTATAACCGGTGGAAATTTACGTGTTGGAACTGTAACAGGAACAAGCTGGACTTCGAATGGAACCAGTCAGACTATGGCAGCTTATCCACTTGGCGTTAATGCTAAGGCTACACAAACTATAGGGGGATCTACAAATTTATTAGGTTCAACTTTAACTCCGGCAGTTGTGAATGCATCTAACTTTGCTATCAGAGTCAGAGCTTCGGCAAGTGGTAATAGTTTAACTGGTACAGCGACTGCTACTATAGATTACGTTACAGTGCGAATTTATTATACTCCTGCAGCAGGGTATACTGATGAGTCTAGCAATATCGGTTTCTCTGTTTCGGGTTATACGAATGCTACTGGATACACATGGACTGCTCCAAGTGGTGCTTCTATTGTTTCCGGGCAGGGTACTTCATCTGTCACTATGAACTTTAATGGTGCCGGCCAGAGTGGAAATTATAGTGTTTCAGTATCACCTACGAATACTTGCCAGACAGGAACTGCAACAACATTGACTATTCCAATTACTGATTCTACAAATGGTTCTATACATATTCTGGGAAATGTATATTGGGATAAAAATGCTATGACCGACAATTTGGTTAACGGTACAGGAATTGGAACAGTAAATGGTACTCAATTGTATGCCACCCTGATGGCTGCAGCAGGGACAACTGCTTTGCAAAATTCAGTTGCAATTACTTCGTATGGTACATACGATTTTACGGTATCGGCCAGTACAACTTATAAGGTAGTTCTCAGTAAAAACAGTTATACCACAGGTCAGACTGTAGTGGCAGCTTTACCATCCAATGTTACATATACCGGTGAAAAAGCAAATAACATAACCAACTCACTTACAGGGAATGATGGAACCATAGATGGTATATTAAGCGTTACAACAGCGGCTACTAACAATACCGTAAATGCTAACTTTGGAATCAAAATTCAGACTCCACCAGTTGCTGTAAACGATATTACTTCCACGAATGAAGATACTCAGGTAACATATAATGTTACATCCAACGATACTGATGTTGATGGAACTGTTAGTGTCTCTTCGGTTGATTTGAATCCATCCGTTGCCGGAATTCAAACATCGTATACGAATGTATTTGGAAGTTGGTCAGTAAACTCATCAGGAGTTGTAACTTACATTCCTGCTGCAGATTTCAATGGAAATGCAAGTGTAACATATACCTTAAATGACAATGATGGAAATACTTCAAATATCGGAACTTTATTAGTAAATGTTCTTCCCGTTAATGATCCTCCGGTAGCTGTGAACGATGCAGTATCGACGGTCGAAGATAATGCAGTAAGTGTTAATGTTACAACAAACGACAGTGATATTGATGGTACAGTGGATGCAACAACAGTTGATCTTGATCCTTCAACTATAGGTATTCAAACAGAATTTGTTGTAAATGGTGAAGGTGTTTATTCCGTAAATTCATTTGGATTAGTAACATTCACTCCGGCATTTCATTTCAGTGGAACAGCCACTCCGATACATTATACTGTTAAGGATAATTCTGGTGCAACTTCAAATTCTGCCACCTTAAGTATTTCAGTAGCATACGTGGCCTATCCGCCTATTGCAGCCAAAGATGGAACCACAACCAATCAGAATACACCTGTAAGTATAAATGTGATTACCAACGATCAGGGTATTGATGCACCAATAAATGCAAACTCTGTTGATCTTGACCCATTAACTGCCGGAATTCAAACCGACTACACTGTTACCGGAGAAGGCACATATCATGTTAATAGCTCCGGATTGGTAACATTTACACCAACTTCCAGTTTCTATGGAACTACCACTCCATTGAATTATACAGTAAAAGATACAAAAGGAAATGTTTCAAATATATCAACACTTACAGTAACTGTCGTGGCAACTAATGCTCCAGTGGCAAACAATGATGCAACTACAACAACTGAAAATACTCCGGTAACTATTACTGTGGTTTCGAATGATAATGCACCAAGTGGTTCGCTAAATGTTAGCAGGGTTGATTTAGATCCGACTACTGCAGGTATTCAACAATCATATTATGTTGATGGTCAGGGTACATTTATGGTCGATATGCAGGGTGTGGTTACATTCCAACCCGACTGGAATTACTTTGGTACAGCTGTTGCCGATTATACCGTGAAAGATAATCTGGGTTTGGTTTCAAATAAAGCCCGCATTACTATACAGATAACTCAGGCAAACCAACCACCAACTGCTAACGATGATTTTGCCACAACAAATGAAGACACTCCTATAACATTTAATGTATTGTCGAACGATGTAGACGTTGATGGTACAGTAACAGCAAATTCAGTTGACTTAGACCCAAATTCAGCAGGCAGACAAACTACATTTACGGTTAATGGTGAAGGTACATACACAGTTGATAATTCGGGAAATGTAACGTTCACACCCGTAAGTAATTACAATGGTGTTGCAACTCCGGTTGCCTATCTGATTACAGACAATCAGGGATTAACTTCGGATACATCTTTACCCGGAATGATTAATGTTACAGTAAATTCGATCAACGATGCTCCGGTAGCTGTAAATGATGCAGAATCAATTCCTTCCAATGCACCTGCAACATTCAGCATCCTTTCGAATGATACAGATGTTGATGGAACTATAGATGTAACTTCGGTTGATTTGAATCCATCTTATCCGGGTGTTCAAAAAACATTTACTGTTTCAAATGAAGGAACTTATACTGTTGATAACAGTGGCATGGTTACTTTTACTCCTGCACAAGGTTTTATAGGGCCGGTTACTGCAACTGCCATTCATTACACAGTAAATGATAATCAGGGTGCTGTTTCGAACAGCGCAACGATTACCTTAACATTGGCAGATGCTAATGCCCCGAATGCTGTAGCTGATGTTGCAACAATGAATGAAGATGGCACACCGGTCACTATTGATATTTTGGCTAATGATATTGATGGTTCAGGAACAAAACTTCCGTCAACTATTGATCTTGATCCGGTAACAGTTGGTCAGCAAACCACAGTTAATCAAAGCAACGTTGGCTCATGGTCGGTAAATACTTCTACAGGCATTGTTACATTTACTCCTGTTTCGAACTACTTTGGCACAGCAACAATAAATTATAAAGTAACAGATGATAATGCAACCCCTCTAACTTCTAATGCAACATCAGTTACTGTAACAGTTAATCCGGTTAACGATGTACCATCTTTTACCAAAGGAGCTAATCAGACAGTAAGTAATAACAGTGGTGTTCAGATTATTGATAGTTGGGCTACAAACATGAGTGCCGGTCCTTCAAATGAGTCATCCCAAACAACTTCATTTACCATTACCAATAATTCAAATACTTCTATATTCAGTGATTTGCCAACAATTGATGATTTTGGAAATTTATCTTATACCCCAGCATTAAATACAAGTGGAGTAGCAACAATTACGTTGAAAATTACTGATAACGGTGGTACAGCTAATAGTGGGGTTGATGCTTCTTCCACTCAGACATTTACAATAACAGTAAATCCGATATTGCCAACTGTAACTACAGCTGATATTACTAATATTACAAACTTGTCGGCAGATGGAGGTGGTGATGTTACTGATAATGGAGGGGCTACTGTAACTGCACGTGGAATTTGCTGGAGCACATCCACAAATCCAACAATAGCATTAAGTACCAAAACTTCTAACGGAACCGGTAATGGCATTTATTCCAGCAGTTTAAGCGGTCTATCCGCCGGAGTTTTATATTATGTAAGAGCGTATGCAACGAACTCGGTCGGAACAAGTTATGGCGATAATGTGACTTTCCAGACTTTGGCTACCCAATATGTTCAAACCTACGATATTGTTGCCGATCCAACCTTCACTACCGCTTCAATAAGCTGGTCGAAAGGAAATTTGAGTTCACGGGTTGTATTTATGAAAGAAGGAACCGGTAGTATCAGCAGTCCCGTTAATTCAACGACATACGATGCCAATACAAACTGGACGATAAAAGGCAGCTCAGTTGGTTCGGGTTACTATTGTATTTATAATGGAACGGGCACAGCTGTTCATCTGACAGGATTGTATCCGGGCAGAACCTATACCATTCAGGCCTTTGAATATAACGGAAATGCAGGTTCGGAAAATTACCTGACGAATGTAAGTGGAGTAAATAATCCTGTAACAGTTGTTCCATGGCCAACAACCACTTTTTACAACACAAACGGTGTTTCTTCGCAGGAAGCATGGAATAATCCCACACGCTGGGATCATGATACGATTCCTACAGCAGCATTGCATACTGCTGTGCAGGTTTATATTGATGGAAACTGTGTGGTTACCAATGCTGCCGAAAGTAATAATCTGACTATTTATGCCGCTCATGGCATTATTAGTCCAAAACTTACGGTTAATCCGGCTCATTCACTGAATGTAATCGGTCCGTTTGCCAATAATGGCGGTAGCAGTGCGTTAACAGTTAAAGCCAATGCTTCGTTGCCAAATGGTACCTTAACCTGGGGAACCGGTACAATAACCGCCAGTGTAGAAATGTATTCAAAAGCATCATGGGATCTTTCAAAAGAAGTAAATAACCGCTACAGTTGGCAGTTCTTTGGCATACCTGTAAAACAACTTACTGCAGGAAATACGTTTAATTTCAGTAATTGTTATGTACGCAAATGGGATGAATCAGTAGTCGATTATTATGATGTATGGGTAAGAATGAATGATGGAACAACACTGTACGAGAATACGGGATCAACTTTGAATCCTGGTTTAGGTTATGAGTTGGTTCAACAATATCCAACTACATATACTTTTAGAGGCGAATTAGTTCATGAAGATTTTACAAAATCGCTTTCGTATTCACCATCAGCCATCTTCGCGGGTCAACATGTTTTGGGAAATCCTTTTACGGCTGCCATCGATATTTCAACTATTGACTTTGGCGATAACACCGAACAAGCAGTTTATCAGTATAATACTGGAACATATCAGGAATGGTTAAATAGTAGTGGACAAAATGTACCTGGTAGAGGTAAAGGGCAGCATGTGGCAGCTTCAAAAAATGCCGCCGGGAAAAACTCTGTTCCAGCTCAAATTCCTTCTATGCAGGGATTCCTTGTAAAATCTGTTGGTTCAACCGGTTCAATAACCATTCCTTACGTAACTGCATTGAAAACAGATACAGGAATGCAACGGACAAAACGATTTATTGACAAACCTGTAATTTCATCTGTTTCAACCCGGATTGATCTAACAAGCGAAAATAGCTCCGACCGAATGTGGATATTTACTGATCCATCATGTACTCGAAAATTTGATAATGGTTGGGATGGAAGGAAAATACCTGCTGCTTTGAAAACAGCTCAGCTTTTTGCGGTGGAAGAAGACGGAAACTATCAGATTGATGGAGTTAATGATATGAATGAAACAGTTCTTGCTTTCCAGCCGGTAGCTGATATGCAGTACAAACTGACATTTAATCATGAGAATATTGATGCCAGTTATTCATCTATTTTGTTGATGGATTTGATTGAAAATAAAACTGTAGATATAACACCAAATGGTTCAGAATACAGGTTTTCAGCAGTTGGTTGTACCGGCGTTAGTAACCGGTTTAAAATTATTACTTCAGGTAATTCAGTCGACCCAACCTCTATTCTATGTCAGATAAAGCTTTTCAGTACAAAAGGGATTATACTTATTCAGAATGTGAGTTCATACTCAGGTGACTACCTGCTTTATAATATGGCCGGTTTAATGGTTCAGAACGGCACGTTTAATCCAAATGGAATAACTTCAATTTCGACTTTAAATCTTATACCCGGAGCATACATTATTAAGGCTTCAACTAATATTGAAAAAGCGATTGAGAAAGTAATAATCCGTTAAACTATAATAATGGCAAATGTGAGTCATTTCACTTCATTATTGAAGTGAAACTATTCGAAAATGAATACTATAATTTATATTGATAAATTGTAAGTTTCTGTATTTCAAATATATATCTGAATTGGTATATTTATTGATATTTATTCTATAAAATCCTGC
>CAZTDH010000083.1:0-8732 GCA_964612615.1 uncultured Paludibacter sp. | reverse complement strand
ATGAAAAGGACGATATTAGCCATAACTTCTCTGCTTTGCGGAACACTACTTATGGCTCAAACAGAATTTGATGCACAGAAACTGCTAAATCCCGATATTACCGGAACAGCACGATATATGGGTATGGCAGGAGCATTTGGTGCGTTAGGCGGCGATGCTTCCGCAATAAAAGATAATCCGGGTGGATTGGCAATTTACAGAACTTCTGAATTAACCGGAACTCTCAATTTGCTGTATCAAAATAGTAATTCCACATGGAACGGCACTGGCAGTTCTGATAATTTACTAAATACCGGATTCACAAATTTCTCATACGTTATTGCTACGCCTACATTCAGAAGTCAATCCGGAAATAGCGGATTGTTGAGTTCAAATTGGTCTATTTCATACAATAAACTTAAAAGTTTTGATCGAAATTCGACCACTAAAACTGTAAATTCGGGTTCATCAATAACTGATTATATAGGTTATTTTACTGGCAATATAAGTAGTTCAGATTTGAGTAATGCAAATTCAGGCACTTATAACCCTTATGATAATGTGAATATTCCATGGATTTCAGTTGCTGGTTATAATGGATGGCTCATAAACGAAACGGTTACATCAGGTACGAGCTCTTGGTCATCAGTTCTTTCAGCAGGTGAATTAGTAACTCCTTCATTCAGTATTCAGGAAAGAGGATCAATTGATGAATATTCTATCGGTTGGGCAGGAAACTTTAGTAATGAACTTTTTATAGGTTTAACCGGAAATTTGCAATCGGTAAATTACAGCATGAGCAGTCAGTATATGGAATATTTTGCAAATGGTGGCGGAATGACATTAAGTAATTCACTATCAACAACCGGAGTGGGAGTTAATATGAACTTAGGTGCTATTTACCGACCGATGGATATGTTGAGACTGGGTTTTGCCGTTCATTCACCAACCGTTTTTGGACTCAGTGACAGTAATTCAGCAAATATGGATTATTTTCTGAGTGCAACTAATAATGGTAATTTTGATACACCTGTAGCTTCAAATACATATTTATTGTCAACACCATGGAAAATTAATGCCAGTGCTGCTATCATTCTTGGTCAGAAAGGATTGGTAAGTGCTGAATACGACCGTAATTTTAATACATCCAGCTATTTTATGGATCACAAATACAGCACCAATAATTTCACAGAAGAAAATAAGGGTATTAAATCCATACTAAAAGATGTTCAGACACTTAAATTTGGTGCAGAATATAAATATACTACTAATTTAGCATTGAGAGTTGGTTTTGCAAATATATCAGCAGGAACAAGTCCTACAGCCGATTTACTTTTACAGCCTTATACTACCAGAACCGACGTTCAGTATTTTCTGAATAACAATACTAATTTATATACAGTTGGTATCGGTTATCGCGAAGCTGGTTGGTACATTGATTTAGCCTATGTGAACAAATCAGTAAACGAAACATTTTTCGCCTACAATACAAACAAACTGACAGAACTTAACCCAAGTCTTGTTGCCGTTATACCTGCCAATATAAATACAATTTCAAACAATGTGGTTGTAACTTTTGGATTAAAATTTTAAATATCTGACACATAGAAATTAATTTTGGTTTTGCATTTAAAGGTCGGCTTACAGCCGGCCTTTTTGTTTGAAAATTATTGCCATAGCCTTTGTTTGAGTTTTGGTATTAAAAACGTACCTTTGCACCCGCAAAAAAGCAACGAAACAAATAAGTAAATCACCCTATATACAATGAGTTTAGAATCCGAAATTCAACGCCGACGCACCTTTGCCATTATTAGTCACCCCGATGCGGGTAAAACCACACTGACCGAAAAATTGCTGCTTTTTGGAGGTGCAATTCATGTGGCCGGTGCTGTAAAATCGAATAAAATAAAGAAAACAGCAACATCCGACTGGATGGAAATTGAAAAACAACGTGGTATTTCGGTGGCTACTTCGGTAATGGGTTTCGAATACCGCGATTATAAAATCAATATTCTTGACACACCCGGTCATCAGGATTTTGCTGAAGATACTTACCGAACACTTACAGCTGTTGACAGTGTAATTATTGTAGTTGATACTGCCAAAGGCGTGGAAGCACAAACGCGAAAACTGATGGAAGTTTGCCGCATGCGTAACACACCGGTGATGATTTTCGTAAATAAGATGGACCGCGAAGGAAAAGATGCTTTCGATTTGCTCGACGAATTGGAAGCTGAACTTGGAATTGGAGTACGTCCTTTAAGCTGGCCTATCAATCAGGGATTTTCATTCAAAGGTGTTTATAATATTTACAAAAATAATCTTCAACTTTTCACTCCAAACAAACAGTCTATCAGCGAATCAGTTGAATTAACGGACATTTCCAGCCCCGAACTGGACAAACTGGTTGGTGAACATGATGCTGCCAAACTTCGCGAAGATATGGAGTTGATTAACGGTGTTTATTCTGAATTTGATAACGAAAAATACCTTGCAGGGCAACTTGCACCGGTTTTCTTTGGTAGTGCGTTGAATAATTTCGGTGTAAAAGAGCTGCTGGATTGCTTTGTGGAAATTGCACCTTCTCCCCTACCAATTCACTCGCTGGAGCGTGAAGTAAATCCATATGAAGAAGCATTTTCTGGATTTATTTTCAAGATTCACGCCAATATGGATCCGAATCATCGAAGCTGTATTGCCTTTGTGAAAATTTGCTCCGGAAAGTTTGAACGAAATGTAAACTATAAGCATATTCGTCACGGCAAAATGATGCGTTTCTCCTCTCCTACTGCTTTTATGGCACAAAAAAAGGAAACTGTTGACGAAGCTTATGCCGGTGATATTGTGGGATTACCCGATACTGGGAATTTCAAAATCGGTGATACGCTGACAGGTGGCGAAGATCTTCATTTCAAAGGAATTCCAAGCTTTTCGCCTGAAATGTTCAAATACATTGAAAATGCCGACCCAATGAAAACCAAACAGTTGGACAAGGGTATCAATCAGTTGATGGACGAAGGTGTGGCTCAGCTGTTTGTGAATCAGTACAATGGTCGCAAAATTATAGGAACGGTTGGGCAGCTGCAGTTTGAAGTGATTCAATACCGGTTATTGCACGAATACGGTGCTCAAGGTCGCTGGGAACCAATTTCGCTTTACAAAGCCTGCTGGATTAAAAGTGATGACGCTGTGGAACTTGATAATTTCAAGAAACGCAAAGCTCAGTATATGGCTAAAGACAAAGAAGGTCGGGATGTTTTTCTGGCCGATTCCGGCTATGTATTACAAATGGCACAAAACGATTTCAAAAATATCCAATTTCATTTTACATCGGAGTTTTGAGCTTACGAGTTAAAACGAATTTCATAGATTTCGAAAAGGCAGTTTGCTGATAGCAAGCTGTCTTTTTTATTTCTATGCCTAAAACTTTTAAAGATATTGAACGTTTTCTCTATAAATTTATTAATATTGCAGTCACATTTAAAATCAAGTTTATTATGAAACGTAAATCACTCAAAATTCTGTTGATTGTATTGTCTTCAATCATTGGTATCGTTCTTATTCTGGCACTTATTGTTTCTCCTATTGCTAAAAGTTACGTGGAAAAGCATAGTAAAGAACTGATTGGCAGAAAGGTGGAAATGCGTGGATTGCATTTAAACATCTTTACCGGTACATTGGAACTGGATTCAATTTCGATGTATGAAGCCAATGGAAAAGATGTTTTTGCATCAATTGATACGTTTTTGGTTGACTTAAAGTTATCAAAGTTGTGGGGCAAAAACCTTGAAATAAGCGAACTGAAAGTGATTCGCCCGTATTTGGTAGTAATGCAAAATGGAAGCGTTTTCAACTTTGATGATTTAATGCCTAAAAAGGACAGCGCAAAAGCGGATACTTCCAAAAGTTCCTTCCCAAAATCAATTGTCATCAAAAATATTTTCATGAAGGGTGGTGAACTGATTTATACTGACCAAGAACTGAAGAACACCATTAAAATGAATGACTTAGGACTTGCTATTCCAGAAGTTAGTTTTGGTAAAGGTGACACCAAAGGAGGTTTACACCTGAAAATAGGCGAAATCGCGACCATTGACAGCAAACTCAGCCTGAATATGAAAAGCAAGGAATACAAGCTCAGTCTATTGGTTAGTGACCTTGCCATAAACATTATAAAACCCTATATGCAGGAATATTTCAACATTGCTGAGCTTGAAGGTACTGTTGGTGGCGATTTGCTTGTGGAAGGAAAAACTGACCATATTATGGGTTTCAATATAAGTGGAACAGTAAACGGAAAGAATTTCAATATGACTAACAGTGCAAATGAACCGCTTTTGACGGCAGAAGCAGTTTCAGCTAAAATTAGTACTATCAGCAAGATCAATTCGACCTACCTGTTTGACTATATTCATGCTTCGAATGCAAAACTGGATTTTATAATGAATCCCGATCCAAAACCGAATAACTTTATGGCTATTTTCAAACCAGACGACCCAAAAGAGAAAAGTAAAGATACAGTACCCGGAAAACCTATGACTTTCAAAGTTAAGGATCTGAACGTTAGCAATTCACAACTGAATTTTACGGATAAATCAATGAAACCAACAGTGAATATTCCCATTAAACGTGTTGATTTTCTGGCAGCTGACTTTGATATACACGGAGACATGAATCTGAAAATGACCGGAGGATTTGGTGGAAGTGGCAATATGAAATTCACCTGGAAAGGTAACCGGAATGATTATTCAAATCAACAGATTTTTGTGAATATGCAGAATTTTGGTCTAAAACAGGTTAGTCCATATTGTAAAAGTTATACGGCTTACGATATTACATCGGGCAATATGAACTTTGAGACCCGAACCACCATTCATAACAATAACATCAACAGTATTAATGTAGTAGATGTATACAAAATGGATGTTGGCAAAAAGCATAAGGAAATGAAGCCTAAATACAATCTGCCACTGAAATTTGCACTTTATATAATGAAGGATAAAGACGAAAAAATCAATTTCAACCTACCAGTGAAAGGTAATATGAAAGATCCAAAATTCAGCTATAGTCAGATAATGTGGCAAACTATAGGTAATCTGATGATTAAAGTGGCACTTTCGCCGGTAAAATTCCTTGCAGGGTCGTTGGGAATGAATCCTGATAAAATGGAAAAAATCGACATAAATCCTCTTCAGACAAGCTTTACAGCCGAACAATACAGTCAATTGAATGATTTGGCAGGCATGATAAAAAAGAAACCGGAAATGGTGTTGGAGCTCACTCAGTTTGCCAATCTGAAAGATGTTTTAGATGATTATGCGCTTTATAAAACCAAATATTCTTATTTGTATTCAATGCCTGATACCGATAAGAAAAACCCATTTACATTTGAAGAAGTTCAAACCATCACTGACTATGACAGGGATTTCATTGATTATGTTGATTCCACTTTGACTGCAAACGGTAAGACCATTGCTAAAATTCCGGTAAAAGATAAAACACAAATGCTTTACATTCCTGATTCACTGGAACATGAATTGATTTCAAAACTCGAAAACCGGAATTTATTCCTACGGAATTATATGAAAACATCCATGGAACTTCCTGAAAAGAACCTGAATATCAGAACTGCTGAAAAAGATTCACTGTTGATATTTAAAAGTAACTCGCATTATAAGATTAATCTGTCCTTGCCCGGAGCTGAAAAATCAAATTAATCTATCAAAAACGAATAAATATTCTTTTTCTATCTCATTTAATGACAAACGGATAGCTATTTAAAATAAATGGAAAAATTTAGTCGCTTTTAAGAATCTTACAGTTGCACGAAAGAAGAAAAAGCAGTACTTTTGCACAAATTTGGACAAAAGGGAAACGAGGCACTTAACGAAGTCAGCCAACCCCTGTATCAGTCCCGCAATGCAGCGAAATTTGATAATCCTATAAAATATTTATGCAAAAGTACAAGCCCCTTCATTTAGTTTTGGAAGATGGCACCGTTTTCGAAGGGAAATCCTTTGGTTATGAAAAAGCGGTTGCCGGTGAAGTAGTCTTTAACACAGCCATGGTCGGGTATCCCGAGAGTCTCACCGACCCCTCCTACGCAGGTCAGCTGTTGACGATAACGTTCCCGTTGGTTGGGAATTACGGCGTTCCGAACGACATCATTCAAAACGGACTTTCTACTTTTTACGAATCGGAAAAAATTCAAGCTACCGGCCTGATTATTTCCGATTTTTCTTTTGAATACAGTCACTGGAATGCAGGGAAAAGCCTGAGCGAGTGGCTAGTAGAAAACGAAGTACCCGGAATTTTTGGTGTTGATACCCGTGAGTTGACAAAATTGGTTCGTGAAAAAGGAACCATGCGCGGTAAGTTTGTTTTTCCTGATGGAGATGACATTGAGTTTATAAATCCCGACGATGAAAATCAGGTTGCCAAAGTAAGTTGCAAGGAGGTAATTACCTACGGAAACGGAAAACACCGTGTATTGTTGGTTGATTGCGGTGTAAAACACAACATAATCCGCTGCCTGCTGAAACGCGATACAACCGTAATTCGTGTGCCTTGGGATTATGATTTCAACCACATAGAATTCGATGGTCTGTTTATTTCAAACGGTCCCGGTGACCCTGAATATGCACAAGACACCGTTCGTCACATTCAGGTAGCCATGAAAACCGGAAAACCAATTTTCGGTATTTGTATGGGTAATCAGTTACTTTCGGTAGCCGGTGGAGCAAAAACCTACAAACTGAAATACGGACACCGCAGTCATAACCAGCCGGTACAATTGGTTGGAACACAACGTGCCTTTATTACTTCGCAGAATCACGGTTTTGCCGTTGACAATAAAACACTCGGAGCTGACTGGGAACCATTATTCGTAAATATGAATGATGGCACCAACGAAGGTATTCGTCATAAAACCATGCCCTGGTTCTCTGCTCAGTTCCACCCTGAAGCTGCTTCAGGTCCAACCGATACAGAATTTTTGTTCGACGTATTTATCAAAACAATAGAAGCCTCCCCAAGCCCCTCCAAAGGAGGGGATGTAAAGTTAGCTGGATTTGATGTAATTTCGTTAATTGAAGAAGAGTTAAATGCAAAAAAAAATAATTCTTCAAATTCACCAAAAGCAGACTTTCTACGGACATTCTCTGAAGCCTCCCCTTCGGGGAGGTTTGGTGGGGCTAAGGTATTAGTTCTTGGTTCAGGTGCATTGAAAATTGGTGAAGCCGGGGAGTTTGATTACTCAGGTTCGCAGGCTTTGAAAGCGCTGAAAGAGGAAGGAATCCAGACCGTACTTATCAACCCGAACATTGCCACCGTGCAAACCTCTGAAGGTATTGCCGACAAAGTATACTTCCTACCCGTTACTCCCGATTTTGTAGAGCGTGTTATTGAAAAAGAACGTCCTGACGGTGTTTTCCTTTCATTTGGCGGACAAACGGCACTAAACTGTGGTGTGGCACTTTACCGGGATAAAATCTTTGAAAAATACGGCGTACGCGTTCTTGGAACTCCGGTACAATCGATAATTGATACGGAAGACCGTGAGATTTTCAACAGCAAATTAGCCGAAATTGACGTAAAATATATCAAGAGCGAAGCGGTAAACGACCTTGAAAATGCTGTCCGCGCTGCCAATGAACTGGGTTATCCGGTAATTGTTCGTGCTGCTTATGCATTGGGCGGTCTGGGTAGCGGATTCTGCGATAATGACGAAGAACTCAGAATGTTGGTTGGAAAAGCATTTGCTTATTCCGATCAGGTGTTGGTTGAAAAATCGCTCAAAGGCTGGAAAGAAATTGAATATGAAGTAGTTCGCGACCGTTACGACAACTGTATTACGGTTTGTAACATGGAGAACTTCGATCCGCTCGGTATTCACACCGGTGAAAGTATCGTGGTTGCTCCTTCTCAAACACTGACCAACAGCGAATATCATAAACTTCGTGAGCTGGCAATCCGAATTATCCGTCACATTGGCATCGTGGGTGAATGTAACGTTCAGTATGCTTTCGATACGGTTTCGGAAGATTACCGTGTGATTGAAGTAAATGCCCGCTTGAGTCGTTCTTCGGCGCTGGCTTCTAAAGCAACCGGTTATCCGTTGGCTTTTGTTGCAGCAAAACTTGGTTTGGGCTACGGACTTCCTGAACTGAAAAACTCGGTAACGAAAGATACTTCAGCCTTCTTCGAACCGGCACTCGATTATATTGTTTGTAAAATTCCACGTTGGGATTTGGGTAAATTCCAGGGCGTTAGTCGTCAGTTGGGTTCAAGCATGAAGTCTGTTGGTGAAATTATGTCTATCGGACGTAATTTTGAAGAAGCTTTCCAGAAAGGTTTGCGTATGATTGGACTGGGTATGCACGGATTTGTGGCCAACAAAGATATGTTTGCCGATGATCTGGACACAGCTCTTTCTAAACCAACTGACAAACGTGTATTTTACCTTGCACAGGCTTTGCACAGCGGATATTCGGTTGACAGACTGCACGATTTGACCAAAATTGACCGTTGGTTCCTGCATAAATTACAACGCATTGTAACGCTCGAACATAAACTTCATACTTTCAATTCACTGGAAACCTTGCCAACTGAATTGCTGGCAGAAGCTAAACTGACCGGATTCTCCGATTTCCAGGTAACCCGATTGGTAACGAAATGCAGCAACGATGAAATTGATGAAAAAATAAAAATCACCCGCGAATACCGCAAAAAACTGGGTATCGTTCCGGTGGTGA
>CAZTDH010000082.1:0-8795 GCA_964612615.1 uncultured Paludibacter sp. | reverse complement strand
AAGAAAAGAAAGCACTTTAGATAAAATGGATAATACAGAAATAAAAAATCCACTTAATGGGGTAGGGGACTTCTTCATAAATGAAACTCAGTCCACCAATACCTTGCTTTGGGAGATGCTTCGCAAGGAGCAATTGCCGGAAGGTTTTGTGGTATATGCTGATTATCAGACAGCAGGTAAAGGGCAGACAGGAAACAGTTGGGAAGCCGAAAGAGGCAAGAATCTGCTTTTCAGTATGGTGCTTTATCCACAGAGAATCCCATCGGACGAGTTATTTCTTATTTCACAAATAGTGAGTCTGGCTATTAAAAAAGCACTGGAAAAAAACACGAGTGATATTGAAGTTAAGTGGCCAAATGATATTTATTGGAAAAATAAAAAACTTGCCGGGATTCTGATAGAAAACTCATTTCAGGGCAATAAGCTTAAAACGGTTATTGGAATCGGACTAAATGTGAATCAGAAAATCTTCCTGAGCGATGCACCCAATCCTGTTTCACTGGGGCAAATCACCGGACACACACTCAACCGCAGCCAGATTCTGAAATCCATCTGCGAAAATATTTTGGAATTGTATCAGGAATCAAACACTGACTATATCCGTTCAGCATATACCGACATTCTGTATCGGCGGAATGGATTTCACCCCTATAAAACCGAAACGGAAAACTTCATTGCTAAAATAGTATCTGTTCATCCCGATGGAAAACTTGAACTTGAAACTGAGCAAGGCGAACGAAAAGGGTTTTATTTTAAGGAAGTACAGTTTGTGTAATTTCCAATTTTTACGATCTAAAAATTATTGACTCTAACTTCAATTGGAAATTGAAAATTATTTCATTTCTTCATAATCAACATATTCCCCTTCATTTTTATCAAAAATCTTTGATTTTGAAGTTGGTTGTTGAAAGTCCTGAGCTTGTGAATCGGGAGTTTGTGTATTTCGTTTTCCAAAACTAAAAATGGAACGGATAAATCCGAAAACACTGGATATAATCATTAATCCTATAAACAGGATAAAAATGAGGATAAATAATAAGAAACCTAACATCTTGAGAATTTACAATTTATTCATTTACGATTTACAATTTTCTTTGAAATGTTCAAATACTCAAAACTGTAAATTATTAATTGTGAATTATTAATTGACTAAAATACTTGTTCAGCCACCCGTTTCACGCTTTGAGTAGCCATCATGCTGTAGAAATGAATGCTCGGAACACCATGAGCAATCAGGTCTTTAGCCTGCTGGGTACACCACTCCACTCCAACTTCCACGGCATCGGCATCGGTTTTACAAGCTCGTAAAGCAGCTGCAAATTCTTCCGGAATATCGGTATGAAAAATCTTAGGCAACACTGTCAACTGATTCATCAGGGTTATCGGTTTTATTCCCGGAATAATAGGAACATTGATACCGTTTGCCTTACATTTATCTACAAAATCGTAATATTTCTTATTGTCGAAGAACATTTGAGTTACGAGGTATTCTGCACCGGCATCTACTTTTTGTTTGGCATAAATCAAATCCGATTCCAAATTCGGTGCTTCCTCGTGTTTCTCTGGATAGCATGCCATTCCATACGAAAACGGCTTTACCGGAGATTTCATTTTAGAACCATCCAAAAACAATCCATCGTTGAAATTATTTACCTGAAGCTGTAATTCAGTGGCATGTTTGTGTCCGGTTGGCGAAAAATCGCGTTCGTGCTTGGCTTTATCGCCGCGCAACAAAAGTAAGTCAGTTATTCCCAAAAATTGCAGGTCAATCAATGCATATTCAGTTTCTTCGCGGGTAAAACCACTGCAAATTACATGCGGTACAACGGCTATTTTGTATTTATTCTGAATGGCCGCTGCAATAGCAACCGTACCCGGACGATGACGCTCAGCAACCTGCTCAAACAGCCCATCGGCCTTTTGCTTGAAAACCAATTCGCTGCGATGAGTGGTAATATTGATGTATTTGGGATCAAATTCACGCAGGGTGTCGATGGTTCTGCAAACAGTTTCGATACCGTTTCCTTTCAAAGGCGGTAATAATTCAAACGAAAAAGCGGTGGATTTGGCGGTCTTTATTTTTTCTACAACACTCATCTTCAATTTACAATTTACAATTTACAATTTACAATTTACAATTGAAAACTGTCATTAATAATAATTTGGGTGCAAAAGTACAATATTTTTTTAAACCTTAGGCATAACTATTATTTCTTCAACATTTCCGGCAACTTCCAGACCGGCATTTTTGCCTATGTCATTCAACAGTAAATTGTTATTTTTCTTATCGAAAAGCTTTACCTCAATTTCTGAAGTCATACTTTCTTCAATCCGGCCATCCATAAATCCTGAAATTGGCGAAGCCAGTTGAGTGGATTTTTCACGATGTGCTATTATTTCCAATCTGAATTTTTTATTTTCCAGTATCAACTCCACTTTTTCGGTATCAATATGCGATTTCAGGAGTTTTGAACCGTTGTAGGTAGTGAATTGGATTAATTGGTCGTTTATCAAAATCCCTGCTATAAAACCAACGAATGAACTTCCCAACCACGGTATTTTGGCAACAGAAGCTTTCAGGGAAATTCCTGATTTGCTGAAATGATTGGTTTGCAACCAGATATAAGCACTTGGAAATGAATGACCCCAATCTTTTTCAATGTAACCCCGACCATTTGTAAAATCTATCGCTTCATCGTTCACTGTCAACTGTCCATCAATGCGATGGTTCATGCTCAATATGCCGTGGTAGCATTCCATGAAAGGCACAAACGAATATGGTCCCATTATTCCGGGCGAATACCATTGGTTAGGCCACATAATCTGCCCCGAAAACCGCAATTTGCCTTGAACAGAGGATAAATTGAGCTGAAAATCGTTTATGGAAAAGTAATTATTGGCAATTTTAAGTTCAAATTTGCCCAATGTCGGAACAAATTCATTTACATCAAATTTGTGGTATTCAGCAGTTTGTTTTTTACCATCCAAAACCTGAATAAACGACTGTTGGTTGCCATTTTCGTCCATGGCAATGCCGGGAATAAATGCAAAGGCACGACTTTCATCGGCTGTTACAACTTTAAAATACCACCCTTCAAAATAGCGTTTAGTTTTTCCCCAACCCTGATATTGATTGGGATAAAAAACGGATTTTAGTTGTTTAATCATTTAAATTTTACTCCGGTGAGTTTCTCAGATAATTCCCAGAGTTTACGGGCATCTTCTTTGTTGTGTGACGCTTCAGTTGATTCTACCACTACAGGATAGCCTTTCATTTCTTTTTTACCGTCCGGTCCATAATACTGACCGCCTTTTACATCTGCATCAACCGCAGCGCGAATTTCGGGCAAAGCACCCATCGAAGCCGGTTGAATCATAAACAGAAACAAGGGACGAAGCAAATTCATCAACCATTTTGGTGCTGCATGATTAAACAAATTAGTATCCGAAACACCGGGATGTGCTGCAACAGCGATTGTATCAATTTTATTTTTCTCAAAGAATCGCTGTAATTCATAGGTAAACAGCAGGTTGGATAATTTCGAACGTCCATAAGCTTTTATTGGACTATAATCTTTTCCGTTTTCGTAAAGCAAATTATTGTTATCCATTACTCCACTTTTGTGCGCCATACTGCTCACATTCACAACTCTCGAATTTGGTGTGGTTTTAAGCAGTTCGAGCAGTTGAGCTGTTAATGCAAAATGACCTAAATGATTAGTTCCCATTTGGTTTTCAAAACCATCTTTTGTCAGGCCATAAGGCACCATCATAATACCGGCATTGTTCAGTAATATGTCTAACCGGGAATGATTTTCTTTGAATTGATTGACAAAGGAATGAATTGATTTCAAATCTGTCAAATCAAGCTCCATAACCGAGATATTTGCTTGAGGATTTAAACCGGTCAGAAGTTTTTTTGCTTCTTCTCCTTTAGCCAACGAACGGCAAGCCATAATTACGTCAGCTCCTTTACCTGCAAAAGCCTTAACAGCTTCAAAACCAAGTCCGCTATTACCACCGGTAACCAGTATTGTTTTTCCCGATAATTCAGGGATATTATCTATAGTCCAGTTAGTTGATTTCATTGTTTTAAAATTAAAAGTTGTTTTTAAAATTCTACAAAATACGCAAACAAGCCGAGGAATATCAACAATAAGCCTGTAATTAATTTTTCGTGACGTTCCAGAAAATCGGATTTCATTTTATTTACACCTTTCAGTCCAAGATAAACCAGTGCCACCATCATGGTTAGGGTAACAATGAGATAAACCGACGAGACAATTAGAATGCCCAACCAACCTTTGGTTGCAGCCTGAAAATAGTAGGCTTCAATCTCAATACAGGGCGAAAGAAACATACCGATACACAAACTAATCAGTACCGCTGTTTTCGATTTTTTAGCTTTTATCTTATTTTTGTCAATCTCAAAATGATAGTGGTGATGTTTTGAACGGAAATCAAGTGCAATATAAATCAAGCCAATAGCAAGTAAAACTACCGGAGCAGCAATTCGGGTAATATAGCTGCAATTTTCGGAAAGTTTGATGCCTACAAAACCGACAATAATTCCGATAATAATGGTGCTGATGGTGTGCGAAAAACCGGTTAGCAACGTAGCTAAAACAGATTCACGGGTTGTCCATTTTTCAGTTTTGGAGATGGCTATAAGCGGAATCCAATGATTTGGAACCAGTGGATGTATTAATCCTAATAATAAACTGCCAATGAAAATCTGCCACATGTTTTCTGTAGGGAATTGGTTTTATATTGATTCGGTTTGCCTTAAAATAACGCAACGAACCGCTTATTGTTTAAATATTCTTTTCGATTTCTATATTTTGCGGATACAGGTATTGATTTTCAGATGCTTATTGACCAAATCCACCTGCACCCAAAGAATTAGTTCGGCACTTTTATTCAATTCTAACAGCACATTTTGACCCACTAACAAAGCCGGATAATAAACACAAGCTGCAATGAAGTCGAAAATCGGAAAAGTTGAGAATAAGTCATTAACTTTTCGAAAAAGTCCGTTTATTTCTGTCAAATCTTCCGTTCCAAAATCAATAAGTAATTGTTTATTGATTGTCAAATCAATAATTGGATTCTTCAGCGAAAAATCAACGTAATTATATTCAATCCTGATTTGAGCAAGCCGGTCTTCTGTCAAGTTCAATTTAAGCGACACGATTCCCTTACTGATAATTCCATCGTAAAAACTGGTATTTGCGGCTTCCGTCCGGCTATCGGTCAGACTAAAAATGGCAGTGACCACCTGATTTTCATTCCGCTCCACAACTGATTGCCGGAGAATTCTGTCAGGTTCGCAAAACAACAAATGACTGCTAACCCGGCTTATCATAACGGTTTCAGGATTCGACTCTTTCTGAATGTATGACCGGATGGTCGTGGTGTCATCAGATTATCGTAATTGGTAGCTCCGGCGTAATGTGTAGAATCTGCCTCCTGCACCAACCGTTTCAGACTGTCTTGTTGCAGGCTCTTGAATTCGCGAATCAATTGAATGCTATCGAGGGTAGCATGGAAAACGCCTTTATAAGCTGAACTTGCCAGCAATTGCCCTGAAACGGATTTGATTTTTAATTTTTTATAGGCCGGCATTCTGAAAGTGAACCGACGGGTTATTCCATCGTTTTTCACCAAATGGAACGTATGGTCAGACGTACCATTATAATAATTCAGGCGCAATTCGATGCGCTGCTTTTTGCATGAATCTTCTTTTGCAATTTTGAGTAACAACTTCAACTCGTACACATCGCGATATAATAAATCGGCTTGCTTAATTTCAAAACCCAGTTTGGTTCGTATTGAATCTTTAGTGAATTTATGATGAGTCAGCTTGTTCCAAATATCTACACGTACTTTATCCAGATTGGCATAATCAATTGGGTGAAACTTGTTGTTATCCACATCTTTCTGTAAAACAGTTAGTTGTTTAATAACTTCGTCGTACATATTTTCAAATTTCTGCGGATTTTTCGTGTACCAAACCAGCGATGAATCGAACTGAGCCTGTGTAACTCTGTTTCGTTTAAAAACATTATTGTAATAAGGAGCTTTTTTTGAATATGGGTCATAATACAAACCCTTTTCGGTCAGCGTTGCTTCGGTTTTATGCATATCCACCAACACGCTTGTCATTTTGCTTTCGCTTAAAACTCCCTTAGGTCGACCGCAAGCCGACAAAACCAACATGATTCCAATGACGAAAAAAAGTCGGAAGAAATTATTTGTTATCCGTGGGAGCATCAACTTCTTTTTTTGTTTCAAGACTTTCATTCAGTTCTTTGCGGAAGAAAATCAGGATAATTCCAACTGCCAAACTAATGGCTGAATCGGCAATATTGAATATCGGGCTGAAAAACAGCGTTTCACCTGATGCATTTTTTATTAGTGGGAAATACAGCATATCCACCACTTTTCCGTAAAATAATCCGGCATAACCACCACCTTCGGGAAACAAAGTTGCAATTGGTCCCAGGTAATTACTGGCACTAAAAATGAGTCCGTAAACCAGCGAATCAATAATATTACCTGCTGCACCAGCCAAAACCAACGATATTGTCAGAATATAGCCCTGACGAACTTGTTTTTTGATCAATAAATGGATATACCATGCCAACGCTCCAACTGCAATAATACGAAAAAGGGTAAGAAATAATTTCCCAATCAACTCCATGCCAAATGCCATTCCGTTGTTCTCTATAAAGTAAATCTTGAACCAGCTAAACACGTCAACATGTTCACCCAGGGAGAAATGTAACTTGACATAGATTTTCACTGCCTGATCGATAATCAAAATCAGTAGAATGAGTAAAATGGATTTTTTGGTAATTGACATGGGGAATTTAATTCTCAATTAAAAAAACATTCAATGTATTAAAACACAAAATCGGCAACAGACATGTGTGCCGCTGCCGAATTGTGTATATTTCTTCCAGTTATTTCTGGTCGTTTTTGGCTTCAATGCTCAAAGTAGCATGAGGAACGGCGCGCAAACGTTCTTTAGGAATCAGCTTGCCTGTTTCGCGACAAATCCCGTAGGTTTTATTCTCAATGCGAATCATAGCCGATTGCAAATGTTGAATAAACTTCATCTGGCGTTGAGCCAAACGTCCGGCTTCTTCTTTCGACAAGGTTGAAGCACCTTCTTCCAGCACCTTAAACGTAGGTGATGTATCCATCACATCGTTTCCATCCAAATTGGCAATTGCAAGCCGCAATTCTTCGTATTCGCGTTGTGCTTTTTCTAGTTTTTCGGTAATCAGCGCACGAAATTCTTCCAATTCAGCATCTGTATATCTTGTTTTTTCAGCCATAGTCGTAATTATTAAAAACAGTTTTTGAAAATAAATGGTTTTAAACTCAGGGTATTCTTCGATTTTAAATTGTCTGCGAAAATAACAAAATTCTTTCAGTTGAACAATTATTTCGTTATTAAATTTCGAACAAGTTTCACGATACTTTTTTCACCGACACTTTTACGTTGTATTCGTCAAATTCCAGTTCAGTAGCATCGGTTAATTTCTCAACTAACAAAACAACATTCGCTAATGTTTGCTGGGCTATATAATTTGTGTATTCTTTAACGGCTTCCTCGATTTCCGGGCGACTTTCAATTTCAACCGTAATTTTATCTACAATTTCGTAGCCGTTCGACTTACGGATATTTTGAATACGGTTTACTAATTCCCTGGCGATTCCTTCGCGTACCAAAGCATTGGTTACTGTAATGTCGAGTGCTACAGTGAGTTTACCTTCATTGGCAACCAACCAGCCCGGCATATCTTCTGTGATGATTTCAACGTCTTCGGTGCTAATTTCCACATTGCCCGAATCCAGTTTTAGAGTATATTCCCCATTACGTTCAATTTCGCTGATTTCGTATGTGCCAAACGTCGAAAATGCCTGCGCAATTTCCTTCATTTGCTTGCCGTATTTCTTACCCAGTGTTTTGAAGTTCGGTTTAATTTTCTTTACTAGATTATTCATATCCGTATCGGCAGGAATTATTTCCAGCTCTTTCACATTCACTTCGGCTTTTACCAATTCGGCAATATAGCTAAGTTGTTTGAAAGTTGTTTCGTCGGGTGCAGGAACAACTGCTTTAGAAAGCGGTTGACGTACTTTTTTCTCAGCTTTGCGGCGCAGTGCCAGTATCATCGATGAGGTTTGCTGAGCCAACTGCATGCATTCTTCCAGATTAGAATCTATCAGGGCTTCATCGTAGCTTGGAAAATCGGCTAAGTGAACCGATTCAGCGGCATCTTTTCCGGTTACAACATTTAGGTCAAGGAACAATTGGTCAGCAAAGAATGGCGCTATAGGTGCCATCAGTAGTGCAACTGTTTCCAGGCAAGTATAAAGTGTCTGATAGGCAGCAATTTTATCTTCGTCGTACGCACCGCCCCAGTAACGTTTGCGATTGAGGCGTACATACCAGTTACTCAGGTTTTCGCCCACGAAATCAGAAATTGCTCGTCCGGCACGGGTTGGTTCGTAAGTTTCGTAATACTCGGTTACGTCTTTTACCAAAGTATTGAGCAATGAAATTATCCAACGGTCAATTTCAGGACGTTTTTCCAACGGCACATCGGCTTCGGTGTATGTAAATTTATCTACATTGGCATACAGCGTAAAAAACGAATAGGTATTATAAAGCGTTCCAAAAAATTTGCGACGCACTTCTTCCACGCCTTCAATATCAAATTTCAGATTATCCCAGGGCGAAGCATTGGTCATCATATACCAGCGCAACGGATCGGAACCGT
>CAZTDH010000081.1:0-8919 GCA_964612615.1 uncultured Paludibacter sp. | reverse complement strand
GACAAGCCTGATGTAATCCTTCAATGGTCTGATAAACAAGCTGAACCGGACAATCAACTTCCTCCGGAGTAAGCATTTCTGCTATTTTAGCTGAAATATCTTCTTGGGCAAATGGTTTATAAATCTCTTTTACATAATTTACAACCTGCTCTTTTGGTAGATTTTCCTGCGCTTTGGATTTACGATACACTTCGTCAATAATATTTTGACGACCTGATTCTTTCAATAATTCAATAGCTGCCCGAAAAGCACAAAACTCATTCATTCGCGCCATATCAATGCCATAATAATCCGGATAACGCACCTGAGGCGAAGAAGACACAATTACAATTTTCTTTGGTTCAAGTCGGTAAAGAATTTTGAGAATGCTCTGTTTCAGTGTAGTACCACGCACAATCGAGTCATCAATAGCTACCAGATTATCCACTTTACCCCTACGAATAGAACCATAAGTCACATCGTAAACGTGAGTAGCAAGGTCATTACGTTCGTCGTTGGCCGAAATAAAAGTTCGTAATTTAATATCCTTAATTAATACTTTTTCGACACGGATTGGTTTTTGGGTTGCATTTTTGATACCATCTTTCATTCCAAAAAATGCCACTTCAGCTGTATTCGGAATAAATGAGAAAACAGTGTTTTCCATTTCATTATCAATGGCTTTCAGAATAGGTTGTGCCAATGATTCACCAAGTCTTTTACGTTCTTTGTAAATATCGATATCACTACCGCGTGAGAAATAAATTCGCTCGAACGAACATTTGGCGAGTTCAGCAGCCGCCGGACGAATAGTTTCGAACTTAATCGTACCATTCTTCTTGATAATCATAGCTTCGCCAGGGTTCAGTTCTTTCACATCTTCCTCTTTTACGTTCAACGCTGTCTGAATAACAGGACGTTCAGAAGCTGTAACAACAATCTCATCATCGATATAATAAAATGCAGGCCGGATTCCTTTAGGATCACGAAAAACAAATGAATCGCCGTGACCAAGCATACCACAAATGGTATAACCACCATCAAACAATTTCTCCGATTTACGAATAAATGAAGCAATATCCAGATTTTCCTCTATTTTTTGAGTAATCGTAATATCATTAGTATAGCGTTGCTTGATTTTATCGTATTCTTTCTGAACCTCACGGTCGAGTTGAAAACCCAATGATTCCAGCATCAGGAATGTGTCACCTTTATCACGCGGGTGTTGACCTTTTAGTGTCAAATGGTCAAACAATTCATCCACATTGGTCAGGTTGAAGTTACCGGCAAGAACCATCGTTCGGTTTTTCCAGTTGTGACGGCGCAGGAAAGGATGAACGTATGACAAGCCGCTTCGGCCGGTAGTGCTATAACGCAAATGTCCGAGGTATAATTCACCTGCAAAAGGCAATTCGGCTTTGGACTTTTCAACACTGCTATACACCTCTTCCGAAATAGAAGACATTTTCTTGTTGATAGTAGCAAAAATATCCTGAATAGCGTTTTTTCCTTCTACACGTTCGCGCCAGATATATTCTTCTCCCGGAGGCATATCTAGTTTGAGTGTAGCTAACCCTGCTCCTTCCTGACCGCGGTTATGCTGTTTTTCCATCAACAGGTACATTTTCTGTAAACCATACTGCCAGGTTCCGTATTTCTCCTGATAAAATTCAAGTGGCTTCAATAGCCTGATCATTGCAATTCCACACATTTTTTTTAAATCTCAGTGATGGTTAAAAATTTAGTTGCGCATTTATAATATATTGATAAACAACATCAAACAAAAAACCCCGACGAAGACGCAGGGGTTTTGAGTGTGTACTATTCTACCGTTACTGATTTGGCAAGGTTACGCGGCTGATCCACATCGCAGCCTTTCACAACGGCTATATGATATGCCAGCAACTGTAAAGGTATTGCTGCCAACAAAGGCACAAGACATTCAACAGTATCCGGTATACAGATGGTGTAATCAGAAAGATTCTGAACCACCACATCGCCTTCAGTAACAATTGAAATAATTTTACCTTTTCGGGCTTTAATTTCCTGAATATTGCTTACCACCTTTTCATACATACCTGCACTAGGAGCAATAACAACTACCGGCATCTCCTGACTAATCAAAGCGATTGGCCCGTGTTTCATTTCAGCAGCAGGATAACCTTCAGCATGAATATAAGAGATTTCTTTCAGTTTAAGTGCTCCTTCAAGTGCCACAGGGAAATTATATCCACGACCCAGATAAATAAAATTCTGAGCATAAGTAAATGTTTTAGCAAACTCGGCAATAACAGCATCTTGTTTCAGTAAGTGTTTGATTTTATCCGGAATAAGTCCAAGTTCAGCTACTATGCTCTTGTATTGATCTTTATCAAGTGTACCTTTTTCCTTACCAATAAGCAAAGCCAGCATGGTCAAAACGGTTACCTGAGCAGTAAATGCTTTGGTAGAAGCCACTCCAATTTCTGGACCGGCATGCGTATAGCAACCAGAATCGGTATTGCGCGGAATGGACGAACCCACTACGTTGCAAATTCCGAAAATGAATGCACCCTGCGATTTGGCCAATTCAACAGCAGCTAAGGTATCAGCAGTTTCACCCGATTGCGAAATAGCAATAACGATATCATCTTTATGAATTACCGGCTTGCGATAACGAAATTCAGAAGAATACTCTACTTCAACCGGAATACGTGCAAATTCTTCAATAGCATATTTTCCAATAAGGCCGGCATGCCATGAAGTTCCACAAGCAGTAATGATTATACGGCTTGCATTCATGAATTTTTCTCTATTGTCGATAAAACCTGATAGTTTTATTTCATTTTCTTCGTGACTTACACGTCCACGCATACTGTCACTCAACGTTTTTGGTTGTTCGTTGATTTCCTTAATCATAAAGTGTGGATAACCACCTTTTTCCAACTGACTCAGTGTCAATTCAAGTTTTTTGATTTCCGGAGTTTTTTCCGCATCAGCAATCGTTCTGATTTTAAGTTGTTTACCACGTTGAAGGGTTACAATTTCTTCGTCGCCAATATAAACCACCTGATTAGTATATTCAATAATTGGAGTTGCATCTGAAGCAAGGAAGAATTCATCTTCGCCGATACCTACCACAAGCGGGCTACCTTTACGGGCTGCAACAATTACATCGGGTTGATTTTTCTCAATTACCGCAATGGCATAAGCGCCAATAACCTGATTTAACGCCAGTTGAACTGCTTTAGTCAAATCAACCTTGTTAGATTTTTTGACATATTCAATCAACTGCACCAATACTTCTGTATCAGTCTGACTGTGGAATGTATAACCCTGTGCCTGCAATCCTTCTTTTAGAACGGCATAGTTTTCAATAATTCCATTATGAATAATTGCTAACTCTTCCGATTGGGAATAATGTGGGTGAGCATTTACCTGATTAGGTTCGCCATGTGTTGCCCAACGGGTGTGAGCTATACCTACAGTACCTTTGATATTTTTTTGCTCAGCAAAATGCACCAGGTCCGAAACTTTTCCTTTTGCTTTATAAACATTTAAGTTACCATCATCTAATAATGCAATGCCGGCACTGTCATATCCACGATACTCAAGGCGTTGAAGACCTTTAATCAAAATAGGATACGCCTGTCTGTTACCAATATAACCTACAATTCCACACATAATTAATATAATTAAAAAATTAGTAATTCACAATTAATAATTCGCTTCTAATATTTACTTTTTCTTATTCTTTCTAATGCTACCAATGTTTCCTCACGACTGCTAAATCCGGAGAAACGCATAAATCCATCGCCCTGATTACCAAATATTATGCCCGGAGTGGCCACAATCTGGTTTTCGTACAACAATTGTTGAAAAAACTTCCAAGAAGGTTGATTCCCCGGTGTTTTAAACCACACATAAGGTGAATTTACTCCGCCATATACTTCCAAACCAAATGAAATCAACTCGTTACGAATCAGTGTGGTGTTGGTCAGGTAATAATTGACCAGTTCCTGGGTCTCGTTTTTACCTTTTTTTCCATAAAGAGCCTCAGCTGCACGCTGCACCACGTATGAAACACCGTTGGTATAATTAGCATTTCGCCGACTCCACAACTTATAAAGCGAAACCTCCTCACCCATTTTGGTATATACCATTAATTCCTGCGGAAAAACAGAATAACCACACCGAAGACCGGTAAAACCGGCTGTTTTTGAATAACTTCGCACCTCAACGGCAACTTTGCGTGCACCTTTTATTTCATAGATACTACGTGGCACATCCGGTTCAGTAACGTATGATGAATAAGCACCATCGTACACAATAATACTTTGATTTTCAATAGCATAATCCACCCAGCGTTTCAGTTCATTTTTCTTCATCACTGTTCCGGTAGGATTATTCGGATTACAAAGATAAATAACATCCACTCTTTCCTTCGGAAGTTCGGGTGCAAAATTTGTTTCTTCGTTGCAACGCAGATAAACTACGTTACTCCACTTCATTTCGTCGGTTAGCACACCTGCCCGACCGCTCATAATGGTTGCATTTTCGTAAACCGGATAAACAGGTTCAGCTATGGCAATAATATTATCACGCCCCAATACATGGCCGATATTTCCAATATCCGATTTAGCACCATCATTAATAAAAACGCTTTCTTTATCAACGCTGATACCGTATGAGCGGTAATCCCGTACAATCTTTTCAATAAGAAAATCATACCCTTGCGGAGGACTATAACCTCTGAATGTTTCTGCCGAACTCATTTCATCAATGGCATCGTGCATGGCCTGAATAACTTCATTGGGTAATGGACGGGTAACATCGCCAACTCCTAAACGGATTAATTTTGTATTGGGATGTACCAACTTAAAGGCATTAACACGCTTCTCTATTTCGTCAAAACCATAGATTTCGGGAGTTTTTAAATAATTCTCGTTCGCTAATGCCATTCAGAGAAAGGTATAAATTTAAGGTCGGATTACTACCGGAAATAAAGTGCAAAATTGCGTTTTTTTTTTCATTAATGAAAATGTTTCCCTAAAAAGATTGTCAAAATTAGAATATCTTGAGTAAAATATTCTCTGCAATCTGAATTTACTGAAAATTGATTCAATGATAGTTATGACTTTTATCCTTTTCCAGGAGGTTTGCAGACAAATCAATTGTCAATCAGGTTCACTATGGTTCTTCCTTTCAGTTTGCCATCTAAAATCAAGTCTATATTGGATTTGAGGTCATCCATACTTATTTCGGTATACAGATTCAGTAAGTTATCCAGTTTCCATTCGTTGGCTAATTTTACCCAAAGATTCTGACGATGTGGCTCAGGATAATTCTGCGATGACACACCAATCAGTGATATTCCACGTAATATGAACGGGAATACTGAAACGCTGATATGCGTTGCTGATACACTTCCGCATGTTGTTACAGCTCCCAGTGGCTGTAAAGTTTTCAATATATTCTCCAAAATAGGACCACCCACTGTATCAACTCCACCGGCATATTTAGCCGAAAGGATCGGGCGTTTATCCATCTCCTGAAATTCGAGTCGGGGAATTATTTCTGAAGCACCCAGACTTTGCAGATACTCGTATTCCGACTGTTTTGCTGAAACGGCAACTGTGCAATATCCCAGTTTTGCCAGCAGTGATAAGGCTATTGAGCCTACACCGCCCGTTGCACCCGAAACAATTATTTTTCCATCCGCTGGTTTTACCAGTTCACTCATACGGAGTACAGATATACCGGCAGTAAATCCCGCTGTACCGAGAATCATGGATTCTTTTAGTGATAGTCCTTCCGGTAATTTGACAATCCACTCAGCCGGAACACGGATAAACTGACCAAAACCACCGGCGGTATTCATTCCGAGGTCATAACCCGTAACAATTACCTTATCTCCGGCCTTATAATTATCATTTTCGGAATATTCCACCACACCTGCAGCATCAATACCGGGTGTATGGGGATAATTTTTTGTAACACCCTTATTTCCAATTGACGAGAGTGCATCTTTATAGTTAATAGAAGAATAATGAACCCGTATCAGCACATCTCCATCAGGTAAGCTATCAGTTGACAACACTTTAATGTCCTGATGATATTTACCATCCTTTTCGTGAATGACAAATGCTTTAAAATAACTGTTTTCCATACTAAAAATATTTAACGGTTATATCTTTCTCAATTGGTACTAAAAACAAAACGTTGAAGTATCTCTTACTTCAACGTTAAACAACATGAAAATGTTTTACTAATCTTTTACTGAAACAGTCTCTGAGCTTTTAAAAGAGCAAGTTCCATCAAACACGGCTTTAGGCTCTATTAATAATCTTTTAGCAATTACACGGCTTGTAATGTTGGCTGTACTACGCAACGACAAGGTTTCAGTTGCCGTTATATTACCTTCTACCCTTCCGATAATTTCTGCACTTACACATGAAATTGAGCCTTTTAAATACCCGTTTTCACCCACTACAATCTTACCATTACAGCTAATATCTCCTTCTATTTCGCCATCTATTCTAAAATCATTATTGGCCACAATTCTCCCCACTATCCTGCTTTCGTCGGTTAGTGAATTATATAATGAGCCAATACTTGCTAACTCTTCTTTAGCCATAATGATGTTGGGAATCTACTATAATAATGCTCAAAAATACTGCTTTGTTTCTGATGTATGAAACATTTTATCATAAACAATATTACAAGGGTATGAATCATGATAGTTATCAACAATCATTCTTGTTGATAAAGACTTAGTAAGTTATGGAGTACACTTAATCAATTATTTATCAGTCCCTAAAACATCTGTTTTTGCGAATCTAACTATTAAACTTCAAAACAATAATTATTCGCGAACTGTTCTATATTATCTACAACCCTCTACCAGAAAGGGTTTAAGGCAATATATTTTAATCCATTACGCATCTTACTGCCATGCCTATTTTTTTGTCAGTAGTGAATCTTCGTGATTGGGTATCTCGATAAAAGAAAGACCTGTAGTATGCTTCTGTTTCGGAAGATTCTGTAGCAGACCACCAATGACCCAGTTCAAAACCGATATCATAAGAACCATCGAGATACCGCCAACCGGCAGGTAATGCCGTAAATCCGAATGCATCGGATGCAGCATTGGGTTGATACCAATATGCCTGAGATTCCTTAAGTAAACCTCCGGCCACGGAACTACCACCCAGGTTGGTTTCTAACTGCGTCCAATCTGCATCAGTGGCAACATGCCATCCTGCAGGAGCTATATTTCTGGGATCAGTAATAGCATACCAGTTATAGAATTTACCATAATTGGGATTTGTGTAATAAGTAGTTACATTTCCTACTGTAGATGTATTGTTCACATAGCCGGGAATAATATCACCATTCCTGTATTTAGCTGTTTTCAAATCAGCACCCATCCATGTTTGATTTCCAATGCTAATGCATTTATACACATTACCTGATGCATCAACAACAGTTCCCGGTTTAATCGGTGTTCTGGTGGCCTGTGAAATACTATACTTAATTCCATATTTATTACGGGCATAGGCTCTTACAAAATACACGGTAGAAGATGTCAACTGGGTTATTTCACTCGAATAGTTCCCCGTACCTTTCCCCACAGATGTATTACCATTAGTTATAACCGGATCGTTACCCACTGCCCAACAAAAACCTCTTTCAGTTATGTCAGTTCCATAATCGGTAGTAATAGTGGCACTTGCAGTCATTGTAGAATATGTCGTTGGAGTTATGGTAAAGGTAGAAAATTGAGCTATGGGCAAGGTTTTCACCACCACCTGATTTCCATACGATGTACCCATTTCGTTTGTTGCATAGGCTCTTATGTAGTATGTCATTTCGGGTATAAGCCCATCCACCACAAGGGCAAATAAATTTCCTGTAAGTGTATTCGTACTTTTGCTTCCGGCTAAAGTTGGATTTTCCTTTACATCCCAGCAAAATCCACATGCGGAGATTACTCCACGACCATCATTTGTTATTTCTGCTTCTGCTTTAAATGCTCCCGAAGTTATTTCAACCGGGTCTTTGGTTGTCACTGCCGAAAGTGTTTTTTTCAATGTACGGAATGTAACCTCCTTGCCGTAAGCAATACCGGCACTATTCAAAGCATACGCACGCACATAATAAACCGTATCCGATACAAGGTTCTTTAAATTGCTGTTGAATACAGCATGATACAGCGTATCAGACGTTTTATTCTTATCAATTGCCGGATTATGTTCTAATCCAAAGCATAAGCCACAAGCCGTAATAGCATCACCTCCATCAAATGTAATCTTTCCTCCCCCTTTTGCTGTACTGGCTTTAATATCAGTTATTCTGGCTGTAAAAAGCTGTGGGAGTTGAACTTCATCTTTTTTACAAGCAGTCAACAACAATAACACTCCGATTATCCGGATTAAAGAATATCCAAAACGGCTAAAAATCACCTTCATATCTTTTAGTTTGTCTATTTTATCATCTCGTGTGGAAACACAACCAGACTCTCATTGCCATCTTTCCCCACAGCTGCAACTCCAAAGAAATAATTATCGATAATTATATTTTCCAGTTTATACATATTTACTTTACCCACAAACCGTGAGTACTGCCATTGTGGAGATGTTGTATCGCGCCAGTATATTTTATATCCTACACAATTCGAATCGTCGGACTTATCCCATGCAAGAGTTGTTGACGCTGATACAGCTCCTCCAATTTTTACGTGAGCCGGAGAAAGTGGTGACATGGCCATACCTGCCAGCGTAATGGCATTTACGCTTGTGATTTTTGATGCATAATCAAAATTCACTCCAGAGATTACATCGCCGTAGTTTATTCCATTCTCAACCCTTATATCCTGATGCTGACGGTTATAGTTTTCGTTTGCCTCCATTATTCTTACCCCTGCAAAACCGGCATCATTAAAAGGTTTGTGATGACCAC
>CAZTDH010000080.1:0-9039 GCA_964612615.1 uncultured Paludibacter sp. | reverse complement strand
TTTTTTTGTTGTTATAACCACGCTATAACCACAAACTTTTTTTTGTGGTTATAGATTTTAAATTCCTAAAAAAGGTAAATTAACGATGAAATGGAACTTTTTTATCAAATTCTTCGGTAAAAAAGCCGATTAAAACATTGTTTAGAGAAAACTACCAGGGTAAATCACCCGGGAGGATCAGTTTGAATTATAAATCCTTTCTTGTAATAAAATATATTCATCATGCTAAACAGGAAAATTTGCGAAGCCATTGATTTCATCGCTGAATCAGCGGCAAGTAACAAAAAACCAATCCAATTCAATGTGACGTGACGTGGCGTTTAGTCACACTGTCCGTAAGATCTCATCCAATTTTGGGGGCTGATAGTGCTATACAGCACCATCAGGTAGGCGAATATTGTCGTAAAGAGTACCTGATGGTGCTCAATGAGCACCATGTATTTCACAAAAAGCCCAAAGGCCATGTGCTTGCAGCCAGTTAGTGTCACTTCTTTCAACCGTCCGTCATTCCCGCTATCCCAACCAGGGATAGCTGCTCTCCTTGCTTATTCAATCATTCACAAAACCAGCTTCGGCACCATTGCGTAAGTTCCGCTTAACTCCCTTGATTCCTTTAATCCGGAACACACGCTTTCCCAAGCTCTCAGGACTGAACAACAAGGAGCCGGCTTGACTTATTCTACTCACCCGACGCACCGTTCACATTCATTCATTACCCTTCATTGTCCTTCCGGTCATTTCATTCAGTACCACGATACGTTTGTTCGTGAAAGCATCAAACCAAAGCAAATACCAAACCAAAACTATACAGGCAGGACTATTTTTCCTCTACACTTTCCTCAATTCGACTGATCAACAGGACTGATTCCTCCATATTAAGGACTGAACCTGAGATTCACTGTTCAGCCTATTGCTATCGTTCGTGGTGGCTATTGTATTGCGTTGTGGTGGATGTCATATTTCCGTATTTTCCTCCTTTTTTTTCCGCTCACTTGGATAGGGCGAGTTCGGTTGATACCAGACAATACAAAAATATTTTAGCATTTTTGTATTGTACTGGCTTAATTTTAAATTCAATACGAATTTTTAAGGTTTAAAAGCTTTTTGATCAAAATGATTGATTCTGCAACTTTTTTCTTCATAGAAAGAAGTTGGCAAAAAAGAACCTTGTGCCATCCATTTTAAACGTCTGGAAAATTCAGGTACCCGATATTCGCCTAAATTTTTACGCACATTTCTTTCCTATGCTTTGAGAATTGATCGCAGAGAAAAGAAACAGATGAAAAAGTAGATCTTGTTTTCCTCCAACTTTTCCTCAATTAAATTGAGAGGCATTTATTGTGCTTCACACCTATGGACTCCATTAGATTTTCTGCCAGCATCAGGACTGAAATGGCATAAGTAAGGACTGATTCTGACATTCACGGTGATGGCTATTGTGTGGCTTGGTGTTGGCTGCTAATTGGCAGAATAGAGTGTGTTAACTGGAAGAAAGGTGGCTGCTATTTGGCAGAATAGCGGCTGCTGTGTGGCTGGGTGCTGTGTCATATTTCCGTAATTTCTGCCTTTTTTTCTGCCTGAAAGCATAGGGCGTGCTCGGGTGTAACAACACAGAATCAAATCTGAAAATGGATTTGATTCTGTTGTTGCCTAATTTTCAAGTTTTTGGATAAAAATAATCCGGAAAAATTATTTTTCATTTCAATGGTTACAACTTTTTTCTTCATAGAAAGAAGTTGCCAAAAAAGAACTTGCGCCCGCCGTTAAAAAAACGGCAGAAAAATTCAGGAACCCGCTATGCGCCTAAATTTTTAAGCACTTCCTTATATGAGAATATGGCTCCCAAAAGAATAACTTAAAAAAAGTCTTAAAGCGGGAAAACCGATAAGCAATATTGAATAATGAACAAGAAGATGGTGTAAAAATGAATTTTCAAAATTAAAGAATTGCAGTGAATATTCTTTTTTATTATACTTTAGACAACAATTTAAGCAAATGATCAACGGCATCCCAGATGGAATTGATAAAGTGGAATGATAATGAGGAATACTGGAAATTGACTTGGTTGCAGTTCAAAGATGGCGATAAGGAAGCTTTTGCCACTTTTTACAACCTTCACGTCGATCGGTTATATAATTATGGCCAAACGCTTTGTAACGATGATGACACTGTTAAAGATGCCATCCAGGAAGTTTTTCTTGATCTTTACCTGAAAAGGGCAAAAAATCGTACAACCCATGAAAATTTAAAGTATTATCTACTTCTGGCACTGAAACGTAATCTTATAAAGAAGCTGAAATCAAAAAGAAGGTTTGAGGGCGAGGAAATATCTGAAGACAAATTTTCTGAGCTGGAATTCAGTCCTGAATATAAGCTAATAGAATTTGAGAACAATGAAGAACTAAGATTAAAACTTTCTAAAGCATTGGACGATCTTCCCTCTAAACAGAAAGAAGCCGTTTATCTTCGGTTTAATGAGGCGATGGAATATCCCGAAATTGCAGATATTCTTGGAATAACTATTGAATCGGTTCGGAAACAGGTTTACAGGGCATTAAAAACAGTCAGGAAATTACTTGATAATAAATCGATTACGATTTTATTTCATTTTTTTCAAAGAAAAGTAAAAAAAGCTGTCCATGTTTGAGTAGTTAGTTGCCTTTTAAGGTGTATATCTAACTAAGCAAATGGACGATCTAAGTAAATATCTCGAAAACATCTCATTTATAAACTGGGTTTTTAATCCTTCTTCTGAACTTGATTTTTTTTGGAATACCTATCAAACAGAACATCCAGAAGAAACAAATAACATCCACTTGGCCCGGAAAATCATCCTTCAGTTTCGGACCGTTGCCAAATCACTTTCTGAAGAAGAGAAGATCCTGTTGTTTTCACGTATATTAAAGCAAATAGAGGAAAGGCAAAAATCAAGAAAATCAGTACGGATTTTATTTAGTATAGCAAAATATGCTGCAGTTGCGGTACTCTTTTTTTCAATAGGAGCATTACTTTTTTATAGACAGGATACAATCAGTCCAGCTTTTTATTCATTCAATTCAGAAGAAAAAATCCCTGACAATCAAGCACAACTCATTCGCTCGAATGGTGAAAATGTGATGCTTAGTCACCAACGTTCTGTGGTTAGTTATCAAAAAACCGGAGAATTGATCATTAATGAAGATACAATAAAGCCTGCAAAAACTGATCCAAAAATAGTCAATACACTTAATCAACTAATTATACCATATGGTAAAACTTCAGAAATACTATTGGCTGATGGCACGAAAGTATTTTTGAATGCTGGTAGCCGACTGGCCTATCCTGATGTATTTACCGGAGATACACGTGAGGTTTTTTTAACCGGCGAGGCTTATTTTGATGTAAAACACGATTCAAAACATCCGTTTATTGTTCAGGCAAACGGGATACGCATTAAAGATTTGGGAACGCGGTTTAATGTTTCAGCCTATTCTTCAGATGGTATAATTGAAACAGTTTTAGCCGAAGGAAAAGTTAGTATAAGGAAAAATAATTCTGGACTTTTCTCACAGTCGACTGAGCTCGTTCCGGGGCAACTGGCTTCATTCAATATAGAGACTAGTCAAATTTCCTTAAAATCGGTAAATGTTGATGACTATATTCTTTGGACACAGGGTTTGATCAAGTTTGAAAGTGCTGACTTCAGCAACCTTGTTAGAAAATTGGAACGATTTTATAGCATTCGGATTAATTATGATGATCCGTTGATAGGAACGCTTAAAATTTCAGGGAAACTTGAATTAAAAGATGACAGGGATGAAGTTCTTGAAAGGATTGCCAAAACAGCTTCAGTAAAAATTGTAAATAATGGGGATGGTTCTTATGCTATATTAAAATAAAAGAACTGGCAGGTGTTCCCGCACCTACCAGCTCCGAGTGTTAAATTTTATTATTACGGTTCATTTAACGATTCAAATCTATGAATAAAAAACGAGAAATTTTATTCCTCCATAGGGATGAAGTGAAATCAAAAGTTAGGAAGATGAAACTTACTGCAATCTTGCTATTTATTGTTTGTATTTCATTTGGAAACAGCTTTTCACAAGTTCGGCTGTCAGTTCAGTTCGAAAAAGCTGATGTAAGGGAAGCAATACAAACTATCGAAGAAAAAACAAATTACATCTTTTTGTACAAAGATGAAATATTTGATTTTTCAAAGAAAGTATCTGGTGATTTTAAAAATGCAAAATTCGAAGATGTTTTAAAGGATTTTTGTGATCAAACCAATGTTTCATACGAGGTTCGTGACCGCCAAATCATTCTTAAGGAAAAGGATAAAAATCTGACTCTTCCTCTACTACAACAACCAGAAAAAAAAGACATTGCCGGAACCATTACTGATAAAAATGGACTTCCGATTCCCGGGGTATCAGTAGTAGTGAAAGGTACTACTACATCTGCTATTACTGATAGTAATGGGCAATTTGAGCTGACTGTTTCTACTGATGCTAAAATATTAAGATTTTCATTTGTTGGAATGAAATCAGAGGAAATTCCAATTGAGAACAAAACGATTTTTAGTATTTCACTGGAAGAAGAAACAGTAGGTTTAGACGAAGTAGTTGTGGTTGGTTATGGCACTATGAAAAAGAGCGATGTAAATGCAGCAATTGTTTCCGTTAAATCTCAGGATTTAGAAAAGAGCACAGCTCCATCTGTTATACAGATGCTCACAGGTAAAGCAGCGGGTCTTACCGTTCTCGGAGGGAGTGCCCAACCAGGTGGGAATACAGGTATTTTTATAAGGGGCGCCGCATCGACTGGTGCAGGCAATGACCCATTATATGTTATTGATGGTTTCCCTGTAATCAATGATGCTGTCACCCCCGGAAGCGGGAATCAATATAATTCAGGAAGTCAAAACCCTCTAAACTCTTTAAATCCAAATGATATAGAATCAATCGAAATCCTAAAAGACGCCTCTGCTACAGCTATTTATGGGGCACGTGGCTGTAATGGGGTTATACTTATAACAACAAAGAGAGGAGAGATGGGCACACACGTTGAATATAATTTTAACACCTCGGTTCAAAAAATCATTAACCAACCCCAACTTCTAAATGCCAGTGAGTGGATGACAGAACGTAACAATTTTGACTATGAACGGTTTTTGATGTTGAGGAAGGCATTTCCTTATGGGACTAAAGATCCAGCAACATTAAATTTTACCTCCAAGTATTCGGATACGGATATTCTTAATGCCGGGGTAGGAACTAATTGGTATGATTTAATTACCCAATTAGGCACCATAAACCAGCACAATCTGTCAATACGTGGTGGAAATGAGAAAACCAAAACTTTACTTTCCTTCAATTATTTTAATCAAACCGGGGTTATTAAGACTTCAGGTTTAAAAAGATACAGTCTTCGTTATAACCTTGACCAAAAAATTGCTAAGTGGTGCAACATTGGTATTTCTTCCAGTCTTTCACAGGTAAATGAAGAAAATGCAACCTTGGGTGATGGACGTGATGCAACAGCTGGTATTATTGAATCGGCAATGAATTATAGCCCGATAACAAAAGCACAAAGAGACCCATTAACAGGAGCATGGATTGAAGACCCGGATCAGGCATTGTTAAATCACCCACTTTCATACCTCGATATTCAAGATCATACTACAACCAAAGGATTATTATTGAACGCTTTTACAAACATCTATTTAAATAAGGATTTGTGGGTTAAATTATCGGGTGGGCTTGATATTAAAAATGGGCAAAGGCAAAATTATTATCCTCAAACAACAAAATATGGACAAGCAATTGGAGGGGATGCGAATATTAATTCGTCTAACAGGCAGGACTACCTTGCGGAAGCATTACTAAATTATCAAAAGGTTTTTAAGGAAAAACACAAATTATTTGCCTTAGTGGGTTATTCATATAACGATATGAATGGAGATGGTGTGTATACCCGGGCAACTGGTTTTACATCTGATGCCCTTTCTTATTATGCACTCCAGGCAGGTCAACAAAAACCGCAAGTCAGTTCATATTTTTCAAAGCATATCCTTGCTTCATATTTAACCAGAATGCAGTATTCGTATGAAGATAAGTATCTTTTTACTTTTACCGGGCGTGTTGATGGAAGTGACCGTTTTGGAGCCAATAACAGATATGCATTTTTCCCCTCAGCAGCCATTGCTTGGAGATTAGTAAAAGAGGGCTTTATGAAAGATGTAAATTGTGTTTCCGACATGAAATTAAGGTTAAGTATCGGACAGGTTGGAAATGAAAATATTCCGAACGATGCATCTTCTGAGTATTATGCTTTTCAAGGAAGGAACTATGTTTTTGGAGGTATAGATAAGCTTGGGGTTAATTTGGCCAAAATCGGAAATCCTGATCTGAAATGGGAAACAACTTCAGAAATTAACCTTGGTGTTGATTATGGATTTTTGAAAAATCGCATAAATGGTAGTATTGATATCTATTCTAAACAAGTTGCAGACCTCCTAACATACCGTGCACTTCCGATTAATTCAGTAGTACCGAATATACCGTGGAATGTTGGGAAAACTCAAAGTAAAGGATTAGAATTAAGCTTAAAAACAATTAATATGACTGGATCCCTTTATTGGGAAACCATGCTCACTTATACAATGTTTAAAGATAACTGGCTGGAAAGGGATCCAAAAGTAATATTATTCCCATACCAGGGAGATCACGACCCAATACGGGCGGTTTACGCTCTTGTTCCGGATGGAATCAAACAGGCAAATGAAGCGACACCCACAATGCCGAGCCTAAAACCAGGGCAAGAAAAATATAAAGACCTTAATGGGTTGGACGAAAATGGCAAACTTACAGGCATACCAGATGGGAAAATAGATCAGGCCGATGCAATATATATGGGGACTCAAGATCCGAAATTTACTGCGGGTCTTTCAAACACATTAAGATACAAAGGCTTTGATTTGAATGTATTTTTTTATGCTTCTTATGGCGCACTCAAATATCCGAATACCAGGATTGAGCATAGTGTATATGGAAGTTATGGCATCCAGCAGCTAACTTCAAACTATAATTATCTAAGTGAAGTGCAAAACCGTTGGTCGTCAAAAAACATGGGATCAACAATGCCAAACGGAGAAGTGAATTCATATTCTTATTATGGTTCACCTTATTGGGAAGATGCATCATACCTGCGACTGAAAGATCTTTCTTTAGGTTATGATTTTTCTAACATATTGGGGAAGAACACTATTAAATCGGCTCGTTTATATATCTCCGTTCAAAATCTCTTTACAATTACAAACTATAGTGGATTGGATCCCGAAGTTGAGAATAGCCGTGCGGCTTATCCTCAGCAAAGAATTTATTCGCTTGGCTTTGATTTTAAGTTTTAACCTTTTCAGAAAGTAAATTATCATGAAAAAAATAATCAAATACATATTATTAGTTTCAGTCATACTATCAATAGGTTCCTGTGAAAAGAATTTGGATCCAACGCTATATGGAACAATAACAACCAAAAACTTCTTTTTGACAAGTCAGGATTTAGATGTCGCTACAACAGCCATCTATCATGAGATGCGGCTTGGAGGTTGGGCACCATATATGTTTTCCGATGGTAGTTCTTTAGTGATGGATGAAGTTGCAACCGGAGAATGGACAACAAAATGGTCGTGGAACGATTTTTTAAACGGGAACTGGGCAATAAATGGGGCAATGACAACCCAATTTTACTATTGGTTAGGCACAGCCGTAACGCAAGCCACATATACACTTGCAAAGATTGAAGATTCTCCTGTGGAAGAAAGTATAAAAAATAAATACGCTGCAGAGGTAAGAGCATTACGTGCATTTTTTGTATATGATATCTACCGGCTTTATGGGCCTATGCCACTTATTGTTGAAAAAGATAAAGCACTTTATCCCGACCCGGACTATAAACCAGAACGGCCCACTGCGGATGAAGTAGAACAATTTGTTAAAACAGAACTCAGGCTTGCAGCTGATGCCCTCCCAGTTACCCAAGATCAATATGGACGGTTAACCAAAGGTGCGGCCTTGCAATATCTTTTAAAGTTTCACATGAAAAAACATGCCTGGAACGATGCCCTGCTTATTGCTAATGAAATTATTGGATTAAATGTTTATAAGTTAGAACCTGATTATGCAAAGATCTTTTCTGCACAAAATGAAAAAAACAAAGAACTGATATTTGTTATAACGGGCAACCCTATTGAGCAATACGGTAACCATACTTATGCAAATATAATCCCCGGAGATTTTAAATCTCCATATGGAAATACTTTACAGGGATGGAATGGGCATCGAATGCCATGGGCATTTTATGATTCATTCAACTCCAATGATAAACGCCGCAATTTAGCGTTGAGCCAATATGAAAATACAAGTGGAAAGACAATTAATCTAAGAACTTCGGGAGATATAGGTGCGTTGCCCCTGAAATATGGCATCGACCCACAAGCTGTTGGTATTTGGGCTGGAAATGATAAAGTGATGGACCGATTTGCTGAAGTCATACTTTTTAAAGCCGAAGCATTAAATGAATTAAAGGGGCCAAATCAGGAAAGTATTGATCTGATAAATAGTGTACGGTCAAGGGCATTTGACAATTATGCAGGTTCAGCGAATGAGTTAAAGCTTGCAGATTTCCCTGACATGGTGAGTTTAAGAGTACACATTCTGAAAGAAAGGGGATGGGAATTCTGGTACGAAGGAAAACGGCGGGAAGATCTGATCAGAATGGGAAAATACATTGAAGTTGGGCAACAAAACGCTTCAAATTTTGGTGATAAAAATATGTTGTTCCCCGTTCCTGCAAATGTAATAATAGAAAACTCCAAAATAAAGCAAAATCCTGGTTACAACTAATTTCAATATACCAATAAACAAAATAAAATCTAAAATATGAAAAAGCAAATAATACTTTTGATGTTCGTATTCTTCGCATTATGTTCTTTTGGACAAATTACGCTGCCTCTTCTGGAAGAATTTGACGCTGCCCCTGTTGGGAAACAATTCGGCGTAT
>CAZTDH010000079.1:0-9136 GCA_964612615.1 uncultured Paludibacter sp. | reverse complement strand
AAATCCGGTCAACTTTTTCTTTCGGAACTTTTGTTCCGTTCATTCTTTTAGTGGCATAACGCCAGTTTAATTGATTAATTAAGCTCATAAATCATTTATTTTTTAAATTATTATTGTTGAATTTTCAACTATAACACTTTAAAATGAATGAATGTTCATTATAGAATTAAGTATTTTGAATTTATTTTGATATTGCCCGCCATGAAGCTTCAAATGTGTTTATTAAATCGTTGGTTTCTAGTATTTTGTTTGTTGATATAGATTTTTTTACCATATAGTTGATAGGTGAAAACAATAAACTGTAAAGTAAGTCATTGTTCAGTTTTTGGATTAAGCCGATAGATTTTGATTTTTCGAAGAAAGATTCAATCGTTGAACAGTAATCGAGTTTGTTATCGTTTTCAATTTTGTTTATCAATGGGCAGTTTGTGAAATTCTCCAGGAAATTAAATTCCTCGATATTTTCCATAATGAATTGATAATGATTCAACCAAAGTGTTCTGTATGTGCCTTTTGATGGCGTAAGTTCATTGTTGACTTTGTGATATGAGCTCCCCATTCGAGATTTTAAATGAATGAATAATTTCTTAATCATATCTTCTTTATTCTCGAAATACAGGTAAATGGTAGCTGCCGATACATCTGCTTCTGCTGCAATTTTCGACATGGAGCTACCTTCGAAACCATCGCGATTCACAACCTTTATAGCTGCACGGTATATTTTGTTGACCTTTTCGTCGTCTTTTACTCTCATAATGCAAAGATAAATAAATGATTGTTCATTTATGTCGATTTTGCGGTTAAAAATTTCTATTATAACAAGTTAAATCCATTTTTGTTCCGTCAACCAATTATTTCGCTACATTTGTGCCAACTTAAAAATCCTTGATTTGAACTATTTAGCACACATATTTTTGTCAGGAAACCATCAGCGTTTACAAATTGGTAACTTTATTGGAGATTTTGTAAAGGGCAGTAAATTAAAGAATTATCCTACAGAGATAAGGCAAGGAATTGTTTTACACCGATTAATTGACGAGTTTACGGATAATCATGAAGTTGTAAAAGAAACAGTCAATTTTGTGCGTCCGGCTTTTGGTCGTTATTCTGGGATTGTTGTTGATATGTATTTCGATTATTTCCTTGGCAAGAATTTCAAAAAGTATTCACCACGCACTTCGCTGAACATATTTGCCTTTAAATTTTATTTTGCAGCCATTCTGAATTACAATTATCTGCCGGTCCGGGTTAAGCGATTTATTTTCCATCTGATTTTCTCCAATCGTCTTCACAAATATTCAACCTTGAAGGGACTTGAAGAATCATTAAGAATTATGTCTAATCACAAAGTTTCTGCTATAAAACCTGATAAAACGATTCAATTTTTGGTTGAAAATGAACAGGTGTTGGAAGCAAAATTCTTTCAGTTTTTCCCTGAATTAATAGAATTTGCTAATAATCAACGATTGAATTTTTAAGTGATTCAATGGGTTTGATAATAAAGTGTTTTTTTGTACCTTTGTGCTCTCTAAAAAATAATATATAAGTTATGTTTGAATCTCTTAGTGAAAGACTTGAACGGTCGTTTAAAATTCTGAAAGGTGAAGGCCGGATTACCGAAATTAATGTTGCCGAAACGCTCAAAGATGTGCGAAAAGCCTTATTGGATGCCGACGTAAACTATAAAATAGCCAAAACCTTTACCGAAACGGTGAAGGAAAAGGCCATGGGTCAGAATGTGCTTACCTCGCTGAAACCGAATCAGTTGATGGTTAAGATTGTGCATGACGAACTGGCCGAATTGATGGGTGGTCAGAGTGTTGACGTTAACCTGAAAGGAAATCCAGCAGTAATATTAATGTCAGGGTTGCAGGGGTCAGGTAAGACTACTTTCTCAGGTAAGCTGGCTAATTTACTAAAAACCAAACGTGGAAAATATCCGCTGTTAGTGGCTTGCGACGTGTATCGTCCGGCAGCTATTGAACAATTGAAAGTGCTTGGTGAGCAACTTGGTGTTCCGGTTTATTCCGATTTGACAAGCAAAAATCCGGTTGCAATTGCAGAAGCTGCTATTAAATATGCCAAACAACATGGGAATGATGTTGTAATTATAGATACTGCCGGTCGTTTGGCTGTTGACGAGATGATGATGGCCGAGATTGCTGCAATCAAAAAAGCAATTAATCCTCAGGAAATTTTGTTTGTGGTTGATTCCATGACCGGACAAGATGCTGTGAATACTGCCAAAGAATTTAACGATAAGCTTGATTTTGATGGTGTAATTCTGACAAAACTTGATGGTGATACACGTGGTGGTGCGGCTCTTTCTATTCGATCAGTTGTAAATAAACCAATTAAGTTTGTTGGTACGGGTGAGAAAATGGATGCGTTGGACGTATTCTACCCTGAACGAATGGCCGACCGTATTTTAGGAATGGGTGATATTGTTTCGTTGGTGGAACGTGCTCAGGAACAATATGATGAAGAGGAAGCTCGCCGAATTCAGAAACGTATTGCCAAAAATCAGTTTGACTTCAATGACTTTATTTCTCAAATTGATCAAATCAAGAAAATGGGTAATATCAAGGATTTAGCTGCGATGATTCCGGGAATGGGTAAAGCATTGAAAGATGTTGATATTGACGATAATGCATTTAAAGGTATTGAAGCCATTATTCATTCCATGACGCCGCGTGAACGTGAAAACCCGAGTTTGCTGAACGGAAGTCGCAAAAATCGCATTGCAAAAGGAAGTGGGACAACCATTGTGGAAGTAAATCGCTTGCTAAAACAGTTTGAACAAACCAGCAAAATGATGAAAATGGCTTCCATGAGTCAGGGAAAATTGAAAATAGGAAAAAAGAGATAAATCATTTACATCCGATAAGGTAAGCTTATCGGATGTTTTGTTTAAAAAATATTCAATTCAAAGATAATGTATACACTTATTGATGGGAAAGCTATTTCGGAGCAAATTAAAACTGAAATTGCCGAAGAAGTAAAAAATATGGTTGCTGTAGGGGCAAAACGTCCGCATTTGGCTGTGATTATTGTTGGTCACGATGGTGGCAGCGAATCGTATGTAGCTGGAAAAGTAAAAGATTGTGGGGACTGTGGTTTTACGTCAACTCTCATTCGTTTCGAGGAAGATGTTACCGAAGAGGTATTGCTTGCTGAAGTTGATAAACTGAATAAAAATCCTGATGTTGATGGTTTTATTGTACAATTGCCAATTCCTAAGCATATTTCGGAAGATAAAGTAATTGAAGCTATTGATTATCGTAAAGATGTGGATGGTTTTCATCCTGTGAATGTGGGTCGTATGTCGATAGGCCTACCTTGTTATGTTTCTGCCACTCCTTCAGGAATTATTGAATTGTTGAAACGTTATGAAATTCCTACTGCGGGCAAAAATTGCGTGGTTATTGGTCGGAGTAATATTGTTGGAAAACCTATTGCAACGCTGATGATGCAAAAAGGTTATCCGGGCGATGCTACTGTGACGGTTTGTCATAGTCGCACTAAAAATTTGAAGGAAATTTGTTTGCAGGCTGATATTATTATTGCAGCATTAGGACAACCTGAGTTTCTGAAAGCTGATATGGTGAAAGATGGCGTTGCAATTATTGATGTTGGAACCACCAGAGTTCCTTCGACTCTTACTAAATCTGGCTTTAAACTCAAAGGTGATGTTGCTTTCGACGAAGTTGCTCCAAAATGTTCATTTATAACTCCTGTTCCTGGTGGAGTAGGATTGATGACACGAATTGCTTTGATGAAAAATACTCTGCTGGCAGCCAAAGGGGAAATCTATTAATAATTTACAATTTATTAATTTACGATTGAAGTTTAAGAAACAATTTCCAATCGTAATTCAAAGTTGTTAAGATAATGAATTGATTTACGATTGTTTTTTTATAACTTAACTCCATTCCAGATTCAATATAAAATCTAACGTCTAAAATTTCAAACAAAAAAATGGCAAGTTCAAACTTTGTAGATTACGTAAAGATATTTTGCCGTTCGGGCAAAGGTGGAGCTGGTTCCAAGCATTTATACCGAGATAAACTCACCATGAAAGGTGGTCCGGATGGTGGTGATGGCGGACGCGGAGGCCATATCATTTTGCGTGGAAGCAAAAATCACTGGACGCTTATTCACCTGAAATACGCCCGTCATATTCATGCCGGAGATGGCGATGGCGGAAGTCAGAGTCGCAGTTTTGGAAAAGAAGGCGAGGACAAAGTGATTGAAGTGCCTTGCGGAACAGTGGTTTATGATGCCGAAACCGGAGAATACCTGTGCGATATTACCGAAGATGGTCAGGAAGTTGTTTTGGTACAAGGTGGTCGCGGTGGACAGGGAAACTGGCATTTCCGCACATCAACCAATCAAACACCCCGTTTTGCTCAACCCGGCGAGCCTTCCATCGAAAAAACCGTTATTCTTCAACTTAAAGTGCTTGCCGACGTAGGTTTGGTAGGCTTCCCGAATGCAGGAAAATCTACTTTACTGTCGGTAGTTTCAGCTGCTAAGCCCGAAATTGCTGATTATCCTTTTACCACGCTGGTTCCCAATTTGGGAATTGTTTCATATCGCGACGGCAAATCGTTTGTCATGGCCGATATTCCCGGAATAATTGAAGGTGCGGCTGAGGGCCGCGGACTGGGGTTACGATTTCTTCGCCATATTGAACGAAATTCCATCTTACTGTTTATGATTCCGGCTGATAGCGACGATATCATTAAAGAATTTGATATTTTACTAAATGAATTGAAGCAATATAATCCTGAATTAATTGATAAACAACGTGTATTGGCAATTACAAAATGTGATATGCTGGATGAAGAATTGCTGGAAGAATTGAGAAAAGAACTACCGAAAGACATTCAGACAGTGTTTATTTCATCTGTGTCAGGTTTGGGAATTCCAGAACTAAAAGACTTAATCTGGACTGAAATAAATAAAGAATCCAACAAAGTGGTGGAATTCTCTCATCGCCCTATGGAGATTAGTCAGAAGTTGATTGATGCCGATGAATGGGATGAAGAGGAAGATGAAGAATGGAGTGACGAAGAGGAAGATGATGATTTGAGTAAATACAAAGGCATCGGTTGGGACGAACTTTAATAGTTGGTAGCCGGTAGTTTATAGTCGCTAGTATGATTACCTACAGTTTACTTGACAAATACAATGAGATTGCCCATTTTTGCACAAGTCGTGAAGGCGGTGTAAGCGTGGGCAATTACGCATCTTTCAATCTGAGTCCGTTTTCAGGTGATAATCCGGTTCATTTGACAGAAAACCATCAGGTTTTATGCGAAAAACTGGGCATTGAGCCTTCGAAATTAATAATTCCCTATCAAACACATGGAACCGAAATCCGTGTAATCGACGAGACTTTTTTCCTGCTTTCTACCTCTGAAAAAAATCAATACCTGCACGGTGTTGATGCGCTTATCACCCAACTTCCTCAAGTTTGTGTCGGAGTCAGCACTGCCGATTGTGTGCCGCTTATTTTCTTTGACACCCGCATAAAGATTGTAGCAGTGGCTCATGCAGGGTGGCGCGGTGCCTGTGGTCGGATAGCTGTGAAAACAGTTTTTAAAATGATTGAGAAATTCGGTTGCAATGCTGCTGACATAGTAGTTTCGGTTGGACCTTCTATTTCGGTTGATGCGTATAATGTGGGACGTGAACTGATTGCCGCTTTCGAAGATGAAGGTTTTGATACAGATTCTATTTTCATGGAAAAAGGCGATAAACTTCATCTGGACCTTTGGGAAGCCAACCGACAATCATTACTGAAAGCCGGAATTTTACCCGAACATGTAGAAATTGCCGGAATTTGCACTTATACCGAACATGAACGTTTTTTCTCAGCACGACGATTGGGAATTAAATCGGGGAGAATGTTGAGTGGAATAATGATTAAATAGTTGACAGCATTTATGAAAATAGAAATCTCACCTGAAATACGAAAAGTTTGCACAAATCTGAAACTGGCAATTATAAGTTGTGAAGTAAATAATTCGGCAACTTCTGCTGGATTATGGCAGGAAATGGAGACAGAAATTCAGCAGATTAAAGCCACGTTTAGAATTGAAGAAATCAACAAAAGACCTGAAATTGCAGCTACCCGTCAAGCTTACAAAGCATTGGGGAAAGATCCCAATCGTTACCGTCCTTCTGCCGAAGCCCTTTGCCGGCGCATTGTTCGCGAAATTGAAATTTATAAAGTCAGCACACTAGTGGATATCATCAATCTGGTTTCTATTCGCAGTGGGTTTTCCATTGGTGGATTTGATTCAACTAAAATACAGGGCGATGTACTGTTGAGAGTCGGAACTGCTGAGGATGAGTTTGAAGCTATTGGTCGCGGACTGCTCAATGTGGAAGGATTGCCGCTTTATCGTGACCAAATTGCCGGAATCGGTACACCGACTAGTGACAACGAACGCACCAAAATTACGGACTCAACCACCAGTTTGCTAATGATAATTAACGGTTACAGTGGAGAAGCCGGATTACAAGAGGCTGTAAATCATAGCCTTGAATTACTTCGCAAATACGCTGACTTAAGCAATTATGAAGTTGAGTGGATTTAATCTATTAATACAGATGTTCCAGCATTTTTTCCAACTCTTCGTCCAGTTCGTGTAACTGTTTTTTGCAAAACTCCATCAAAACAGCTGCCCGTTTCACTTCCTCGGAAATTATATCCATATTCACTTCCGAATTATTTTCAAGTTCTGCCAAAATTTGCTCCAATTCTGCAACAGCTTCAGTATAAGTAAGTTTTTTCATAATTATTAATGTGCCCACAACCCCTAAAAGGGAGTATAGCCTTATTTTTTATTTAATGGTACTTCTAAATTCTCAATTCCCCTTTAGTGGTTTAATTCGTCTTCTTGTAACTCAACACCGCCAACCCATTAAATGCTGCTGCAAACCCCAAAAGTGCAAACAGTTCACGTGACAACTGACTGAAATTACTGCCTTTCAGGTAAATGGAGCGCATCACAATCATCAGATGTTTCAGCGGGTTGAAAGCTGCCAGCCACTGCGCCCAGTTAGGCATACTGTCAACAGGAGTATATAAACCACTGAGCATAATAAAAAGCAACATAAAGAAAAATACGATAAATACAGCCTGCTGAAGGGTTTGGGCAAAGTTGGAAATTACGATTCCCATGCCCGAAATGGCGAAAATATAAATGGCTGCAAAGGTATAAATCTGATAGAAATGTCCCACCGGAATTAATCCGTAATCGAGCCAGGCAACCAGAAAACCAATAGTAATTGCAATAAACCCGATAATCCAGAAGGGAATCAGTTTTCCCAGAATAAAGATTATTTTTGGCACCGGACTCACATTCATTTGCTCCATTGTGCCAATTTCTTTTTCGAAAACGATAGAAACAGCAGGTAAAAACCCACATAACAAAGTCAGAATCATAACCATCAGTGCAGGCACCATAAATACCTGATAATTCAGATGTTTATTGAAACGGTATTGGGAGTCAATCTGAATAATAGACGAGCTGCTTTTGGCCATTTCGGGATACAATTCAGAAATCAGCGTATTGTTGAATTCACCAACTATACTCGCCAAATAAGTCATTCCAACACCGGCTTTCATGCCATTCACCGCATTGGGCGAAATCATTACTTTCACATTTTCGTGATTGATAATACTTTTTTCAAAATTCTTCGGGATTTGAAGAATGATATCCGCTTTATTGCTTTCAATGCTTTTTAGAGCGTGATTATAATCCGTAGAAATATCGGTTAACCGGAAATAGTTCGACGAAACAATGGTCTGCGTCAAACGCCTGGAGTACGATGAATGATCGTTGTCAATCACACTCAGGTTCAGGTTTTTAATTTCGTAGCTTGCCGCCCACGGAAATACCAGCAACACCATCAGCGGAAACATAAAAATCATTTTCGGCAAAAACGGATTCCGAATGATTTGTTTAAACTCTTTTTTCAGAAGATATTTTATCATATAAGATTTTCTATTAACTATTAACTGTCAACTATAAACTATTCCAATCGTACTTTAAATTTCTTTAGACTGATTGTAACCAAAACCGTTCCCATCAATACCAAAACGCCAACATCTTTCAATACGGCACCGAGCCCAAGCCCTTTAATCATAATGGTTTTCACAGCATCGATATACCAGCGTGCCGGCACGAAATTGGATATAAACCGTAGGAATGCCGGCATATTTTCAATGGGAAAAATCATTCCCGAAAGCAGCATAACCGGAATCATCAAGCCCATACCGGATATCATCATGGCTGCTAGTTGCGAATTAGTTACGGTTGAAATAAGCAGTCCCAATGCCAATGCTACAAAAATATAGAGTAGCGAAACAATAAACAGACTGATAAAACTACCGGCAATAGGCACTTTCAGTACGAAAACCGAAAGTAGCATAATGGTAGCGAAATTGATTACTGATAGCACAAAATAAGGTGAGATTTTCGACAGAATAGTGTACATCGGTTTCATAGGCGACACCAGCAAAATTTCCATCGTTCCCATTTCTTTTTCGCGTACAATGGCTATGGAAGTCATCATGGCACAAATCAAAATCATAATCATTCCCAACACACCCGGCACAAAGTTGAAAGCACTTTTCATTTGCGGGTTGTAAAGCATTTTTACCTCAGGCACAATCATTCCGCCACCCGATTGTGGCTGCGAAATATCCTGCTGATAGTTGGTGATGATATTCGAAGCATAAAACATAAATGAGTTGGCTGCATTCGGATCAGTCGCATCGGCAATCAGCTGAATATGCGATTTTCCGGTATGTTTCAGATTTTCTGAAAAATGATCCTCAAAAATCATGGCGAGCTTAGCTTTCCCATCGCGGAAAGCAGCGTCAATTTCGTCCGAATTGTGGACAGAGCCAACCACATCGAAATATTCACTGGCATTTATACGGTTAATTATCCGGCGTGTTGCTTCATCACTGCTGGTGGAAAGTACTACCACCTTTGTGTTTTTTACTTCCTGCGACAATGCAAAACCAAACAGAATAATCTGAATTATTGGCATCATCAGCAAAATCATCACTGTGGCTTTGTCGCGGAAAATATGGTGAAATTCCTTTCGGATA